>NZ_JAGYGI010000012.1:0-197045 GCF_019947365.1 Pseudomonas sp. GL-R-26 | reverse complement strand
GCCAACGATTGCGCCAAGGCCTTTACTGCGGGCTTCTTACGGGCGTTTTCGCCGATTGGTATGGAAGTTGCCAAACACCCATGCCAACTGGCCCACCCCAAGGGGCAGGTACTTCGACAGAGGGAATACTCATGCACCCGTTACTGTGCAAAACCGCGACTGCCCTGGTTATGACCGCTCTAGCCCAAGGCATTGCCCAGGCAGCGCTGTTTGCCGTAGATCCCGGACCCTACCTGCCAGCCAATGGCAACTTCGCCTCCTGGTATCAAGACAGCCATGGCCGAACCCTTGACCTGTGTTTATCAAAGGCTGTCAGTTCCAGGGTTGCCAGCGCACCAGGCGCCCCGACTTACATGTGCTCGCTGATCCCTAATCCCGGCATTTTCGATGACACCCAACCGTTGGTCTTCCCGACCAATTTCCCCGACGAAGCGTTCTGGGCCACTGGCGAAACGACCATTGTCGATGCCGCCCGAGGCATTGACCTGACTTATGTCTCGGCGCTCGAAGCAGCCTTCAGTGGTGGGGATCCACTGGACGGTGACCAGATCAGCTTCGCCCGTATTCGTGTTCGCATCGACGTGCCCACCGCCGGCACTTACGTCATCACCCACCCCTACGGCGTCGAAGTGTTCAACGTCGACACTCCCGGCCGGCGGGCGATCAACATGACCCGGGACATCGGTATCGGTGCGCCAAAAACCTACAATGGCGCGCTCAAGGGCGAAGTCGGGCCGTTCCTGCGCAGCGTCAATGGACCCTACGCCGAGACCAACCCGAGCACTGGCCAGGCCGAACAGTTCGTTGGCGATCCGAACCTCACCGAAGCCGTCACCGGCAGCCCGTTCAACACCAACTACGTGCGCATCGAAGGCCCCAATGGTCTGGACTTGCGCACCAACCTCTTCGCCGTATCGGGCAAGTTGTCGAAGGTAGTCCGGCCGACCCCGGTAATCGCCGAGCGCAGCACCTACTCGCGACAAGCTGGCACCAGCGCCCCGGTGGCCCAGCAGGACGTGTTCGTGATGGCCCCGCCGCCACCGGCCACCGTGACCCTGGACAGCAACAATCCGGTGTTGAACTTCACCGAAGCGAACACCACCGGCCACTGGTATGCGCAGTCGCCGAACAATCCGACGCTGCCGAGCACCTTGCAGGTGACCGCCGACAACCACCTGGCCATCGCCAGCAGTACGCCGACAACCCTGCCCATGCCGCTGACCGACCTGGTGACGATCTCACGCGCCGAGTACAGCCTGAGCACCGGGCAAATCACCATCGTGGCCTCCACAAGTGATGAAACGTCGCCACCGGTGCTCACCGCTACCTCCGGCACCGGCATCGCCATCGGCGCCCTGAGTGGTGACGGCGCAGTGAAAAGCCTGGCCACCGGCATCTCGCCGATTCCGCCAGCCCAGGTTCGTGTGTCGTCCTCCAATGGCGGCAGCGATACCGAAGAAGTGGTCATCGTGCAATGAACGCCCACATGCCCAGATCCTCATCAGGAGGCATCATGAACAAACGGCCACGCCTGGCGCTCAACGCCCTGGGACTGACTCTATCGCTCACCGGCAGTGCTTTCGCGCAACTCGCCGCCGTCGATCCCGGCCCTTACACCTTTGCCACCGGGAAATTCCCGATCTGGTACCAGGACAAGAATCTGCTGTCGATGGAGCTGTGCCAGTCACGCGCCGCCAGTTCGCGGGTGGGAGCCAGCGTGCCACCGGCCTACATGTGCACCCTGCTGCCGACGCCGGGCATTTTCGACGACACCCTGCCGATGGTGTTCCCGGATAACTGGCCAGACGAAGCCTTCTGGTTCCTTGCCGAGACCAGCATCCCCAACAACACCGCCGGCTACGGTATGGACGCCTATGTCGCCGGGATCGAGGCTGCATTTGCCGGCGGCAACCCGCTCGATGGCGACCAGATCAGCTTCGCGCGGATTCGTCTGCGGGTGAACATTCCCATTGCCGGGACCTACACCATTACCCATCCCTATGGCGTGGAAACGGTCAACGTCACCACCCCCGGCCGCCGGGCGATCAACATCACCAGGGACGTCGGCATCGGTGCGCCGGGGGTTTTCAGCGGTGCGGTCAACGGTGCGATCGGGCCGTTCCTGCGCAGCGTCAACGGCCCCTACACCGAGGTGAACCCGGACACCGGCGCTGTCGAAACCTTCGTCGGCGACCCCAACCTCACCGAAGCCGTGACCGGCAGCCCCAACAACACCAACTTCGTGCGCATCCAGGGTCCGGCCGGGACCCTCCAGACCAACCTCTTCACCCTGTCCGGCAAGGTGCTCGACAACCGCGCGCAAACCGCGGTGGACATGACCCGTGCCACCTACCGCCGCATAGCCGGCACCGGCGGCAACAACACCCGGGTCGAAGTGTTTGCCAAAGCCGCCAACGGTTCGACCCTGTGCTTTCGCGAAAGCATCGCCCTGGTCCCCGGCCCGCCTGTGTCGCCTTGCCAGACCAACATGGTGAGCGACAACAACGGCGTGTTCTTCGCCCAGCATCTGCTGGCCAACGGAACGGTGCCGCCGGTCGTGGTAGTCACCGCCACCAACCCCGCCGGGACCACCCGCCCGACCGCGGTGTCGAGCAAGCTCTCGGACGTGGTGAAAATCCAGACCGCCCGTTACAGCTGGAGCAACCACAGCCTGCTGATCGAGGCCACCTCCACGGACGAAGTGGTGGTACCGGACATGGTCGCCCAAGGTTACGGGCGGCTGTCGAAAACCGGAATCCTGCAACGCCTGACGGTGGCTGACCTGACCCAACCCCCTGCAACCGTTACGGTCAAATCCGCCGCCGGCGGCAGTGACACCGAGCCCGTTGTCGTCGTGGGCACGGCGCCGGACACCGGTGCGAACCAGGCACCGATCTCCGTCGCCGATACCGGCGGCACCAGCTTCGGCGTGCCGATCACCCTCAACCTGCTGGCCAACGACAGGGACCCGGACGGCAATACGCCGCTAAGCATTACCGCGCTGACCCAACCGGCCACCGACCAGGGCTCCGTGGCATTGAGCGGCACTACGGCGGTGGTCTACACCCCTCCCGCTGTCGTCAACGCGCCACTGACCACGACCTTCACCTACAAGGCCCAGGACGTCAAAGGCCTGGCCTCGACGACAGCGGCAACCGTGACCATTACCGTGGCGCCTAACCGGCCTCCGGTGGCAGTCGCCGATGCCGTCACGACACTGGGTGTGGCGATTCCAATCAACGTGCTGGCCAACGACACCGACCCAGAAGGCAATGTGCCACTCGCGGTCGCCAGCTTCACTCAGCCACCGGCAAATCGCGGCACCGTCAGCAGTAACGGCACGGTGCTCACCTATACCCCACCGGCCACCTTCACCACGGCCTTCACCACAACCTTCACCTACATCGCCCGGGACAGTTTCGGCGCCCAGTCGACGTCGCCGGCCACGGTCACGGTGCAGGTCTCGCCACGGCCTGCAGCGGAAACCTTCGCAGTGACCACCGCAACGGTGAGCGCCCGCTCCAATAACCGCTTCACCTGGAACTTTGCCGGCACCTCATCGGTGACCACCGGCAACACCATCACCATCAAGGTCACCACGCCGACCGGGCTGGTCACCCTGGGCACCACCACCGTACCGGTGAACGGTCGCTGGCGGTTGACGGTGAACAACACCACCACGGTCGTTCCGTCGGCGAACCCGACCGCCACGATCACCTCGTCCCAAGGCTCCGTGCGGACGGTGCCGGTGATCGCCAACTAAGCCTGCGCCCCATTAGCCACGTTGGTTGATGGGGCAGGCTTGAACCCTATGGATAACTGCGGCCTCGGGTGGGGGCCGCGGTTTTTTTACCGAGTGCATTGATGGAAGCAACCCAGCGGTGGTCTGGCTACCATCACTGGAGCAGTGCCCAACCAAGCTCAATCCAATGGGCTGGGACAACTGCAAGTGAATGGTTGGCTCGTATGCCGCCATCGTCGGAACGCCGCCCGGACCAAGCTCGCTCCCACAGGTACTCAGTACATCTGAAAGATTTCGATCGGCTGGCAGGCCGCCATCGCGAGCAGGCTCGCTCCTACAGAAAACAAAGGCAGAGCGGCGTACACCAATGCTCTTCACCACTCATCAGGCCGAGCGTTAGCTCGCCTGCAGCTTTTGATCTTGATCCACCCGCCCCCTCGGAAGGCTGAGTGGAGGCGTTCATCCGGGGGTAGGCGCGCAGCGCCGTTCGGCGAAGCCGAACACATCGAGAGGAGGTCGAGCGAAGCCGACCGGAGGCGATGCCCCCGGATGAATGCCGGAGCGAAGGAACCCCGAGCCCAAGCGAGGGGCCGTACGTTCGGGGCGAGACCTTTTGGTTCCTTTTGGGGCGTCTGCCAAAAGGGACTCGCCGTAAGGGCGAAACCATAAGCCGCCGTTACTAAGGAAACGGATATGCACTCAGACCCACAACCTGATCGACGAGTCCCGTCAGTGGCACACTGGCAAGAGGCGCTGACTGCGCGGTGTGTTAAAGGGACGACTAGCCCACCAGCCGCTCGGCCAACGCCTTGGCCTGGCTCGCCACATCGGTGACGGCGGTACTTTCCCACCACATTCCGCGCAACGGCGGGCCCATGGCAAACAGGCGACTGGCGGGCTGGCCCTCGGCGTTCAGGACCGCGCCATCGACCTCTGCGGCGATGCCCAGAGCCAACGGCCCCGGTCGGACCAGGCCACGGGCGAGCAGTTGCCGGGGCAACGGCCGCGCGACCCGGCGCCAGTCGTATTCGATACCGCTAGAGTTGATCAGGGCTGCACCACTGACCACGCAGGTCTGCGCCTCGCCGCGCCGTCGAAGGCGAATACTCACCTCGCCATTCAGCGATGGCTCAAGGCCCTGGTAAGAGGCTGCGTGAATACGCAACCGCCCTTCTTTATACAAGCGCTCCACCAGTTCGGCGCTCAAGGGTGGCGAGCGGTGGTGATGGCTTTCCCACCACGGCCGCACATGCCGCACGAACTGCCGGCGCTGCACATCCGTCGCCTGATGCCACAAGCGGCCGATGTGTGCCCGCACCGTGTCCAGTGGCGCCTGCCAGTCGATGCCCTGGGCGATGGCGTCCCGGCAGTGCCGACGCAGTTCGCGCATTAACTGGCGGGGTGTGCGGATGCTCTGATCCTCGGCGAGAAAGTCCACCCAGGCCGGTGGCTGGCGACGCACATGGGGCAGCAGGCCATGACGGGAAAACACTTCGATCGGGCCACGATGCCCGGCCTGTTCCAGGGACACCACGGCGTCGACCATGGTCAGGCCCGAGCCGATGATCATGACTGTCGATTGCGGATCGAGCCGTTGCATGGCCGCCACGTCCCACGGATCGAGGGCCGCCGCATTCAAGCCGCTGGACCGGGTTTGTGGCGTGCGCGCGGCGGGAAACATCCCGGTGGCCAGTACTGCAAAAGCGCCCTGCACGCATCGGCTGTCGCTCAAGGTCAACCGCACGGCGTCGGCATCGGCTTGCAAATCGACCACTTCGGCCTGCACATGCTCGACCGTCGAACCGTTCAAGGCGCCCACCGCCTGCGCTTGTGCCAGGCGCTGCCGGGCGTACAGGCCGAAAATCCCCCGTGGCGGAAACAGCTCGCTGATCGGCACGTGTTGCTGATCCGACTCCGGCCAGCCGCCCGCCTCGATGTACTCGGTCAACCATTGGGTCAGGTCGTCGGCGTTGTCCGGGTCGACACTCATCCGCGCCGCATTGCCGTTAAGGGTATGGCCCAGTTCCACCGCGCTGTAGGCTTCGCCCCGGCCCAACTCGGCCCGGGGCTCGATCACCAGCACCCGGCGCCGGCCCGGCAAACGCATCAACTGCGCCGCCAGCATCGCGCCACTGAGGCCGCCGCCGACAATCAGGATGTCGGCGTCATTGATCAAGCTCTGGCCCATCGTGCACTCCCTGTTCAGATCACCACATTACGCACAAACTTCGCCGCCACCGCCCCGTCGTTGCGATAACAGTGCGGTTGGTTGCTGGCGAACATGAAGAATTCACCCGCCGCGATATTCTGCGCCTGGTCGCCGAGCATAACGGTCAGGCAACCTTCGAAGACATAAATCTGCTCGCTCCAGCCATCGGCATCCGGCTCCGACGGATACACCTCGCCCGGTTGCAGGCACCATTCCCACTGCTCGACTTCACGGCTGGCGTGGGCCTTGGAGAGCAACACCGCTCTGCTGCCGGGGATGGTGCCGGTCCAGGCCAGCTCGTTGATACGGCTGGTATCGCGGGCGTCGGGGGCCTGGATCAAATCACTGAAGGCGACGTCGAGGGCTTCGGCGACGCGATCGAGGGTGGTCAGGCTGACGTTCTTTTCCCCCGCCTCGATCGCCACCAGCATGCGACGGCTGACACCGGACTTTTCCGCCAGCGCCGTCTGGCTCAGGTCGGCGGCATGGCGCAAACGACGGACATTTTGACTGACGTGCTGGAGGACCGATGCCCGTTGGGTAGAATCTTTGTGCACTATATTGCTCACTGAGTGGGGTTGGGCAGTATACTGCGCAACATACGACGCATTGTGCGTCCCCCTCCAGTAGCGTGCAAGGTCATGACGTCGGCGAACTCCCCAAAGGCTTCCTCCCGTTTTACAAGGTTCAGCAAGGCCGAATGCGTGCTGGTGCTGATCACGATGGTCTGGGGCGGTACCTTCCTGCTGGTACAGCATGCGATGACTGTCAGCGGCCCGATGTTTTTCGTCGGCCTGCGCTTTGCCGCCGCCGCGAGCATCGTCGCCCTGTTTTCCTGGCGTCACCTGCGCGACCTGACCCTGTTCGAACTCAAGGCCGGGACGTTTATCGGCGTGGCGATCATGCTCGGCTACGGCTTGCAGACGGTCGGGTTGCAGAGCATTCCCAGCAGCCAATCGGCATTCATTACCGCGCTGTACGTCCCGTTTGTGCCGTTGCTGCAATGGCTGGTGCTGGGGCGGCGTCCGGGGTTGATGCCGAGCATCGGCATCATGCTGGCTTTTACCGGGTTGATGCTGCTGTCCGGGCCGTCCGGTGCGTCGTTCAATTTCAGCCCCGGTGAAATCGCCACCTTGATCAGCGCCGTGGCCATTGCGGCGGAGATCATCCTGATCAGCACCTATGCCGGCCAAGTCGATGTGCGCCGGGTGACGGTGGTGCAATTGGCGGTCACTTCAGCGCTGTCGTTCCTGATGGTGGTGCCGACCAACGAGGCGATTCCGGACTTCTCCTGGTTGCTGCTGTGCAGCGCGCTGGGACTTGGGGCAGCAAGTGCGGCGATTCAGGTGGCAATGAACTGGGCACAGAAAAGCGTGTCACCGACCCGCGCCACGCTGATCTATGCCGGCGAGCCGGTATGGGCCGGGATTGTCGGGCGCATTGCCGGGGAACGCTTGCCGGCCATTGCCCTGGTCGGGGCCGGGTTGATTGTAGTGGCAGTGATTGTCAGTGAATTGAAGACCAAGGGTAAGGCGGCTGAGCAGGAACTGGAGCAGGAGCAGGAGCAGGAGCAGGAAACACAGTGATAAACCGCAAACTCTGCATTGCCAGATAGACCGCCATCGCGAGCAAGCCCGCTCCCACAGGTTCAGAGTTGTTCACATAATTTGTGAACGACGCGGACACTGTGGGAGCGGGCTTGCTCGCGAAAGCGTCGGCACAGGCGAACCCCTCAACCAGAAACAATGTGAATCAGGGCATTTCCGTCTACCGTGTAGGATTCTGCGACAGCTTGGCGTTTGTTGATCCGGGAGCTGGCACGTATAATGCTTCACAAACTTCCGCAGATTAGAAGCCTATGTCCCTGATAGTTCTACTGCTTCTGCCTTTCATAGGCAGCTGTTTGGCGGCCGTGTTGCCGCACAATGCACGTAACGCCGAATCCCTGCTGGCTGGCCTGATCGCCCTGATTGGTACTCTTCAGGTCGCCTTCCTGTACCCGCAGATCGCCGATGGCGGCGTCATTCGCGAAGAGTTTTCATGGCTGCCCAGCCTGGGCCTGAACTTCGTCCTGCGCATGGACGGTTTCGCCTGGCTGTTCTCCATGCTGGTGCTGGGCATCGGCACCCTGGTTTCGCTGTACGCCCGCTACTACATGTCGCCGAACGATCCGGTGCCGCGATTCTTCGCGTTTTTCCTGGCCTTCATGGGCGCCATGCTCGGGCTGGTGATTTCCGGCAACCTGATCCAGATCGTGTTTTTCTGGGAGCTGACCAGCCTCTTCTCGTTCCTGTTGATCGGCTACTGGCACCATCGCGCCGATGCCCGGCGCGGTGCCTACATGGCGCTGATGGTGACCGGTGCAGGCGGTTTGTGCCTGCTGGCGGGGGTCATGCTGCTCGGCCATGTGGTCGGCAGCTATGACCTGGACAAGGTCCTGGCCGCCGGCAACCTGATTCGCGCCCATGCCCTCTACCCGATCCTGTTGCCCCTGATCCTGATCGGCGCCCTGAGCAAAAGTGCGCAGTTTCCCTTTCACTTCTGGCTGCCCCACGCCATGGCCGCGCCGACGCCCGTGTCGGCGTATTTGCACTCGGCGACCATGGTCAAGGCCGGGGTCTTCCTGCTCGCGCGGCTATGGCCGTCGCTGTCGGGCAGTGAAGAGTGGTTCTACATCGTCAGCGGCGCCGGCGCCTGCACCCTGTTGCTCGGGGCGTATTGCGCGATGTTCCAGAACGACCTCAAGGGATTGCTGGCCTACTCGACCATCAGCCACCTGGGCCTGATCACCCTGTTGCTCGGCTTGAACAGCCCCCTGGCCGCCGTCGCCGCAGTGTTCCACATCCTCAACCACGCGACGTTCAAGGCCTCGTTGTTCATGGCCGCCGGCATCATCGACCACGAAAGTGGCACCCGCGATATCCGCAAACTCAGCGGCCTATACAAGTTGATGCCGTTTACCGCCACCCTGGCCATGGTCGCCAGCGCCTCGATGGCCGGCGTGCCGTTGCTCAACGGTTTCCTGTCCAAAGAGATGTTCTTCGCCGAAACCGTGTTCATCAATGCCACGCGCTGGGTCGAACTGAGCTTGCCGATCGTGGCAACCATTGCCGGTACCTTCAGCGTCGCCTACTCCCTGCGTTTCACCGTGGATGTGTTCTTCGGTCCGCCCGCGACCGACCTGCCCCACACGCCCCACGAGCCACCGCGCTGGATGCGCGCACCGGTGGAATTGCTGGTATTCACTTGCCTGCTGGTGGGGATCTTCCCGGCCCAGATAGTCGGCCCGCTGCTCGCGGCGGCGGCGCAACCGGTGGTTGGCGGCACGCTGCCCGAGTACAGCCTGGCCATCTGGCACGGCCTGAACGCGCCGATGATCATGAGCCTGATCGCCTTGTCCTGCGGCTCCGTGCTTTATCTGCTGCTGCGCAATCAATTCAAGCGCGGGCGCTTCGACCGTCTGCCCGTCATCGGTCGCCTGGACGGCAAGCACCTGTTCGAATACGCGCTGGTCGCCATCATCCGCCTGGCCCGTCGCCTGGAGCCCAGGATTGGCACCCGGCGCCTGCAAATGCAGTTGTTCCTGGTGGTGTTCGCCGCCGTACTGGCCGGGTTGATCCCCATGCTGCACAGCAGCCTTCACTGGGGTGACCGGCCGAAAATTCCCGGGTCGATCGTGTTCGTCACCTTGTGGTTGCTGGCCATCGCCTGCGCCCTCGGCGCGGCCTATCAGGCCAAGTACCACCGGCTCGCGGCCCTGACCATGGTCAGCGTCTGCGGCCTGATGACCTGCGTCACCTTCGTCTGGTTTTCCGCGCCGGACCTGGCCCTGACCCAACTGGCGGTCGAAGTGGTGACCACGGTGCTGATCCTGCTTGGCCTGCGCTGGCTGCCACGGCGGATCGAAGAAGTCTCGCCGTTACCGGGCAGTCTGCGTCGAGCGCGGGTGCGGCGTATCCGCGACTTGCTGCTGTCGACCTCGGTCGGTGTCGGCATGGCGCTGCTGGCCTACGCCATGCTGACGCGCCAGACCCCCAACGACATTTCCTCGTTCTACCTGAGTCGCGCCTTGCCCGAAGGCGGTGGCAGCAACGTGGTCAACGTGATGCTGGTGGATTTCCGTGGTTTCGACACCCTCGGTGAAATCACCGTGCTGGTGGCCGTGGCCCTGACCGTGTATGCCCTGCTACGCCGTTTCCGCCCACCGAAAGAAAGCCTTCAACTACCGGCCCAGCAACGCCTGCTCGCCCCGGACGTGGTCACCGACCTGGTCAACCCGCGCCACGCCAGCGACACCGCCCTCGGCTTCATGATGGTGCCGGCGGTGCTGGTGCGCCTGCTGTTGCCGGTGGCGCTGGTGGTGTCGTTCTACCTGTTCATGCGCGGGCACAATCAACCGGGCGGCGGCTTTGTCGCCGGGCTGGTGATGTCGGTGGCGTTCATCCTGCAATACATGGTCGCCGGCACGCAGTGGGTCGAGGCGCAAATGAGCCTGCGGCCACTGCGCTGGATGGGTACGGGACTGATGATTGCCACGGCCACCGGGCTGGGGGCGATGCTGGTCGGCTATCCGTTCCTGACCACCCACACCTGGCATTTTTCGTTGCCGCTGCTGGGTGACATTCACCTGGCCAGCGCGCTGTTCTTCGACATCGGCGTGTACGGCGTGGTGGTCGGTTCGACCCTGTTGATCCTCACCGCCCTTGCCCACCAATCGGTGCGCGGCCACAAAACCGCCGCCCAGCCCAGATCCGTTGCCGCCAAAGGAGCCGTCTGATGGAAGAAGTCATCGCAATCGCCATCGGCGTACTGGCCGCGTCCGGCGTCTGGCTGATCCTGCGCCCACGGACGTTCCAGGTGGTCATGGGCCTGTGCCTGCTGTCCTACGGCGTCAATCTGTTCATCTTCAGCATGGGCAGCCTGTTCATCGGCAAGGAACCGATCATCAAAGACGGCGTGCCGCAGGATCTGTTGCACTACACCGACCCGCTGCCGCAGGCACTGGTACTCACGGCGATCGTCATCAGCTTCGCCATGACCGCGTTGTTCCTGGTGGTGCTGCTGGCCTCCCGGGGCCTGACCGGCACTGACCATGTGGATGGCCGGGAGCCCAAGGAATGATGGCGATGACTCACCTGATCGTCGCACCCATTCTGCTGCCGCTGCTGACCGCCGCGATCATGCTGATGCTCGGCGAGAAGCACCGGCCGCTCAAGGCGAAGATCAATCTGTTCTCCAGCCTGCTCGGGCTGGGCATTGCCCTGGCATTGTTGCAATGGACACAGACCACCGGCGTGCCCGGTTCCATCGGTGTGTACCTGCCGAGCAACTGGCAAGTGCCGTTCGGCCTGGTGCTGGTGGTCGATCGCCTGTCGGCGCTGATGCTGGTGCTGACCGGCATCATCGGCGTCAGTGCCCTGCTGTTTGCCATGGCACGCTGGGACAGCGCAGGCTCGAGTTTTCACGCGCTGTTCCAGATCCAGTTGATGGGCCTTTACGGCGCGTTCCTCACCGCTGACCTGTTCAACCTGTTCGTGTTCTTCGAGGTGTTGCTGGCCGCGTCCTACGGGTTGATGCTCCACGGCTCGGGCCGGGCGCGGGTGTCGTCGGGGCTGCATTACATCTCGATCAACCTGCTGGCCTCGTCGCTGTTCCTGATTGGCGCGGCGCTGATCTATGGGGTCACCGGCACGCTGAACATGGCCGACCTGGCGGTGAAAATCCCGCTGGTGTCCGAAGCTGATCGCGGCTTGCTTCACGCCGGCGCGGGGATCCTGGCCATCGCGTTCCTGGCCAAGGCCGGCATGTGGCCGCTGAACTTCTGGCTGGTGCCGGCCTATTCCTCGGCCAGCGCCCCGGTGGCGGCGATGTTCGCGATCATGACCAAGGTCGGCGTCTACACCTTGCTGCGCCTGTGGACGCTGCTGTTCTCCGCCAAGGCCGGGACTTCGGCTTTCTTTGGCGGCGACTGGCTGATCTACGGCGGCATGGCGACCATCGTCTGCGCCGCCATTGCGACCCTCGCCGCACAACGCCTGGAGCGCATGGCCAGCCTGAGCATCCTGGTGTCAGCGGGCATCCTGTTGTCGACCATCGGTTTCTCCCAGCCGAACCTGGTCGGCGCGGCGCTGTTCTATCTGTTCAGTTCCACCCTGGCGTTGAGCGCCCTGTTCCTGCTGGCCGAACTGATCGAGCGCTCGCGCTCGGCCAACGAAATCCTGCTCGAAGATGAAGCCGAACTGCTGCCCCGGCCACTGGAATCCCTGCACCCACCCAAAGGCACCAACCTCGACGACGACCAGAAAGCCGTGGTCGGCCAGGTGATTCCCTGGACCATGGCGTTTCTCGGCCTGAGCTTCATCGCCTGCGCCTTGTTGATCATCGGCATGCCGCCGCTCTCGGGCTTTATCGGAAAACTCGGTTTGATCGGTGCCCTGCTCAATCCCTTGGGCTTGGGCAACAGCGGCGATGCACCGATTTCCAACGCCGCGTGGGGCCTGCTAGTGCTGTTGATCGTGTCCGGGCTGGCATCGCTGATCGCGTTCTCGCGCCTGGGTATCCAGCGCTTCTGGACGCCAGCGGAACGGCCATCGCCCCTGCTGCGACGCTTGGAATGCGTACCGATCTTCGCCCTGCTGGGCTTGAGCATTGCGCTGACCTTCAAGGCCGATCCGCTGCTGCGCTACACCCAGGCCGCCGCCGATGCCTTGTACAACCCGCAGCAATACGTGATGGCAGTGCTCGACACGCGCGTCGTACCGAACCCATCGGCCGTAGCGGCCCCGCAGGAGGTGCAACCATGACGCGCCTGTTTCCGGCACCGCTGCTGTCGCTGGCCCTGTGGCTGCTGTGGCTCCTGCTGAACCTGTCTATCAGTCCCGGCAACCTGCTGCTGGGTGCTGCGCTGGGGTTCTGTGCGCCATTGATGATGCGCAGACTGCGTCCGTTGCCGGTGCGCATCCGTCGTCCCTGGGTAATCCTGCGCCTGGTCCTGCTGGTCGGGCGCGATGTGCTGGTGTCCAACCTCGCCGTGGCCTGGAGCGTGCTCAATGCCGGTCGCCGCCCGCCCCGCTCGCAATTCATCAAGGTGCCGCTGGACTTGCGTGACGCCAACGGCCTGGCTGCGCTGTCGATGATCACCACGGTGGTGCCCGGTACGGTCTGGTCGGAGCTGGCGCTGGACCGCAGCATTCTGCTGTTGCACGTCTTCGACCTGGACGACGAGGCGCTGTTCATCCAGCACTTCAAGACGACCTACGAACGTCCGTTGATGGAGATCTTCGAATGAGCCCGTTGCTGTCGAACGCGATCCTGCTGAGCCTGTTCTTCTTTTCCCTGGCGATGATCCTGACCCTGATCCGCCTGTTCAAGGGGCCATCGGCCCAGGACCGGGTTCTGGCGCTGGACTACCTGTACATCGTCGCGATGCTGATGATGCTGGCGTTGGGTATTCGCTATGCCAGTGACACCTACTTCGAGGCGGCGCTGCTGATCGCCCTGTTCGGTTTCGTCGGCTCCTTCGCCCTGGCGAAATTCCTGCTGCGTGGTGAGGTGATCGAATGAATACGCCATTGTCGTTGTGGGTGGAGATCCCGGTGGCGATCCTGCTGGTGCTCGGCAGCCTGTTTGCATTGATCGGCGCCACGGGCCTGCTGCGCATGAAGGACTACTTCCAGCGCATGCACCCACCGGCCCTGGCCTCGACGCTCGGGACCTGGTGCGTGGCGCTGGCTTCGATCATCTACTTTTCGACGCTCAAGTCCGCGCCGGTATTGCACGCCTGGCTGATTCCGATCCTGCTGGCGATTACCGTGCCGGTGACGACCTTGCTGCTGGCCCGGGCGGCCCTGTTTCGCAAACGCATGGCCGGGGATGATGTGCCGGCCGAAGTGAGCAGCCGGCGGACGGAGAGCGGTAGTTAGACCAAGGATTAGTATTGACTGGACCGGCCTGTCTCAGACCCAGGCCACCGCCAACAACCCTGCCCCCAGCACCACACACAACGGCGAGTAAACCCAGGTGTCGAGCCGGGCGAACTTCGAGCCTTTGACCTCTTTGAAAAAACCCACCAGGTCCGAATCGCCAATGGCCCGGGCAAACAGCAAAATCGCAATCGCGCTGATCACCCACTGCAACGACCAGTGATGCAAGGGTGGCAGGCACCAACCCACCCGCAAGCACACCAGCACGGCAATCAACAGCAATAGCCCGGCCACCACCAGCGTGATCCAGCCTCTTGGCTTGAACGCCGGCCTCAGTTGCGCAGTACCCTCCTGTGGTACCTGCGGGACCGCCGCCACCGCCGCCCACTCGCCACCCAACGCCCAATACACATGCACCAGACTGATCACGGCGAAGATCGTCACCAGCGACTGAGCCAACAACAGGGTCATGGTTCAGAGATCCTTGAAAGGGATATGAACAGAACAGGCTAGTCGGCTTTTCCTGAAGTGCGCGGCCGAGTGCAAGACCAATTACTCATACCGGCGCCAGCTCACATTCCGGCGGAGACTTTATCCGCCACGTCCTTGGACAGCCAGGCCCGCCAGACGTCCGGATGGGCCTTCATGAACGCCTCGGCCGCCTGGCGCGGCGGTGTATGTTTCTCGCTCATCTCGGCCAGCGCCTTGTTTAGCGGATCGATCGGAAACTCGACCTTGGCAAAGAACTCGGCTATCTGCGGATATTGCTTCTGGAAGGGAGTGGACACACCGATCGACAACTTGGAGGCCAGGGAACGGGTCGGCCGTGGATCGGGGTTGTCGGCGTCGGTCAAGGTCTTCCAGGCTTCGGCGTCGAACGGTGGCTCTTCGAGTTGAATCAGCTTGAAGCGGCCGAGCAACGGCGTGGGCGACCAGTAGTAAAACAGCACCGGCTTGCCACGATGAATTGACGAACTGATCTCGGCATCCAGTGCCGCGCCCGAACCGCTGCGGAAGTTCACGTAGCTGTCGTCCAGCCCATATGCCTTGAGCTTCTGCTTGTTGACCACTTCCGAGGTCCAGCCGATAGGGCTGTTGAGGAAACGTCCCTTGGTCGGGGCTTCCGGATCCTTGAACACGTCTTTGTATTTCGGCAGGTCGCTGACACTGCGCAGGTCCGGCGCCAGCGGCTTGATGCCCTTGGCCGGATCGCCCTTGATCACATACTCCGGCACCCACCAACCTTCGGTAGCACCCTTGACCGTGTCGCCGAGGCTGACGACCTTGCCTTCGGCTTCCGCCTTGACCCACACCGGGCTGCGACCGGCCCACTCTTCGCCGATGACCTGGATGTCATTGTTGGCCAGCGCGGTTTCCAGGGTGATGGTGGTGCCCGGCAAGGTGTCGGTCGACAGCCCGTAGCCCTTCTCGACAATGATGCGCAGGACATCGGTAATCAGGCTACCGCTTTCCCAGTTCAGGTCGGCGAAGTGGATCGGCGCCTGGGCGGCAGACACCGGGACAGGTGTCGCCAGCACACCGAAAGTGGCCAGGACAGCGGCCAGCAACCGTCGAAATCCGTTCATGCTTTTGCACCTCGTGCTGTTCTCAGCAATAGCAGGATGGCCTGGCAGTAGACCGCAAAGCCTCTGAATACTCAGTCCACTGACTGTAGTAGAGGTTGCTGCTTTCGAGGTGCGTGGATCAGTTTTCGCAAGTTTCCTGCAAACGCATCAGCTCTCGTCTGACCATGCTGGCGTATGGCGCCGGTTGCAGTTGGTAAAGCTGTGACGCCACCCAGTTCAGCCAGGTTCCCTGCAGAATGGTCTTCTGCCCGAACAGCCGCCGCGCTTCGTCTTGAGCGCTGGCCAGGTTCTGTTCGTGGAAGTCGGCGCGGGTCAGGGACATCACTCGCTGGCCTTGAAGGTCACCAGCTCGCCCTTGCGCCACTTGGCCGCCTTGGCGGTCACGGCCTTGAGGGTCTTGGTCAGGCCTTCCTGCAACTGTTGATGGGCAGCGAACACCATCACCACGCTGTGACCTTCCTTGAACACGATCCCCTGGCCGTCGGCCGTGGTCACGAAGGCGTAGTCGCCAATTCCGTAAACCGTCAGCTTGATGTCGCGGAACTTGATGTCCAGCTTGCCGCCTTCGCGACTGGGCAGCACGGACGCGCTGAAATGGTCGCCGACCTTGAGCTTGAGTCCGGGCTTGTCGTCCACCACCAGGGCTGATTCGGTGTCGATTTCGGCAATATAAATGCCTTCAGCGTTCTGTTCGGTGATGTAAACGAAACGTGACTGAAACTGCTTGACCAGCTTTGCGCGCAAATCACCCAGCACAAACAAAGCATGCATATCGAGATTACTTACTGCCAAGGAAACATCCCCACATCTGAATAATGGTGCCGTGCGCGAAAAATGAACGCACAGCCAAAAAAGCGGCAATGCCGAAGGTGTAGCCAAAGAACCCGGGTTGAAGCCCTGAATGAGCAGTGCACTCATTCATCACGAAGATTGAGAAGACTACTGGAACGTCACTCGCGTCGTCCTGACTGGTGTTCGTCACAGGCTGAAGGAAAACACCCTTCCTGCTGCCAGAAAATTATGGACTATCAACTTCGGGGAAAAATCTCATCAAGAAAAAAACTTTTCCTACATATCGTCCGCAAAAAATTGCTTTAGATAAACATCATTCACCCACCAGTGAGGGTGATTCTAGAGCAGCGATGCTCTTGGCGACTAGCCAAAACGACGTACATACGTCGGTAAAACAATGAAAAGGACTTCATATGTGCACGCTGACACACTTTGCCTATCCCCTGGTGCCTGACTCGAAACCAGCACCGACCCCGCACCCGACACGGTTCTGCCTTCATGAACCGGCTCCCGATGCCCCGCCCCGCCCGCGATTTCAGGTGGTAATGGCGGGGATCGCCTTCTTTCACATCAAGGATATTTCTACAGGCTGTGTAAGAGGTTTCCGAGCTAATCATAACGAAGCCTGTGCCCTCGCCCGGTTTCTTGAATCACACGGTTGACATCCCACCGCGCTCGCTTCTATCGACGTTTCGTCTGCCCGCCGACTTATCTCAGCCGTCGACGGGCAACTGCTGCCATACTGCCCGCCCAATAAAACGGATCCGCAAAAAAATCGGGTTGCGTTGACAACAATGTATTTCCAAGGGAAGTCTGCAACGTGACGGAATTTGATATCGGCGAGTTTTTTATCCGGGGTGAAGCCAGAGAAGTCGAGGGTGAATTCCAGGCCGTGATTGTCATGCGCGCCAAACCACCGCTCAAGACCGTGACCTATCACCAGGTCGAAAAGGATCGCTGGTTCAAAACCCCGGATGTCGCCGCCATTGCGGCCCAGGAATCGGCCCGGGAACTGAAGGCCGCGGTCGATGCGGGTGCATTGAACGCCTGATGGTCGGGTTGGCGGTCTATGCTCATTGTTGCACTTGAACATCGTGATCGAACCCTACCGGTGCGGCGCCCTCGAATCCACGGTGCGCCTCGTCCCTCGACCCGACTGATGACCTGCAAGGAGATGAAGATGGAATCACCGACCCACGACTTGAAAGGCCTGTTCGACCAACTCGGCCTGGACTCCAGCCAGAAAGCGATCGACGACTTCATTGCCGGCCATTTCCTGCCTGACGACAAGAAACTCATCGACGCCGAGTTCTGGTCACCGCAACAGGCCGGCTTCCTCAAGGAACAACTTCGCGAAGACGCCGACTGGGCGCGGGTGGTCGACGACCTGAACCTGCGCATGCACCAGACCCACTGACAACCTCAATGCAGGCTGCCGGGCGTTTCGGCGCTCAATTGCGCCAGCCAGGCGGCCTTGCACTCTTGCGCTTCGTCGCGACTGGAGAACGCCGTGCCCCGGCGTTCGCCATTGAGCAGCACGACCCAGCAAACCTTGCGTCCCATGGAGCGAAGATTGGCAGGTACCCCGCTGCCGATCATGACCGCGACATCAACTTTGCCTTGCATGCTGACCTCCCGAACTTCATTAGCAACCTAATTAGTAGGCATGTTAATTAGTTTTTCGGCGAGGAAACAGCAATACCCTGCACAGGTTAATTGCAGAATTTGCAACAATCACCTGGTAGCACGGCGTTTCTAGCGCGGCTTTTCCGGTTTGTAGCCCAGGCGCAAACCACCCCAATGCCGGCCCTTGAGCATGATCGGCACCGAAAGATCGTGCATCAACTCGCCGGTATCACGGGTATAGGTTTGCAGCAGCACGGCCTTCTGATGGCTGCCGCAGCGGATCCCGGTGCGGTCAGCGAACTTGCGTTTTGTCCGGTTCTGCAAGGCATCGACCTGCGCATCTCCCGTCAAAGGCTGGCTGAACACCTTGTTATGGGTCGGCACATAACCCTGTTGGGTGCAGGCGATGGCGAACACCAATCCTTCGTGACGCGGTAACAACGGCTCTTGAATCGCTGGCAAAACCTGATCGGTGTAGCGATCGAAACGCGTCTGGTACTTGGCGGGGCTGGTATTGGGGATGACCTGATAATTGCGGTCGAACAGATCGTCGAGACTGACTCGACCGGCATCGATATCCGCTTCGAAACGCGCTGCAATCTGGCTCGCGGCGTCCCGGGCCAGGTCATAGATGCGCTGGTGATAGTCATCCAGCCCCACTTCGGCAAGACGCTCGCTGATGGTTTCGGCTTGCCCTTCCATTTGCGCCGCAGCCTGGGCCAGGCGCTGAGTCTGCTGGTCGCTGACCACCAGATCGCTGCGCATCTGTTCGATGGCGTGAAACAGGCTGTCGAGTTGCTCACGGTTGATGTCTGCCCCTTGGGCGATTTCTCCGACCTGGGACTCGACGCTAGCCGCCAGTCGGGCAATGTTCTCCAGGTGCTGCCCCGTGCGTTCTACCTGGTCGACACCGGAGTCCAGGTCGCTGGACAGTTGGCGGATCTGCTCCACCACCTGCGCCGTGCGATGCTGGATGTCGGCCACCATTTCGCCCACCTCCCCCGTAGCGGTCGCCGTGCGTGCGGCGAGCCCGCGAACCTCGTCGGCCACCACGGCAAACCCGCGACCGTGCTCCCCCGCCCGCGCCGCTTCTATCGCTGCGTTCAACGCCAACAAATTTGTCTGGCTGGCGATGGATTGAATCACCAGGGTTACCCGCTGGATATCATCGCTGCGCAGGCTCAAGGCTTCGATCAGTTCACGGCTGTTGCTGGCGCGCTGGCTGAGCTGATGCATGCGCGCAATGGACTCGATCAATTCCGTACGCCCGACCACTCCGCTTTGATGGGCCTCGCTGGCGGCACTGAGCGCCTGGCGACTGAGCGTCGAGGTGGCCTGTTCCGTGGCGATCATGACCTCGGCATTGCTGACGATCTGTGCCGCCGCCTTGAGCTGCGATTGCAGTTTGTCCGCCAGTTGCCGAACCGAAAACGCCACACCGGCGGCTGACAGTGCGTTATGGCTGGTGGTGCAGGAAAGATCGCGAGTCAACTCGCCGATGGCATCGGGGTTGGCGGGGGCAGCAGCCTCAGGGGACGCGCGCGAGCGCAGGCGAGGCAGCCAGACAATCAATACGGCCAGGGGCAGGCCAAGGTAGAGCGGCCACTTGCCCAGCGTCATGCCACTTAACAACAGCATCAGGGCGATGCTTTGCAGCGTTGGCGTCAGCCAGCGGTTTTTCGGCAACAGCATGGGTGCGGGCACTGCCGCAACCAGAGACCCGTCTCTCGTCATCATCGTCACCCCGTAAAGCTTCTAATTGTTGTCTTCGCATTAAACGCCACCATAAAGCCATTATCCATGAGCCTTTAGTCGCGAACGTTGCAGCAGATCAATAGAAGAACCGGGAAATCGAAGACGGCAGAAAACAAAGATCGCAGCCTGCGCCAGCACCCTACTTCAATTGCGTAGGAGCTGGCGCAGGCTGCGATCTTTTCAAAGACAGCCCATATTGATGGACTGCCTCGCAGAATCAGGCCTGACGCTGGTGCTTGTCGATTTGCTCGTGACGTTCCTGAGCTTCGATGCAGTACTTGGTGGTCGGGCTGATCAGCAGGCGCTTGAGGCCAATCGCCTCGCCGCTGTCGTCGCACCAGCCGAAGCTGTCTTCCTTGATGCGTTCCAGCGCTTGTTCCAACTGAGGCAGCATGCGCTGGTCGCGATCGATCGCGTTCACCAGCCAGGTGCGCTCTTCTTCGACCGAAGCCGCGTCTGCCGGATCGGCCGGGGTGTCCAGGCTTTCGATGGCAATGCGGTTCTGTTCGATGCGCTCATGGGTTTCGACTTTCATGTTCTGCAACAGCTCGGAGAAAAAAGCGTGTTGCTCGGCATTCATGTAGTCATCCGCCGGCATGGCCAGCAACTTGTCCTTGGTCATTGATATCTCTATAAAAAAACGTGCATTAAGGCGAATAAGGGAGCGTTCCGGCAGACCTGGTCAGGCCATCGGAAAGGCGCCGTTTGTTCCAAGCGCCACCCGGCACTCAATTTACGAGGGGCGGCAGTCTACGGCCGACTTGAGGCCTCAGCAACTGAAAAGACTGCGAATTTGTCCGACAAAGCCCTGAAAATGCTCTAAGGCAGGCTTTGAGGCGGTAATCGGAGTGCGTTTATAGCAAGAAATTCAATCGAGCGGCTGTATATAGAAGACAAACGGCTGGCATCGGGCACTATTCACGGTCATTTGCAGGGCCGCGAACCTCAGCTAAGGTTGTCCCTCCCGAAATGGCCATATAAAGGAAAGGACCATGAAGCTGATCGGTATGTTGGACTCGCCCTATGTCAGGCGCACCGCCATTTCTGCCAAATGCCTGGGAATCGCGCTGGAACATCGATCGGTCTCGGTGTTTCGCCACTTTGAACAATTCCAGCAGATCAACCCGGTGGTCAAGGCGCCCACCCTGGTGCTCGACGACGGTGAGGTGTTGATGGACTCGACACTGATCATCGACTACCTGGAAACCCTGGCCGGCAACAGCCTGTTGCCCGTCGAGCCGAGTCAGCGCCTGCGCGCGTTGCGCCTGATCGGCCTGGCCCTGGCCGCCAGCGAAAAATCCGTGCAGCTTTACTACGAGCGCAACCTGCGGCCCGAGGAGATTCAATTCGAGCCTTGGGTGCAGCGGGTCGAAGGACAGCTGAGGGGAGCCTATTCGGCGCTGGAGCGGGAGCTGGAAAAACAGCCGCTGAAGACTGAGGGTTCGATTGATCAGGACGGCATCACGTTGGCAGTGGCCTGGAGCTTCACCAACCTGGTGGTGCCGGACCAGGTGAGTGCGGCGCAGTTTCCGCGAATCGCAGCGTTCACGAAGTATGCCGAGGGGCTTGAGGTGTTTGCCAGTACGCCGATTGACTGACAGAGTCATTTCGCCTGATCTGCATTGTTTATTTGCGTTTATAGCTTTTATTGCCACTGGGGGTCAGGCAATAAACGCCGCCTCTGGGCCCGGTACAAAACGAACCGGTGCCACAGGAACAACCCTGCGTGTCCTGGAACAACGTTTGCGGTCGCGCCTGGCTTTTACCGCCAAACATTGCCGAGCAACTTTTCTTCGAGCCACTGATGGAGCCGTCATTACACAGGAACAGATCGCCGTCGCATCGATCGATTCCACCTTTCTTCCCGGAACAGGGTGTATTGCCAGCCCAGGCAGGCGAACTGAAAACACTGAACAGCAACAGACAAATCGGCATCCAGCCACAGCGGATCGAGTTACGCACGATGCAGCACCCTATTGAAGTTATGGCCCAATGATATCAATGTTGCGAACTACGACCCCGGCTAGATGAAAGTTAATTTATTAAGTCGCGGGCAATTCTTGGCAAAATGCTCGCAACTTCGTAATGAACTGCTTATCAGGCCAGCCCTATGACCCGCATCTTGACCATCGAAGACGACGCCGTGACCGCCCGGGAGATTGTCGCCGAACTGAGTAGCCACGGCCTCGACGTCGACTGGGTCGACAATGGCCGCGAAGGGCTGGAGCGGGCGGTCAACGGCAACTATGACCTGATCACCCTCGACCGCATGTTGCCCGAACTCGATGGCCTGGCGATCGTCACCACCCTGCGGACCATGGGCGTGGCCACGCCGATCCTGATGATCAGCGCCCTGTCCGACGTCGATGAGCGCGTGCGCGGCCTGCGTGCCGGCGGCGACGACTACCTGACCAAACCCTTCGCCACCGATGAAATGGCCGCCCGGGTCGAAGTCCTGCTGCGCCGGCAGAACACCGTGACCGCCCAGGCCACCACGCTGCGGGTGGCGGATCTGGAGCTGAACCTGATCAGCCACGAAGCCAGCCGCGACGGTCAACTGCTGACGCTGTTGCCCACCGAATACAAACTGCTGGAATTCCTGATGCGCAATACCGGGCAAATCCTCTCGCGGATGATGATTTTCGAAGAGGTCTGGGGTTACCACTTCGACCCCGGCACCAACCTGATCGACGTACACATCGGCCGTCTGCGCAAGAAGATCGACCCACCTGGCAATGCCCCACTGATTCGGACCGTGCGAGGCTCGGGTTATGTCATTGCCGAACCCGTCTAAAGGCTGGCGCTCTTCCAGCAGCCGTCTGCTGGCGCTCTACAGTTCGCTGTTCGTGATCTGGAGCGGGATCCTCATGGGAGTCATGTACTACGAGGTTTCCGCTTACCTGGACAACCTGGCCAAGCATTCGCTGATGCAACGCCAGCACCTGTTTTCGCGCTTCTTTGGCGAGCAACTGGTGGACGCCCTCGCCGTCAGCATGACCTTCGACATCCGCGGCATCGACGCCTACGGCCTGTTCGATGCCCAACACCGTTACCTCAGCGGCGCCCTGCGCTACATTCCGGACGGTTTGCCGCTCGATGGCAAAATCTACATGCTGCGCGATTGCGACGCCTCCGACGACAGCGACGAGCAGACGCTGCCCGCCGACAGCTGCGACGCCGTGGCGACCCGCACCCTCGACGGCCGCTGGCTGGTGCTGGTGCGCGACAACGGATCATTGTTCGCCGTGACCCGAATCATTCTTCACGCCTTGTTCTGGGGGGTGACCCTGACCATCGTGCCGGGCATTGTCGGCTGGTATTTGCTGCGCCGCCGCCCGTTGCGGCGCATTCGCGGGATTCAGGCCAGTGCCGAAGCCATCGTCGCCGGCGACCTGAGCCGGCGCTTGCCACTGTCCAATCGGCGTGACGAACTGGACATGCTCGCCGCCATCGTCAACGCCATGCTCGAACGCATCGAGCGCTTGATGAACGAGGTCAAGGGTGTGTGCGACAACATCGCCCATGACCTTCGCACGCCCCTGACCCGCCTGCGCGCGCAGCTATACCGCATGCAACAGCAAGCCGGCGAAGGCTCGCCGCAGGCCATGCAACTGGACTTGGTGCTGGCCGAGGCCGATACGCTGATGGCGCGTTTCCGTGGCTTGCTGCGGATCTCCGAACTGGAAGACCGCCAGCGTCGCTCCGGCTTCGTGCAAGTCGACCCGGTGGCGTTGCTGCAAGAGTTGCATGAGTTCTACCTGCCACTGGCAGAAGACGACGGCTTGGTGTTCCAGCTGCACCTGCCCGCGTCATTGCCGTCCCTCAATGGCGACCGTGCGTTGATGTTCGAAGCGGTGGCGAACCTGCTCAGCAACTCGATCAAATTCACCCCGCCCGGCGGCGCGGTGATCTTGCGCGGGGTCAATGATGGCGGGCACACGCGTATCGAAGTGCTCGATTCCGGCCCGGGCATTCCCGAGGCGGAACGTGAAGCGGTGTTCCAGCGCTTCTATCGCGCCGAGGCGGGCAATCATAAAAGCGGCTTCGGGCTGGGGCTGTCCATCGTCGCGGCGATTGTCAGCCTGCACGGTTTTACCCTGGAAGTGGCCAGCAGCGAACTGGGTGGCGCGCGGCTGGTGCTGGACTGCCAGGAAGGCTTGATTACCCAGGCCTGACACAAAACCTGTGGCGAGGGGGGCTTGTCGGATCGCCACAGTTACCATTCACATGACAAATGCTTCAGCCCGGATAACGCGCCCGCAGCGCTTCAATTCCCCCCTGATACACACCCGCAAACAACGCTTCCACTTCCCCATCACTCACGCCAACCGGTTCAAACCGGCCCGACCAGGTCACCCGCGCACGCTCGCCAAGCGCTTCAACCTTGATCGTCGCCAAATAATCAGTCACCGGAAATGGCGAATGCACAAACGAGTAACTGTAGGTTTTCGCCGCGTTGTCGAACACTTGCAAACGCTCGACCACCACCGTGCCATCGCTGGTTTCCAGCCGGCGTACCCGCCCGCCTTCGCTCAGTTCGCTTTTGGGAATGAACGGAATCCAGTCCGGCAGCGAGTTGAATCCGCCAATCAATTGCCAGACCTGATCGGCCGAGGCCGGGACTTCGATCGTTGCTGATGCAGTTGCCATATCGGGTGCTCTCTCAAAATTTTTTGGGTTCAGATGGCCAGGCTGTCGACGACACCGCCGTCGACCCGCAAGGCAGCTCCGGTAGTGGCCGAGGATAACGGCGAAGCGATGTAGGCCACCAGATTGGCGACTTCCTCGACATCCGCCACGCGCTGGATGATCGACGTTGGCCGGGCCTTGCGCACGAACGCATCGGCTTCGTCCCGGGCGCTGCGTCCGGATTCGGCCGTGGCGTCCTTGAGCATGTCTTCCAGGCCATCGGTAAAGGTCGGGCCGGGCAGGATCGCATTGACCGTCACGCCGGTGCCGGCCAGGCGTTTGGCCAGGCCATGGGACACGGCCAGGTTGGCGCTTTTGGTCACGCCATAGTTGATCATGTCCGCCGGGGTCGCCACGCCGGACTCCGAAGACAGGAAGATCACCCGCCCCCAACCCTGCTTGACCATGTCCGGCGTGTAATGCCGGGACAGGCGCACGCCGGAGATCACGTTGACCTCGTAGAAGCGTGTCCACTCACTGTCCGGGGCGTCGAAGAAATCCACCGTGTTGAAGATCCCTAGGTTGTTCACCAGGATGTCTGCCCGTGGTTCGGCGGCGAACAGTTTTTCGGCGCCCTCAACGGTGCCAAGGTCTGCGGTCACGCCGCGCAACTGCGCACCGGGCACGCTTTGACGAATGCTCGCCATTGCCTGCTCGACCTTGGCCGTGTCGCGGCCGATCACCACCACCGTGGCGCCTGCCTCGGCCAGTGCCTTGCTGATGCCCAAGCCGATGCCGGCGGTGCTGCCGCTGACAATTGCGAGTTTTCCGCTCAAATCGATTTTCATGCTCAAGCTCCAATGAGGGGATAACGGAGTGCGCTCGGACGCCGCGCAAAAGGATCGGGAAGAGTGTAGCGGCCGCCCGGGTCAAGGGGCTGCTCACTCGTTTTGAAGGGATTGTTCAGCGGATGCCAGTGTTACTTCATGAAAGCTGCAGACCTTACTGCGGAGAGGAACTTGCGCCCTCGCCAGATGTATCCAAGTGTGGCCTACCTGTCAGCTCTCGAGATACAGGGTGCGATCCGGCGTTCCACCTTTCGATACAGTGCTGTTGGCCCCGTCGATAGCCTGAACCGGAGTTCAACGATATCGATTCGGCAAAACACTCGTCGCACTGGAAAACTGCACCGCACAGGGCGGCGCCACTATCGGGGCATTGATCGACTGCAGGAGCACCGGTTCGGACTCGCGCAGGTACACCGGCATGTCGGTCACCGGTGGCATGGCCGGAATCTCGAAGTACATCTGCACCACCCAGCCACGGTGATAGCTGGCGTGGTTGACCACGTGCATCAGCATCGCACCGGCGCTCATGGTGCCGCTTTCGCCCGAGACAAAGGTGAATTCCAGGAGCTTGTCCAGGGAGGCGTCGGTTTGCCGGGCACTCCAGTCGCAGTACCAGCGATCGATGGCTTTTTGCGCCATGCGCAGTTCGGACAGGTCGGCGTGCAGCAGGTCGTGTGAGGTCTTGAAGCCATGCCCCCGGCCTTCAAGGTGCGCTTGCCAGATGCAATCGACCACGTAGACATGATTGAGGGTGCCGATCATGTTTTTGAACACCGACACCCGTTCTTTTTTGACTTCGCCCGGAGGGAGCGCCGCGAGGCTGTCAAAGAGGCGCTGATTGGCCCAGCGTTTGTAATCGGCCAGCAGGCAGGCAGTGCGTACGGTGATCATCAGAGTTCTCCGATGGCGGTAAGCGCACTCCCTAGCATAGACCCGATGGCCGCACAGCAGCGCCAGCCCTGATCATCGGTCGTCCAGGCGTTGCACCACGAGTTCGGCGAGGGCCAGGCAACTGGTCAGCCCCGGTGATTCGATGCCGAACAGATTGACCAGCCCCGGTACGCCATGTTCGGCACGAGCGCTGATGAGAAAGTCGGCAGCCGGCTCAGTCGGCCCGCTGATTTTCGGGCGAATGCCGCTGTAGGCCGGTTGCAGGCTGTTGTCCGGCAAACCCGGCCAATAGCGGCGGATCGCCTGATAGAACCCCTCGGCCCGGTGGGGCTCGACGCGGTAATCGATGTGCTCGACCCATTCGACATCCGGCCCGAAGCGCGCCTGCCCGCCCAGGTCCAGCGTCATGTGCACACCCAGTCCCGCGCTCTCCGGGGCCGGATACACCAGGTGGCAAAACGGTGCCCGGACGCTGAGACTGAAATAACTGCCCTTGCACAGATACGCCCAAGGAATGAATTGCCCCGGCAGTCCGACGATGCTGCTCGCCACCTCGGGAGCGGACAACCCAGCGCAATTGATCAATTCGCGGCAGCACAATGTCATGGGTTGACTGCCGACCATGTGCAGCTCGAAACCCTGCTCGATGCAACGGGCCGATAGCAGCGGCGTGTGCAAGGCCAGCGTCGCGCCAAACCTTTGGGCATCACCCTGAAGCGCCAGCATCAACCCGTGGGAGTCGACAATGCCGGTAGACGGCGACCACAGCGCCGCGACGCAGGACAACGCCGGTTCTAGCTCCCGGGCCTGCGGGCCATCCAGCCATTGCAGGTCATCGACACCATTGACACGCCCCTGCTGCAACAGGCGCTGCAAAGCCGAGCACTGCTGCTCATCGGTGGCCACGATCAGCTTGCCCACACGCCGGTAGTCGACACCGTGCTCATCGCAGTAAGCGTAGAGACGCTGCTTGCCGTCCACGCACAACCGCGCCTTGAGGCTGCCGTCCGGGTAATAGATGCCGGCGTGAATCACTTCCGAGTTACGCGAACTGATGCCCGTGCCGATGCCCCCGCCGGCCTCGACCACCAGCACTTCCCGCCCGCTCATGGCCAGGGCCCTGGCCACCGCCAGCCCGACCACGCCAGCCCCGATCACCACGCTTTGAATATCGACGTTCAACGACCTTGCCTCCCTCTCACCCCGCTCCTCGCTAATGCCAGGGAACTCTCGGTGACCGCCACGCATCCTAAACTATGTGGTACTTCCCTTATGCTTCATGCTGTCGGAGGACACCGTCATGCGCCGCATATTTATCATTTCTTCCTTGGTACTTTGTTTGCCCTTCGGCTCGGCCTTTGCCAAAGTGGATGCCGAAGATGTCGCCACCTCAGCCGGGGTTTCCGCCTCGCTGTACTCAACGTTCAAAGACCACAAACTCATGATTCCCGCCCGGGATGACGCATCCAGTTTCGTCGCCAGTGGCGGTGCGATTCGTGGTGCTTACCTGGAGGCGGTGTTGAAAAAGATCCGTCAGGACAATCCCGCCCTCAACAACGCAAGCGACGAAGACCTGGCCCGCGCCATTCTCGTCCAGGAAGGCGTTGCCGCCGATCACTGAAGATCGTCATCGCCAGCGGTGGGGCTTGTGACACCGGGATAGCGTTTCCGGCCCTACCTGGCGTGCGTGCCGGTGGACAAACGTGACCATCCGGCCACGAGTTGCGCGTTGATACTCACCCCGCCGCACACCACGATCACCACGTCACGGGCGTCGGCAATCGCCGGGTGATCCAGGTAGGCAATCGCCAATGAAACACCGCACGCCGGTTCGACCAGCTGCCGCAAATCATTGGCGTAACGCACCACGCCCATGATCGCCTCATCATCACTGAGCACCACGCACTCATAGGGGAAATCGCTGATGTGTCTGACCGGCCAGGCGGCCACTTGCGCGGCGCCCAGGGACGTGGCGACGGTGTCGATTTTCGCCAGTTTGACCGGGTACCCGGCCGCCATCGCCGCGGCGAACGACGCCGCGCCTTCGGTTTCGCAGGCTACGATGCGGCAATCGGTGTGCCGATGACGAATCAGTCCGGTGAGCAGCCCCGCCAGCAAGCCACCGCCGCCCACCGATGTCACCAGCACATCTACTGGCGGGCAGTCTTCAAGGATTTCATCGACCATGGTGCTGTGCCCTTCCCACAACAGCGGGTGGTCGAAGGCCGGCACAAATTCACTGCGTGGGTCCTGGGCGAGTTCCCGTGCCCATTGATTGGCTTCGTCCCAGACCTTGCCGTGCACGATCACCTCGGCTCCGGTATTGCTGATCCGCGCCCGGGTACTTTGCGGGGTGGTGTGCGGCACCACGATGCATGCCTTGAGCCCCAGGCACGCAGCGGCCATGGCCGTGGCCAGTCCCGCGTTCCCGGCAGAGGGGCAGACCACCTTGCGCTTGCCCTGCTGCACCGCCCGGCTGCACAGCAAACCCATGCCGCGCAACTTGAACGAGCCGCTGGGTTGCAGGTTTTCCAGTTTCAGCCAGATTCGGCGGGTCGGGGTCGAGAGGCCAGGGTGCAGGATCAAAGGCGTTCGGATGTGAAGCATGTCGGTTCCTGTTACACGCCACCGGCTCGCCGAACAGGTCAACGAGCCAGCGGTGAACGGTCCTCTCATGCAAGTTTAGTTCACCCGGCCTCGGGGCGACCGTCTCAGCGATAACGCGGCGCCGCCACGCAATTGCCAAACAACCCGGACAACGTCTTGCGCTGGGCTTCGTAACGGTCCCACTGACTGCCATCGTGCAGCCCTGGAATGGTCACCACTTCGCCAGCCGCCAGGCCAACGAGCGCGGCATCGACCATGTCTTCGGCGGACATCACGATTTCCTTCGGCAGGTTTTCCACCGGGTTGCCGGCCTCGCTCCAGAAATCGGTGGCGGTCGCCCCCGGCAACACCGCCTGGATGCGTAGGCCTTTGTCTGCCAGTTCATGCTGCATCGACTGGCTCAGGCTCAAGACGAACGCCTTGGTCCCACCGTACACGCCGTTGAGGATTTGCGGAGCGATGGCGACGATGGAGGCGATGTTGATCACGGTGCCGGTACCCCGGGCGACGAAGCCCGGTACGGCGGCATAGGCCAGGCGCATCAACGCCGTCACGTTGAGGTTGATCATCGCTTCCATGTCATCCACGGGACTGGCGAGCAGCGGCATGACGGCACCGACCCCGGCGTTGTTGACCAACAGGGTGATGCTGGCGTCGTTATGCAGGATCTGTTCGACCCGCAGCGAATCCGCCTTGATCGTCAGGTCGGCGGCCACCACCTCCACGGTGCGCCCGGTTTCGTCGCTCAAACGGTTGGCCAGGGCATTGAGCTTGCCCTGGCTGCGGGCCACCAGAATCAGGTCGTAACCCTGTCGGGCCAGGCGGTCGGCATACACCGCGCCGATGCCCGAAGAAGCGCCGGTGATCAGTGCAGTGCCTTTGGATGAAAGCGCCATGGTGCAATTCCTCTACGGTGAGGCGAGAGATTCGCCGGGTGCTGACCGTTATAAAGGGACTTACGAATGTCTCAAATGACGTTTAAAGTACGTTTTTCGGACATAACCGTTTGAGGACAGGCCGATGATCAACGTGGCGTTCGTGGTTTTCGAGGGTTTCCAGTCCATGGCGCTGGCCGCCATGCCGGTATTCGAGTACGCCAATTTCAGTGCCGCCGAGGCGCTGTATGACGTGCGCGTGCTGTCCGAAAACGGTCACAACCTGCGCGCCTCCGGCGGCTTGAGCGTTGGCACCGAAGCATTTGACGGGCGCGTGTTCGACACGGTAATCGTGGTCGGTGGCGACTCCATCGTCGAACAGGCCCCCGAGGCCGTGCTGGATTACCTGCGGGCCAGCATCAACACTGCACGCCGTACGGCGTCGATCTGTTCCGGGGCGTTCGTCATGGCCCAGGCCGGCTTGCTCGACGGACGGCGGGCCACCACCCACTGGGCCTACGCCCGGGAACTGCAGGCGCGGTTTCCGGCGATCAAGGTCGAGGCCGATCGCATCTACGTGATCGATGGCTCGATCTGGACCTCCGCCGGCATGACGGCGGGTATCGACCTCGCCCTGGCCATGGTGGAAAAGGACCACGGCGCCGAGTTGGCACGGGCCGTGGCGCAGAAACTGGTGATGTACCACCGCCGCGCCGGCGGCCAGTCGCAGCACTCGGCGTTGCTGGAGCTGGAGCCGAAATCCGATCGTATTCAAACCGTGCTCGGCTACGCCCGGGAACACCTGGCCCAGCCCCTTTCGGTGGAGCAACTGGCACAGGTGGCCAACCTCAGCCCCCGGCAATTCAGCCGGGCGTTTCGCGCCGAAACCGGGCAATCGCCGGCCAAGGCCATCGAAAATCTGCGCCTGGAAGCGGCGCGACAGATGCTCGAACGCGGGCGCCTGACCCTCGACCAGATCGCCCTGGAAACCGGGTTCACTGACCGCCGACGCATGCGCGAAACCTTCCTGCGGGTGTTCGGGCAACCGCCGCAGGTGATTCGGCGCAATGCAAGAGCAGAGGTAGCTTGATCGCGCCCTCGCCCGACTTGGGAACCCTCGGTATCTACACTGAACCTGACGGAGGTTACTTTTGGAGGCACCATGAAAATCTCGGCCAAACTGGCGTTTTTCGCCGTCGTCAGCACCCTCGCCTACCTCGCCCTGGCGATCTGGGGGCTGGGTGGTTTCGCAGCCTACTTCAGCCACGGTTCACTGGTCGTCGTTGCCCTGGCCACCCTGATCATGGCTGTCGCTTCTCTGTTCACCGAGGTCAACCTGAGTTCGGGGGAACGCGAAGACCGGGCCAACCGCTGGGTCATCCCGGCCTTCGGCGTGATCGGGTTGCTGAGCGGGTTTCTGCCGGCCTATACCGACCGCATCGATTTCTGGACTTTTGGCGGTGAGGGCGTGCGCTGGTTCGGCGCGCTGTTGTTCATCGTCGGCGGCGCGCCGCGGTTGTGGCCGGTGTTTGTGCTGGGCAAGCGCTTCAGTGGGCTGGTGGCCATTCAGCCGGGGCATCGACTGGTCACTGATGGGATCTACCGCAACCTGCGCAACCCCAGTTATCTGGGGATGATGGTCATCGGCATGGGTTGGGCACTGGCTTTTCGTTCTGGTGTCGGGCTGATATTGGTAGCGCTGACGCTGATCCCGCTGATCGCGCGCATTCACTCGGAAGAAGCCTTGCTGAGGGCGCAGTTCGGCAGCGAATACGAGGCCTATTGCGCCCGCAGCTGGCGGCTGATCCCAGGACTTTACTGACAGAAACACTGATCCAACATTAGACGGCGTGCAGGCGCAGACCTTCGGCATCCACCAGAACTTGCACCGATTCATAACTTGCCAACGTCGCATGCGGCGTCTCAACAGGCTGCTCATGAGTCGCCGTGACAATCATCAAGTCCGCCCCCGCCGCCTCGGCCGCCAGAATCCCCACCGTGGCGTCTTCAAAAACCAGGCACTGCCCAGGCTCGACACCCAGGCGCCGGGCCGCGAGGCGGTAACCCGCGGGGTCCGGTTTGCCGGCAGTCACATCCTCTGCGGTGATCATGATGGCAGGTTCGGGAATCCCCGCTGCCGCCATCCGCCGCAATGCCAGTTCCCGCGGGGCGGAAGTGACGATGGCCCACTGACGGGCTGGCAAAGACCGCAAGAATTTCGACGCGCCAGCCACTTCCAATACCCCATCGACATCGACGATTTCCGCTTCGGTAATCCACGCGGCTTCGGCCTCGGCATCCACCCCGGGCAAGCCCAGACGCCTGATGGTGTCGATGGCGCGGGCACCGTGAATGGTCGGCAGGAAGGTCTCGACATCGACGCCATGGCGCACGGCCCAGGTGGTCCAGACCCGCTCGGCGGCAGCAATGGACGTCAGGACGGTGCCGTCCATGTCGAACAGAAAGGCACGGTAGGTCGAGTTGAATACAGAGTGATCGGACAAGGAAAAGAACCTCGCGGGTACCGGACGGATTTGCCCGGCAATGTAGCATCTGCGCGCAGTTCAGTTGAGTCGTTTGGACTTGAACGTCTGGCCCACGCAATCGAGCAGCCCGCCAATCATCCAGGGTTTCTTGATGAAGGAGACCGCGTGCCGCACGCCTGCGCTTTCAGGGGTTTCGAAACCGGACATGATCATGATCGGCTTGTCCGGCCAGCGATCGCCGAACTGGTTGGCCAGGTCCGCGCCGTTGAGCATGCCGGGCATGGTGATGTCTGTCAGCAGCATGTGCACCTGCGGCGCATGCTGTTCCAGATAGATCGCTGCCGCGTCCGCACTGATTTGCGGCTCGACGACAAAACCTTCCTCCTGAAGAATCTCACAGAGAAACTCCAGGATCATCGGGTCGTCCTCAACCACCAGAATCAACCCGCCAGGGAGATCTCCACCCGCCGTCGGTACTCGACTCATGACTGTGCCGCTCCCTGATTGCCTCAATGATTTCGCGGGTTCTGATCCGCCACCTAAAAGGTATGAGCAGCGGACTCGGCGGAAATTCATTTTTGATGCAGTCAGGCGACCGGTCTCAAGCGTCCTGATCAATCTTGCGCATCTGGCGGCACGTTATCCCTGAAGCCCTGCGGAAAAAACCTGTGGGAGCGAGCCTGTGTGGCGAGGGGGCTTGCCCCCTCGCCACACAGGCTCGCTCCCACAGGGGATTGCGGCGGTTGGACTTACTGCGACATTTCGCTTTTCTTCATCGCATCCTTGGACATGGCGTCTTTTTTCATGCCGTCCTTGCTCATGGAGTCCTTGGACATTGCATCCTTGGACATGGCGTCCTTGGACATCGAATCGGTCTTCTTCATCGCGTCTTTCTTCATCGCATCCTTGGACATGGCGTCCTTGGACATCGAATCCTTGCTCATGCTGTCGTTGCTCATAGTGTCGGCGGCAAAAACACTGGCAGCACCAACGGCCAGGCACATGGACAGAACAACGGTGGTCAACTTTTTCATGATGAATCTCCTTGGAGCATGGGTTTGCGGACGGTGAATGTCTCGGCCGTTCATCAGCTGCCACCGAACCAGTTGTAGCCCTGGTCTTCCCAGTAGCCGCCCGGATAGGTGTTGGTGACGAACATCGCCTGAATGTGTTTGGGGTTCTTGTAGCCAAGCTTGGTGGGCATGCGCAGCTTCATCGGGAAGCCGTATTCGCGCGGCAGCACCGCGCCGTCATACGTCAGCGTCAGCAGGGTCTGCGCATGCAGCGCGGTGGCCATGTCGATGCTGGTGTAGTAGTCGTCGGCGCATTTGAACCCGACGTACTTGGCATCGGTGTCGGCGCCGATGCGCTTGAGGAAATCGCTGAAGCGCACGCCGCCCCAACGCCCGATCGCGCTCCAGCCTTCTACGCAAATGTGCCGGGTGATCTGCTCGGTCTGGGCCATGGCGCGCAGCTCTTCAAGACGCCAGCTGCGTTTGTCGGCGACCAGCCCGGTGACTTCCAGGCGATAGCCCTCCTCCTCCACCGTCGGTGCCTCGTCGATGCCGTAGAAGGCATTGAAGGGAAACGGCCGGGTGATCATCGATTCGGGATAGGTCGGCGCCATCGCATTGGGGTTGAACAGCCAGCCCTGCACCCGGTCGTTGAAGCGCGACATGGACGACAGTGCGGTGTCGACGCTTTCGTTGTCGGTGATGTTGCAACCGGACAGCATTGCCACGCCGCCGAGGGTCAGGCCACGCAGCAGGAACGAGCGGCGCGAGCGGTCTTCGATCTGCGGGGCGAGGATCTTGCGGGCGTCGGTCAGGATCGACGCCTCGTCCAGCCCGGGTACCTGAATGCGCTTTTTCATACCTGCTCCTTGCGGCCGACGATCATGGCCAACAGCGTTTTCGGAACCAGTGCGACCATCACCAGATGCACCGCCACGAAGGCCACCAGCAGCGCCATGGCGAAGAAGTGCACGCGGCGTGCGCCCTCGTAGCCGAACAGCAACTCACGCAGCAGCGGGAACTGCACCGACTTCCACAACACCAGCCCGGAGAGCACCAGCAGCGTGATGTCGACCATCACGAACAGGTACGCCACCCGTTGCACCTGGTTGTAATGACTGAGGTCGGCGTGTCCGAGCTTTCCGCGTAGTGCGTCCCACAGGTCATGCAGCACGCCTTTGGGCGACACCGGGAAGAAACGCCGCTTCAGGCGTCCGCTGAACAGGTTGAAGGCCAGGTAGATCAGGCCGTTGATCGCCAGGAACCACATCGCCGCGAAATGCCATTGCAGCGCGCCACCCAGCCAGCCGCCGAGGGTGATCGACTTGGGAAACCTGAAATCGTAGATCGGCGAGGCGTTGTAGATGCGCCAGCCGCTGGTGACCATCACCAGCACCGCCAGGGCGTTGAGCCAATGGGTCAGGCGTAGCCAGCGTGGATGACTGGACTTGGGTGAAGCAGTGTTCTGCGACATGTCCGGCTCCCGGTTGTTGTTCGTTGGAGCCGATTATGGGAGCCGGAAGATCGCCAAATCCTCACGTAAAGTTAAATTAAACGTGATAACTGCTCATTCACTGCCGACCAAAACCCTGTAGGAGTGAGCCTGCTCGCGATGACGGGCCATCAGTCGACATCAATGTTGAATGACAGACTGCTATCGCGAGCAGGCTCGCTCCTACAGGGTTCTGTGGTGGTCCGCCGGTTGTGCAATTATGGTTAAATGCCGCCCCCCGCAAATTGCCGACCCAGACCAATGAACGCAGATGCCCTCTCCACCCTTCACGACCACCTGCTGACCGCCCTGGCGGTCGCCCCCGCCGAAACCCGCCGCCTGTTCCACGGCCGTGGCCGTTGCTGGCCGGGGCTGGAGCAAGTGACCGTGGACTGGTTGCAAGGCGTAGTGCTGGTGGCGCTGTTCAAGGAGCCGGAAGCGGCGCAACTGGAAGACCTGAAGCAGGTGCTGATGGCGATCACCCAGTCTGAGCAATGGGCCCAGTCCGGCGCCCATACCCTGTTGCTGCAACACCGCTACCTGCTGCAAAGCACCACAGAGTGGCTGCTCGGGGACGTCATCGAGGAAATGACCATCACCGAAGGCGGGTTGAAGTACCGGGTGGACCTGGGCCGCAAGCAGAACACCGGGCTATTCCTCGACATGCGCTACGGCCGCGATTGGGTGCGGGCCAATGCAGAGGGCAAACGGGTGCTGAACCTGTTCGCCTACACCTGCGGCTTCTCGGTGGCGGCCATCGAAGGCGGTGCGAGCCACGTGGTCAACCTCGACATGTCGAGCCCTGCCTTGAACCGTGGTCGCGACAACCACCGGCTCAACGGCCACGACATGAGCAAGGTCGGTTTCCTCGGCCACGACCTGTTCAAATCCTGGGGCAAGGTGATCGGCAAGGGCCCGTACGACCTGGTGATCATCGACCCGCCTTCGTTCCAGAAAGGCAGCTTCCTGCTGACCAAGGACTACCAGCGCGTGCTGCGCCGGTTACCGGAATTGCTCAGCCCTCAAGGTACCGTGCTGGCGTGCATGAACGACCCAGCCTTTGGTGCCGACTTCTTGATCGAGGGTGTGACCCGCGAGGCGCCAAGCCTGCGGTTCGAACAGCGGCTGGAAAATCCGCCGGAGTTCCCGGATGCGGATGTGGAATGTGGGTTGAAGGCGTTGGTGTTCAAGCTGCAGAGCTGAAAGATCGCAGCCTGCGCCAGCTCCTACGGACCTGTGCATACGCCTGTAGGAGCTGGCGAAGCCTGCGATTTTTTGACTTGGATCTCAACGCGGCCGCAACACCAGCGCAAACAACTCGCCATGCCCGTTCACGTTGAGCTTGTGATAGAGATTGCGCCGATGCACTTTCACCGTCTCCGGGGAGATGCCCATTTGCTGGGCGATGGCCTTGCTGGAGAAGCCCTGGAGAATCAGGCGCGCGGTTTCGATTTCCCGCAGGGTCAGGCGTGCGTCGAAGCGATCGAGCAAGGTTGCCAGGTCACCCGCCACAGCCTCGGCGACCGGCCCTTCCGGTGGCAGCAAATCCAGGTGTCGGCGCATCGCCGCCAGCACCCAGTCACGCACGCACAGCAGGCGGCCCTGCTCCTCGAGGCTGAAGCGAGTCGCACGCCCCAGGGACAGGCCGAGCACGGCGCCATCGACGTTGACCATGAACTGCAACTCATCCCCACCGACCACGGTGCTGAAGTAACTCAAGTAGTACTCGCTGTGCTGGAACTGATCGGGGGCCACCGATTCGAGGCTGTGCAAACCATCGGCAATGCCCGCGCAGGCGGCCTGGTAGAACGGATCGAGCAGGTACATGCCGGCGCGGTAGTCCGCAAGTTCTTCCTGTTCATCACTGTTGCCCTTGGCATCGAAGTCAATCAGCAGGCGCGGCACATGGCCCGGGCGCATCAGCGCCACCAGCGCGTTGTCCAGCGGCACCAGCAAGCGCAAGGTATCGACCAGCGCACGCCAGAAACCGTCCTGCCCCACCGCCGTGAAGACCCGCGCCAGCCCCTGGTGCACCGGCAACTCTTTCAACAACGCGTCCACGCACTACCCCTTTTGAGTAACCCATGATGGGAATGGGTGAAGGCCACCCCGGTCGATACGCTGCAAACTCCTGATTACCACCGGCCGCAACAGGCCAGGAGTGCCGCATCATGAGTCGTCACCGCTTGTATTTCAATCTGGGGTTTGGCGCCTGTCTGGCGGTTTCGCTGTCGGCTTTTGCGGTCGAAGCCCCGACGGTGCACGTGTACAACTGGTACGACTACATCGGCCCCACCACCTTGCAGGACTTCAAGCGTGACACCGGGATTGCGCCGGTCTACGACACCTTCGACAGCGCCGAAGTGCTGGAAGGCAAGTTGCTTACCAGCCGCAGCGGCTACGACGTGGTGGTGGCCAGCAACTTCAGTCTGCCCACGCTGATCAAGGCCGGCGCCCTCGCCCCCTTGCCCCGTGCGCAGATGCCTGACTTCAAGAACATGGACACTGATCTGCTGGCGAAACTCGCCAACAACGATCCCGGCAACCAGTACGCCGTGCCCTACCTGTGGGGCACCAACGGCATCGGCTACAACATCGACAAAGTCCGCGCAGCGCTGGGTGACAAGGCGCCGGTGGATTCCTGGGACCTGGTGTTCAAGGAAGAGAACCTGGCCAAACTCGGCCAATGCGGCGTGGCCATGCTCGACTCGCCGTCGGAGATGCTGCCGGTCGCCCTGCATTACCTCGGCCTGCCACCCAACAGCACCAACCCAGAGGACTACAAGAAGGCCGAAGCGCTGCTGCTCAAACTGCGCCCGCACATCGCCTACTTCAACTCGTCGAAGTTCATCAGCGACCTGTCCAACGGCAACATTTGCGTGGCGGTGGGCTGGTCCGGCGCGATGCTTGAAGCCAAGAGCACCGCCGAGCAGGCCGGCAACGGCGTGAAGATCGCCTACAGCTTGCCCAAGGAAGGCGCGCCGGTGTGGTTCGACACGCTGGTGCTGCTCAAGGATGCCCCACACCCGGAACAAGGCATGGCCTTCATCGACTACCTGATGCGCGCCGAAGTCATCGCCCCGGTCAGCGACCACCTCAACTACCCCAACGGCAACCGCAGCGCGACCACGCTGGTGGCCGAAGCGACCCGCAACAACCCGGCCGTCTATCCGCCGGCTGAAGCCATGGCGACCTTGTTCACTCTCCAGCCCTTGCCGCCGGCTACCGAACGCGTGCGCACGCGGATCTGGAGCAAGGTCAAGAACGGTCAATGAATCCAGCTCTGTTCTGTGGCGAGGGAGCTTGCTCCCGCTTGAGTGCGCAGCACTCACAAAATCGACGTGTTAACCGAGATCTTGGGGCTGCTGCGCAGCCCAGCGGGAGCAAGCTCCCTCGCCACAAGATCGAGTTGGCCTGCAAATTTTCTGGAATGAATTAACGATGAGAAAACCCATGAAACCACGCGCCCGTGACCTGAACATCCCGATTGGCCAACTGCAACCCGGCCCGCTCAATGCCATCACCGACGTCCCCGGCGTACGGGTCGGCCACAGCGATGTGCGAGGCCGCACCGCCAATGGCCGCGACATCCTCACCGGCGTCACCGTCATCGAACCGCGCGCCGGTTCCACCAGCCAGCAACCCTGCTTTGCCGGCGTGCATGTGCTCAACGGCAACGGCGATGCCACGGGGCTGGAGTGGATTCGCGAGGCCGGCTTGCTGACCAGCCCCATCGCCTTCACCAACACCCACAGCCTGGGCGTGGTGCGCGACGCGCTGATCGTGCTCGACCGCGAGCAGCAGCCGGATGACGGGCGCCTCTACTGGAACATGCCGGTGGTGCTGGAAACCTTCGACGGCTTGCTCAACGACATCAACGGCTTTCACGTGAAGCCTGAACACGTGGCCCAGGCCGTGCGTTCGGCGACGGGTGGTCCGGTGGCCGAAGGCAATATCGGCGGTGGCAGCGGCATGATCTGCCACGAATTCAAGGGCGGCATCGGCACTGCGTCGCGCCGTTTGAGCAGTGTCCAGGGTGGCTGGACGGTGGGGGCGATCGTCCAGGCCAACCACGGCATTCGCAATGAATTGCGCGTCGATGGCTACCCGGTCGGGCGCTACATGGAACAGGTCGATTCGCCGTTCCTCAAGGCCTCGTTACCCCATCCTGGCATGGGTTCGATCGTGGTCTGCCTGGCCACCGATGCGCCGCTACTGCCACACCAGTGCACCCGCCTGGCCCAGCGCGCCAGCCTCGGCCTGGCCCGCACCGGCGGCGGCAATGAAGACCACAGCGGCGACATCTTCATCGCCTTCGCCACCGGTAACGATCACGTGCCACCGGCTGCCTACGAGAGCAAGAAAGCGCCGACCACCGACAACCTGAGCATGGTCAACAACGACCACATCAGCGAGCTGTTCCTGGCCGCCACCGAAGCCGTGGAAGAAGCCATCATCAATGCCCTGCTTGCCGCCGAAACGGCCGAAGGCAACGGGCATGGGGTGCAGGGGCTGGATGCCGAAACCCTGCTCAAGGCGTTGCGCCGCGCCGGCTGGCCGGGGGATACGACTAGCGGTACTTGAGTAAAACACTAGGTCTTTTTAGGATGAACTTACGCAGCCGCTTGTTTGTGCAAGCCGCCGCGTAGGTGGTGAGTGAACTGAACCACTACCAAGCTCACCGCTTGTTTCACGCGCATCTTGAGCCTCACGGCTCCACTTCCTCCCCATCAAGAGCTTTGAGGCTCTTTTTTTTACCTCCGAAAACCATCTACCTATCAATACATCTCCAATGTGGGAGTTGTGATGTTTAGGAGAGTGCGATCAGACCAGGCGCAACCGAGGGCCGGCGGCTGGCACCGCATCGTCACCCAACCGCCCCCGCACAAACTCCTGAGCCTTGCGCGTCAACTGGTCCAGATGCCGGTCGCGCTGTTTTTCCGCGTCGGTCATGGCCCGTTTGCCATGCTTTTGCAGCAGGTAGGTATGAATCTGCCGCACTTCCAGCGAGCTGTAGATCGACGCCACATCCAGCAGCGCCATCAAGCCATCGGTGGCGTGGTCACGGGTGTTCATCAACACCTGGGTCGCGCGCACACCCAGCACCTGAAAGCCCATCGCCTCGAAATACGGCACCTTGGCCACCGCGCAGGTCAGTTCGGCATGGGGATAGCGGCCGACCACTTCCCGCAGCATCCGCCGGGCCACGCCCTGGCGCCGATACTCGGCCTGCACCGCCATGTACGCCACGCCGCACGCCTCGGGGTCGTCCTGCACCGGCAGGTACAGCACAAAGCCAGTCACCTTTTGCGGGTCGTCTTCGTCCGTGGCGACAATCAACTCCACGGCAATGCCTTTTTCACCGTTCAGCGCCTCCAGATACAGGTGCACCTCATAGCCGATCGCGTATTGATAGAGGTTGTACAGCAGGTTGCTGGGCGGGATCGCGACCATGCTGATGTCGGTCAGGTTGTCGACCACCATCTGCAGGATCTGGCTATTGATGTGCTCGGGGCACGGGTTCTTGAAGTGGCTGATCAGGGGCATTGCGGTGACAGGCTCCGGGAGGCAAGGGCCGCCTATCATAGCGCGCCTGGCAATTATCACAGCGGTCCGTGGTGTGAGTGGGGGGGAATGGGTGGGTGAAGGCCCCCAACTCTGAGGATTCCCACCCACTGTGCCACTACGACTAAAGTCCAATTAGCCAGCTTATTGATATCAAACAAGTTTTCGCCCCCTCCTCGATTGGCGCACCTCTTGCACCGAGCGAATGACGAACGTCAGCCACGCCGGCGCGCCCCGAGGGGAACAACATGAAAAAAATGCCAGACCTCAAATCGCACGGTTTTTTCAGCAAACCGGGCATCGCCGCTGTGATGCTGATCAACGTCAGCCTCGGCACCGTCAACGCTGCACCGCTTGACGATGTCAGCCCGCCGCCGCCAACAGATCCTTCGGCGTATAGCAACCCGCCGACCGACTTCAAGGCCGCGCTGGATGCCGTAAAGGCCATGCCGCCCGCCAACCAGGGCTCCGTCGCTTTGCCCAATGGCGTGTTTGGCACCCGCACTACGCCAACGACCGACAACGTGCTGCCGCCCAGCCTGCAGACATCCTTCAAAATCCCTACCAATGGCAAGCCCAGCCCGTTGTTCGGGGCCCAGCCGTACACTCAGCAATTGCTGCTGTTCGAAGAATTCGGCACGGAGAAACTCGACCCGACACTGCCGCCGCCCCCCCTGACCTTCCCGGTTCCGATCGTCGGCCCGGCGCCCACGCAGGACCCGAACAACATCGCCCGCAGTGGTCCTTCGGCCGCGGCGCTGGAAGCCTTCATGCGCCAGCCGGGGCTGTACCCGTTTCCGTCGCAGTATTCCAACGTGCTGGACCGCAACCCGTGGAAAGCGCAGATCGAAGCCTTCCTCAACCGCCATCCGGTCGGCTCGCCGGCCGAGGGGCGTCCACCAGGAAAAGGCTGGTCGCACCAGCGCTGGAACGAGTTCTACCCGCAGGTCGCCTTCAAGACCACTCAAGCGGGTGCCAAGCTCAACGGCGGCATGCGCGACCGCCGGCAAATGCACAACTACGCCGTCGGTGAGTTCGGACCAGGCGGTCTCTACAACCAGACCTCGGACGCTCCAGTCATTGCGGGCACCACCAAAGGCATCGACACCCGTTTCCATCCCAACTTTCCAATCCAGAACCACAAGGCGCTGTGGACCTTCGACGGCACCTTTCCGCCAAAACTGCTGATGGTGCGGTACGGCCAACCCGTGCTGATGCGCCACTACAACGCCCTGCCGATCGATCCGTCGGCCAACATGGGTTTTGGCCTGCACACCCTCAGCACCCACGAACACAACGGCCACTCCCCGGCCGAAAGCGACGGCTTTTCCAATGCGTTTTTCTTTCCGGGGCAGTACTACGACTATCGCTGGCCGATCCAGTTGGCCGGTTACGACACCATCAACACCAGCGCTCAGGATCCGCGTGCAGCGTTCCCTTGCGCCCCGGGCGAAACCCTGTTCGTCAACGATGCCACGCCGGGTCTCAAGACGTGCAACAACGGCAGCATCAAGATCCGTGGCGACTGGCGCGAAACCATGAGCACCCACTGGTTCCACGACCACATGCTCGATTTCACCGCGCAGAACGTCTACAAGGGCAACGCGGTGATGATGAATTACTACAGCGCCCTGGATCGTGGCAACGAAGCACTGGAAGACGGCGTCAACCTGCGCCTGCCCAGCGGTTCGGCGTTGCCCTGGGGCAACCGCGACTATGACGTCAACCTGATGCTGGCCGACAAGGCCTGGGACGCCAATGGCCAGTTGTGGTTCAACCCGTTCAACACCGATGGTTTTCTCGGCGATCAGCTGCTGGTCAACTGGCAGTACCAGCCGCGCCTGAACGTGCGGGCACGCAGCTATCGCTTCCGCATTCTCAATGGCTCGGTGTCGCGCTACTTCAGGATCGCACTGGTGCGTGAAGTCGTCGGCACCGGTGGTGAATACCCTGGCCCGGCAGGTTCCGGCCTGTCCTATACCCGCGTGCCGTTCCACTTGATCGCCAACGACGGCAACCTCATGGAACACGCCGTGCCGTTCGACGGCAGCATGGACCTGGACGCCGACGGCGACCTCCAGAACCACAACGCCATCCTGCCCACCATGGGCATCGCCGAGCGTTACGACATCATCGTCAACTTCGCGAAAAACGGGATCAGCACCGGCGACAAGCTGTACTTCGTCAACCTGATGGAGCACCAGACCGGCAAGGGGCCGGAGTCTGCACCGCTGAGCCTGGCCGATGTTCTGTCCGGCAAGTACAAGGCGGTGCTCAAGCTCGGTAGCAACGGGCTGCAATGGGACGCTGGCGACCCGGTGGTGGGCAAGTTCCTGCAGATGGTGGTCCAGCCTTACGCCGGCCAGGACGTGAGCATGAACCCCGCCGACTACGAACCCGCCAAGCCGGGCAAGGCGATGGGTAAAACCATGCTTCCGCTGACCCTCGACCGTGACGACCCGACAGTGCAGGCCAGACTGAAACTGGCGCGCCATCGCGAGTTCATCTTTGGCCGCTCCGACGGCACCGACGAAGCACCCTGGACGATCAAGACCGACGGCGGTTTAGGCTTCCAGATGGACCCTCGAGTCATCAGTGCCGCTCCACAACTGGCCAATGGCCCGACCCCTGCCGGGTTCTCCGGCGACGGCACCCTGGAAGTATGGAAAATCAAGAACGGCGGCAACGGCTGGAACCACCCGGTGCACGTGCACTTCGAAGAGGGGATCATCCTCCACCGCGACGGCAAGGCCCCACCGGAATGGGAAAAATGGGCACGCAAGGACGTCTATCGCATCGGCGCGGGCATCGACAGCTCAGTGGATGTGGAAATGGCGATCCGCTTCCGCGAGTTCGCCGGGACCTACATGGAGCACTGCCACAACACCCAGCATGAGGACACGTCCATGCTGCTGCGCTGGGATGTCGAGAACCCTGGTCAGTTCCAGTTGATGCCAACGCCCCTGCCCGGCTGGGACGGCGTCAACTACGTCAACTCCGCCGCGCTGCCAACCTTCCGCACTGGCGATACCCGTAACAATAACGACGGCGATAACCAAAAACCGATCGCCAACCCCGACAGCGCCATCAGCAATACTAGCCAACCGGTGATCATCAACGTCCTGGCCAACGACACCGACCCTGACGGTAACGTGCCACTTAAAGTGGTGGGGCTGGAGCAACCGGACTCCGGCAAGGGCACGGTCAGCACCGATGGTGTGCGCGTGACCTACACACCACCGGCCACGATCCCCGCGCCGTTCACCGCGACCTTTACCTATAAGGCCAGCGATGCCAAGGACGCGGAGTCGGAACCGGCGACGGTGTCCGTAGCGGTCTCGACAGCGGCCGTCGAAAGCCTGATCGTCACCAGCGCTACCGTCACCGCCCGCAGCAACAGCCGCTGGTATTGGGTCCTGTCCGGCACCACCTCCCGTGGCACGGGCAATACCATAACGGCGACTGCCACGACCACCACCGGTACGGTGAACCTTGGCACCGCCACCCTGACGACTACGGCTACAGGCGCACGCTGGAATATAGCGGTGACGACCGTCGGCAGTGGCCCGTCGCCTAGCCCGACGGCGACCATCAAATCAGCCTTCGGCAAAACCGTGACAGTGCCGATAAAAGCGAACTAGAGCGGATTGATCGACGCTCGGTCCATGCAATGTGGATCGGGCGTTTTTCTTTTGTGCGGCGTGCGGCGGGACCGAGGTTGGGTTAGTTGACTGTCGGTTCTATCGGCAAAGTGCCTGGCAGTCACCGCTGCGGCGCCACCATCCGGAAGCGGATATTGATCTCGTTGGACACCACACTGTCCGCCCACTCGCCCTCGCCGATCTTGAAGTCGTCACGCTTGAGCACCAGCTCGCCATCGAAGATGCCGATGGCGCTCTCCGATTTGAGCAGCACCGGCACACTCACCTCCCGAGTAAGCCCGCGCAGGGAAAGCTTGCCGGTGATGGTGTAGCGGTTATTGCCCAAGGCCTTGATGGACGTCGATTCGAAGGTCGCCACCGGATAAGTCGCGGTGTCGAACCAGGCCGGTTTTTGCAGCTCGGTATTGGCATCGCTGCTGCCGGCGTCGATGCTGATCAGGTCGATGGTCAGCGCGGCATGGGCGGCACCAGGGTTATCGGTGTCGAAGTCGAGCCTGGCCTTGAACTTGCCAAAAGTGCCGTAGGCTCTCGACCCCATCTGCTCATAGGTGAAACTCAAGGTGCTGGCCCTGGCGTTCACTTCCTTGTATTCCACGGCTTGCGCGAACGGCACCAGGCCGAACACCAACGTGCCAGCCAGAGCGACGCAACGCGCGGATCGAAGGTTCATGGCACTCTCCGGGAGGGCTCCCGTCTTGAGTTGGCGTGCCGCTCAAGTCGGGTGGCACCAGATGGACTTAAGCAAACAACCGGCGTTAATTCCACCTCGCGCGTTGATTTGCGACCACCTGCCGCTGGCCGCCAGCGCTACCCGCACTCCCCGCGTTGCCACGCCCGCTGCAACAGCTCGATCACCTCGGCATCCGAGGTCTGGGAAAAGTCCATGTACCAATGGCCAATCGAGGTGAACCACTCGGGCATCAGCGGGCAGATCAACTCATCCACCTCACTGCGCAGCGCCTCCACCGTTTCAATCGGCGCCACCGGCACCGCCACCACGATGCGCGATGGCGCCTGCACCCGTAGCGCCTGAATCGCCGCCCTCATCGATGCGCCGGTGGCAAGGCCGTCGTCGATCAGGATCACCACCTGATCCTTGAGCTGCGCCGCCGGCCGCGTGCCGCGGTAGACCTTCTCGCGGCGCAGCAGCTCGCGGCTTTCCTGTTCGACCACGGCGTCGAATGCTGCCTTGGCAATCGGATGCACCCGCAGCGCCTCTTCATTACGAATCTGGATACCACCGCTGGCAATCGCGCCCATGGCGTACTCCGGGTGGGACGGCACGCCGAGCTTGCGCACCAGCATCAGGTCCAGGCGAACCTTCAGCGCCGTGGCCACCTCATAAGCCACCGGCACACCGCCACGGGGCAAGGCCAGAACGATGACATCGGGGCGATTGGCGTAAGGCAGCAACGGCTCGATCAAACGCCGCCCGGCTGCCGGCCGGTCTTGCAGGATGGAATGGGACAAGGGGCTCATTTGAAACCTCCCCAGGCGATGGCGCCTGTCGGCTCACAGCCCCCAAATTGTCGACCTCATGCAGGCCGACATCAAGCGCAATGGCCTACACCAACCGCTCAATCTTCTGATGCTGCCACACCAGCTTGTAATACAGCGTCTGCAACACCAGCATCCCCAGATACGCCACCGGAAACGCCATCCACACCCCTTGCAGCCCGAACTTCGCATCCAGCAGATACGCCGCCGGCAACTGAATCCCCACCACGCACACTATGGAAATCGCCACCGGCACCATCACCGTGCCGCTGGCGCGCATGATGCCGCCGATGATCGCCTGGAAGCCAAACACCAACAGGCTCCAGAGCATGATGTGCAACAAGTGCTGGGCCATGTTAAGCGTCGCCTCTTCAGTGAGGAACGACGCCAGCAACCAGCTCGACAACAAGTACCCGAGCACCACCAGGCCACCGGTCAAACACACGTTGATCATCAGCCCGGTCCTCAGGATCGGCCCGATACGCTCGATGCGCCCCGCCCCGATCGCCTGCGCCCCAAGGATCGACGCAGTAATCGCAATCGACAACGCCGGGAACTGCACGTAATTGACGATCTGCGTCACCGCGCCATACGCCGCCGTCGCCTGGGAACCGTGCTGGTTCACCAGCGCCAGAATCACCAGCTCCGACAACGACAACACCACCATCTGCAACCCGGTGGGCAAACCGATGCGCAGCACCTTGCCGAGGATCGCCATGTCCAGCTTCATCGCCGCAAAGAACTCACGGTCCGGCGCCAGCGGATGGCCCTTGCCAATCAACCGCCACGCCAGCAACCCCATCGCCACCAGGTTGCCCACCAGCCCGGCTATCGCCGCACTCTGAATCCCCATCGGCGCAAAACCCAACCACCCGCGAATCAACGCCGGCGTCAGCGCCAGCCCGACACAGGTCGACACCACCAGCGCCAACAACGGCGACAAGGTATCGCTGACTCCGCGCAGCAACTGCGTGAACAACACAAACACCAACAGCGACGGCATGATCCACAACATCACATGGGCATACGCCACCGCATCGTCCAGCACATCCGCAGGCGTCCCCAACCCCATCAACGCCGACCGCGCAAACACACTCCCCACCACCGCCGCCACCAACCCGATCAACACCCCCAACAATAACGTCGCTCCGGCAATCGCCTTCACCAGATGCGTCTCCCGCGCCCCCCAAGCCTGCCCGATCAACACCCCCGCGCCTGCACCAAGGCCGATCACCAGGGCGATGAAGAAAAACACAATGGGGAACATCCCCGACACCGCCGCCAGCGCCTGGGTGCCGAGCATCTGGCCGATGTAGATGCTGTTGACCGTGCCGGACATGGATTGCAGGAAATTCGACAGGACCATCGGAGCGAGGAAAAACAGGTAGGTTTTCCAGAGGGGGCGTTGGGGATTCGGTGTTTGCATTCGGGAAGGTCCATCTCGACGGCGTGAGCGATGAGCAAGGATAGCGTGGGTGGCTGAATCCAAGGGGCCGTGAACATCTCAGGTCTGTGTTTATATTTCCAGCGGCCTGAGGTGAAAGGTCTGAAGTTTCATCATCACGGATCTTACGTCAGCCTCGGAATTCCTCACCTTGCCCATGACCTTGATGAAGCTTATAGTCCGCCCCGTCGCCCAAATGGCGACCAGGTTTGGCGACCTGTTCGATCGGATGCAAAAGCACTGTGCTTTTTTGCAGATGCTGTTGCACCTTCGCAAAGCTGTCTTTATGGCAGCTGTGCGTGGGAGACCTTCGGGTCTGCCGGTTTTCCGATCCCGGTTCGCCAACCTGCGTACAGCTGTCACCCATTCGTTTGGCGACGAGTGAGGGACAGTCAACCTTTGCACTGATCGGAGTTTCATCTATGGAAAGATACATGCCTCTTACCGGAATCGACCTGAAACCGGCTTCCCTGCTCATCGACACCCAAGCCCCACTCGACGTCTTGCAAGCCATGGCCGACTACCGTATCCGGACAGTCACGCAGGTGCTGGAAAACATCGCCTATCGCTCCGAACTCGGTTGCGACACGGTAGTGCTGGAGGACTTTTCCAAGTTGCTGGTCATTCCGTTGCGCGATGGCTGCGATTTGATGGATGTGATCGGCCGACGCTTGCGAGCACAAGCAGCGAAATAAACAAAAACGGGTGCCTAATCAGGCGCCCGCTTTGTTTGCGTTGCATGCAGCCGGTTTAGTCACTCACAACACATTCCCCAAGTGCCAAACGACCCTCAGACCCAATGATAGAATCCTGTTTTGAAAAAGGAGTTTCATCTGTGGAGGCTGGAAAAAAGAGTTGCCCCTATTGCGCGGAAGTCATCATGGCTGAAGCCATCTTATGCAAACACTGCCAATCTGACCTCAGGCAAAAAAAACGAATCCCACCTGGGTGGCCACTACCGTCAGAAAAGAGAATGGGCCTGAACAGCAAGATCGTCGTCGGAATCATTATCGCCATCACCTTGTACCTGGCTTTCGGCTTTTATGTCAGCAACACATCGGAAGACAAGGAAAGAACGCAGGCCCGTGAGGCCGCCGAACGATGCCACGAGGAAGTAAACAGCTACTCCGGCCCGGCAGTCGGGAAAAACGTTATCGCAGACGTTTGTCGAAAGCTGGAGGTCGAATTCCGCAAGAATTTGGGCCACCTGCCATAGGAAAAGCCGAATACGAAGCCCGCCATTGAGCGTAATGCTGTTCACTTAAGGACGAACACTGTATCTGTGGCGAGGGAGCTGGCTCCCGCTGGGGCGCGAAGCGGCCCTAAAATGGGACTGCTGCGCAGTCCAGCGGGAGCAAGCTCCCTCGCCACAGGTTACTTATTGCTCGCTCTATCTCTTAAATGAACGGTATTGCGCCATCGAGCGGGCTTTTTTTGCCCTTGGCATCAGGCAGCAATCGGCCAGGAGCGGTCATTCCAGTTCTGTTTGCGCGAAACCTTGGAATCGGCCAACACGCCCTCATAACAGTGGCTATACACAACGTTCCCGTGAGGAAGGACAGACCATGACCAGACAAACCGAAACTGCCATTCTCGCCGGCGGCTGCTTCTGGGGCATGCAGGATCTTCTGCGGCGCTATCCCGGTGTGCTGCACACGCGGGTCGGTTATACCGGCGGCGATGTGCCGAATGCCACCTATCGCAACCATGGCAACCACGCCGAAGCCATCGAGATCGTCTTCGACCCTGCCGTGATCAGCTACCGGCAGATCCTTGAGTTCTTCTTCCAGATACACGACCCCTGCACGCCCAACCGTCAGGGTAATGACCTGGGCCCCAGCTATCGTTCGGCGATCTACTACCTCAACGAACAGCAACGCGACATTGCCGAGGACACCGCTGCCGATGTCGATGCTTCACACCTGTGGCCAGGCCGAGTAGTCACCGAAATCGAACCGGCGGGGCCTTTTTGGGAAGCGGAACCAGAGCACCAGGATTACCTCGAACGTATACCGAATGGCTACACATGCCACTTCATTCGCCCGAACTGGAAGCTCCCCAAGCGCGCCTGAAAGTCGAGTGTGTGAGACGCAGAGGTGAGCGCTTCTGATCGATAGCAGTCTGTCGAATCAGCTTGAGCTTAGCTTGAATGAACACGCAGCCACATTAAACAAGCCCTCCAAAGCCCCCCCCAAGGAGCAGCCATCGGCAGCTCCTCGGGGATCTACTTCGTCATTCAAATTGTGCCAGGCATAAAAAACCACCTTCAGGCCTGCGGAACTCATCGAAATGAGCCTCGTAGGTGCTTATCGATGACAATCACTCCTCTGAAACCCCTGGGTGCTAAGCAGGACGCGGTGCTTCAACAGGCGGGGTTCCGTCGTGAAACATCGTCTTCAGTTGAGCTCGCAGTTCTGGTGAGTCGGTGTGTTTGTGAACACTGACCGCATGCTGCGCGGCGGCCTCGAGCAGTTCGTTTTCAGAGTCTGCGGACAGTGCGATTGAGCAGTGGGAATCGCTCGGAAACTCGCGGCAGTCGATGTATTTACGCGCCATGAATGTTTTCCTCCCTACGACGAAGGCAGGCCGTGGCCTGCGTGAACGATCGCTCGACGCGTCCCCCATACATCAAACACGACTGCATGCCACATCGAGTGTGCCGATCGTTAAAGTATAGGCCCACCGATGTCAGGGAAGTTGTGCCAGACATAGAAATCGGCCGCGCGGAAACAGGGAACAGATCACGACGGCTCGGTATTTACCTGAAATCGTGGTCTGTCCCTTTTTATGCTTTTTATGGGGCCGCTACCATCCCCGCAAACGGGGCACTACACCCACCCATCCGGGCGTTTACCACCTAACTTGAGGAATGTTCCCCACTCCCCCCCTGCCCCAATTTGAAACATCAAGAAACAATTCGCTAATTAAATTGAACTTTTTCTTCGCCCCAGGGTAATGGCTCATTAGTTGCACACCCCAAGTACCCGCAACAGCTGTCGTCCCGGACATCATGAAGACGGCGGGGCTTGCCAGATTCGGCATGACGCGAGGGGTGAAAAATGATACGCGCGACACTACCATGCAGCTCCATCGCCTTGCTGCGCAGGTCATGCCTGCCCTGTGCGATGCTCCTTACCGTGACTACCGCCAACGCCGTACCACTGGATGATTTCGGCCCGCCACCACCGACGGACCCCTCGGCGTATACCAATCCTGCGCCCGACCCCAAGGCTGCACTGGATTCCATACTGACCATGCCACCCGCCAACCAGGGCGCCATCGCCCTGCCCAATGGTGTGTACGGCACCCGCACCACGCCAACGACCGACAACGTGCTGCCGCCAGCCCTGCAGACATCATTCAAAATCCCCACCAATGGCAAGCCCAGCCCGTTGTTCGGGGCCCAGCCGTACACGCAGCAATTGCTGCTGTTCGAAGAATTCGGCACGGAGAAACTCGACCCGACACTGCCGGCACCGCCCCTGACCTTCCCGGTTCCGATCGTCGGCCCGGCGCCCACGCAGGACCCGAACAACATCGCCCGCAGCGGTCCTTCCGCCGCGGCGCTGGAAGCCTTCATGCGCCAGCCGGGGTTGTACCCGTTTCCGTCGCAGTACTCCAACGTGCTGGACCGTAACCCGTGGAAAGCGCAGATCGAAGCCTTCCTCAACCGTCACCCGGTCGGCTCGCCGGCCGAAGGTCGTCCGCCTGGAAAAGGCTGGTCGCACCAGCGCTGGAACGAGTTCTACCCACAGGTCGCCTTCAAAACCGTGCAAGCGGGCGCCAAGCTCAATGGCGGCATGCGCGACCGCCGGCAAATGCACAACTATGCTGTCGGTGAGTTCGGGCCTGGTGGGCTGTACTACCAGACCTCGGACATCCCGACCACGACCGGCACCACCAAAGGCATCGACACCCGTTTTCACCCCAACATGCCGATCCAGAATCACAAGGCGCTGTGGACCTTCGACGGCACCTTTCCAGTAAAACTGCTGATGGTGCGTTACGGCCAACCGGTGCTGATGCGTCACTACAACGCCCTGCCGATCGATCCGTCGGCCAACATGGGTTTTGGCCTGCACACCATTACAACCCACGAACACAACGGGCACTCTCCGGCCGAAAGCGACGGCTATGCCAACGCGTTTTTCTTTCCGGGGCAGTACTACGACTATCGCTGGCCGATGCAACTGGCCGGATACGACACCATCAACACCAACGCCCAGGATCCGCGCGCGGCGTTCCCCTGCGCCCCGGGCGAAACCCTGTATGTCAACGATGCCACTCCGGGCCTCAAGACGTGCAACAACGGCAGCATCAAGATCCGTGGCGACTGGCACGAAACCATGAGCACCCACTGGTTCCATGACCACATGTTCGATTTCACCGCGCAGAACGTCTACAAGGGCAACGCGGTGATGATGAATTACTACAGCGCTATGGACCGCGGTAACGAAGCCTTCGAAGACGGCGTCAACCTGCGCCTGCCCAGCGGTTCGGCGTTGCCTTGGGGTAACCGCGACTACGATGTGAACCTGCTGGTGGCCGACAAGGCCTGGGATCAGAACGGCCAACTGTGGTTCAACCCGTTCAACAGCGGTGGCTTCCTGGGCGATCAGATCCTGGTCAACTGGCAATACCAGCCGCGCCTGAATGTACGGGCGCGCAGCTATCGCTTCCGCATCCTCAATGGCTCGGTGTCGCGCTACTTGAGGATCGCGCTGGTGCGTGAAGTCGTCGGCACCGGCGGCGAATTCCCCGGCCCGACAGGTTCCGGCCTGTCTTATACCCGCGTACCGTTCCACTTGATCGCCAACGACGGCAACCTCATGGAACACACCGTGCCGTTCGACGGCAGCATGGACCTGGACGGTGACGGCGACCTGCAAAACCACAACGCCATCCTGCCGACCATGGGTATCGCAGAGCGTTACGACATCATCGTCAACTTCGCGAAAAACGGGATCAGCACCGGCGACAAGCTGTACTTCGTCAACCTGATGGAGCACCAAACCGGCAAGGGACCGGAGATTACACCGCTGAGCCTGGCCGATGTCCTGTCCGGCAAGTACAAAGCGGTGCTCAAGTCGGGCAGCAACGGTCTGCAATGGGACAACGGCGACCCGGCAGTGGGCAAGTTCCTGCAACTGGTGGTCAAGCCTTATGCCGGCCAGGACGTGAGCATGAACCCTGCCGACTACGAACCCGCCAAACCGGGTAAACCGGCCGGCAAGACCATGATCCCGTTGACCCTCAACCGCGACGATCCGGTGGTGCAGGCCAAGCTCAAAGTGGCGCGGCATCGCGAGTTCATCTTCGGCCGCTCCGACGGCACCGATGAAGAACCCTGGACCATCAAGACCGACGGCGGTTTCGGCTACCGCATGGACCCACGCCGGATCAGCGCCGCTCCGCAACTGGCCAATGGCCCGACCCCTGCCGGGTTCTCCGGCGACGGCACTCTTGAGGTGTGGAAAATCAAGACCGGCGGCACCGGCTGGACCCACCCAGTGCACGTGCATTTCGAAGAGGGGATCATCCTCCACCGCGACGGCAAGGCCCCACCGGAATGGGAAAAATGGGCACGCAAGGACGTCTATCGCATCGGCGAGGGCATCGACAGCTCAGTGGATGTGGAAATGGCGATCCACTTCCGTGAATTCGCCGGGACCTACATGGAGCACTGCCACAACACCCAGCACGAGGACACGTCCATGTTGTTGCGCTGGGATATCGAGCACCCCGGTCAGTTCCAGTTGATGCCAACGCCCCTGCCCGGCTGGGACGGCGTGACCTACGTCAACTCCGCCGCGCTGCCGACCTTCCGCACTGGCGATACCCGTGTCAACGATGGCGATAACAAAAACCCGATCGCCAACCCCGACAGCGCCATCAGCAACAACGGCCAACCGCTTATCATCAACGTGCTGGCTAACGACAGCGACCCTGACGGTAACGTGCCACTTAAAGTGGTGGGTCTGGCGCAACCGGACTCCGGCAAGGGCACGGTCAGCACCGATGGTCTGCGCGTGACCTACACACCACCGGCCACGGTCCCCGCGCCGTTCACCGCGACCTTTACCTATAAGGCCGCCGATGCCAAGGGTGCGGAGTCGCCACCGGCGACGGTGTCCGTAGCGGTCTCGACAGCGGCCGTCGAAAGCCTGATCGTCACCAGCGCTACCGTCACCGCCCGCATCAACAGCCGCTGGTATTGGGTCCTGTCCGGCACCACCTCCCGTGGCACGGGCAATACCATCACGGCGACTGCCACGGTTACAACCGGTACGGTGAACCTTGGCACCGCCACCCTGACGCCTACGGCTACAGGCGCACGCTGGAATATAGCGGTGACAACCGTCGGCAGCGGCCCGTCGCCCAGCCCGACGGCGACCATCAAATCAGCCTTCGGCAAAACCGTGACGGTGCCAATAGTGGTGAACTAGAGCGGTTTGATCGACGCCCGGTCCATGCAATGTGGGTCGGGCGTTTTTCTTTTGTACGGCGTGCGGTGGGACCGAGGTAGGGGTTGTTGACTGTCGGTTCTGTTCGCAAAGTACCTGATTGATCCCTGCCTTTGCATTGACTGTTACCCCGCCATCGCGGGAAAGCCCGCTCCCACAGGGGATCTGTGTCGAGCATAAATTATTTGCTCGCTGAAGATCCTTGTGGGAGCAACTGTCTTTACCATACCACTCGTCACCGCCATTCGGTGCCGTCCCCCAACATGGCATTCAGCCTAATCAGTAAGACCCGCATGCAGGCGATGAGCGCGACTTTCGCGCTCATCGCCTCGCTCCCGAAGGTCGCCACCGGATGATTCGAGGCCACGAAAAACCAATCAGGCGAAGATACTCAATATACCCGTAACAAAGAGAAGAGCCGCTGCGACAGCGGCTCAACCTGGGAAACCTTCGATGATTTAAACGACTGGACAAGGGAACCGGACGACTACGAAATAATGGCTACTGTCACCGTTCTCTGGCACCTGCGTTCAGGCACTTGGTGCTGTCAGTCAAAGGTATATTTGCCTTCTAGCATGAATGCCGGCTCTCTCCAGTTGGGCCCTCTCACAACTCCGCCCCCACTATATTTGATAAAACCGGCATCACACATTTTATGGACAAGGTTCAATAACCCTATGTTGTTCTCCACATGCGCCCAGTTAGCCCGATTATAAAGGCCATCAAGTTGAGGAAAGGAGATACCTAATTGATTTTTGGTTACAAATAGAATTACCTCTTCAGGTTTCTCGTTAAGTACGATGGCTGCAATGACACTCATTATTTTATTCCTCCAAGTTCCTTATACTCTCGTTCCCTTTGCTTTTCATCCGCTTCTAAAGCATCAGGTGTATAGAGCAATTCAAAAGCATCCTTGACTTTGTAGTCCTCCAGCGTCGCGGCGTGAGTGTTATTCCAAATAACACCGTCATCCGAGTTTACACCGTCAGCTACACCTAATGCTCTGAAACGTTCGAGTTCTCTGATTTCATGAGTATAGAAGCGTTTGTCTACCTCTGTGATTACCAATTCACCCAGCAGAATTTTTTTCAAGCGATCAATCATGATGGCATTGGCATCCGAAGACCTGAAACGTCCCGTATGTAATTTGACTAGATCAATACCCGCTTGGGTCACGGTAGCACTTGTCCAATCGAGATCGAGGATTGGGCCTCCGGCTTTGGCGGGATTGAAAAATCGACCGCTGTGTTTTCCCCTTGTGGTTGCTCCTTCATAAGGACTATTAAAAACAACGTAGATTGGCGGCAGACCGCTTTCAATCGGAAAGCAGTAAATGCAATCCCTGAAATCAGGCAATTCGAACGCGGGTAAGGTTTCAGGCTGCACAAGCAATGGCGACAGCGTAACGCCAGTGTAAGTCGGTACTTGCGCAGGTCGGGCGGGCGAAGTTGTCGAGCCGTTTCCCAAGTGAATAATGGGAAAACTGAGGATATTGGGCGGTGTATCGTTTGACGTGAAACTGTAGCTGCTGGTCGTTGGATCGAATGCCAATGCTCGCACTGGCACTTTTTCCGAGACACTCCCTCCAGCCGGGGTTGCAACAAGTGTGTATTGGTTAAGGTCGCCAACAATCCGATAAGGAAGGTCAATGGTTCCTTCGGTAGCAGCGATTTCATTCAGGTTTGACGGCAGCTTCGGCAAAAAAGTGCTACCGGGCAGTGTGAGAACTGTTTGAGGAAAGCGTTCGCCGTTAGCAAGAGCAGGTGAATAGAACAAGGCCCCGATCCCAACAGCAGTGGCCCGACTGAGAAGTGCTTCTCCCAACCCTGCCAACAGCTGAATGCCTTCATGGATCACTGCCCTGAAGGTCCAACCGTCGGCGACATGGATGGCAATGGCACCCGCCACAGTCCCTGCTTCTGCGCCATTACCAATGGGTAACCTGTAGGTGTAAGCAACTTCGCCCCTTGCCAAGGCGTGATGGATTTCAGCGTCTGCAGTTGCAGAAGCGTCCTCCAGAATGGGGATGGCTTCGACCAGGATTCGTTTAACGTAGGCGGCAGTTAGCGATAATAGGAACTCTTCATAAATGCTTAGTCGCACTGCCATATCTTCTTCGACATCCACATCCGTTGCAAATACCGCGGCACTCATTTTTCTGTCTAGCGACAATGCGTCTAAACCATTATATAGTATTGCCTCGTGCCAACTCCTATGGATTCTGGCCCTTTGCAGAAGCTCTACGATGATCGCTTTCTTTTTTAAGGCAGCTTCCAACGCATTGAGTTCCTGCCCATCAATGGCTGCGACTATGCGTTTTTCTAGATAATCTCGAACATTCGGTGCACCCCCCGAAAAACTACTCTTTATCTGATCGCGCACCGAAAGCCCTATCGCCACCAACTTTTGGTATGCGTCGCTGGTGTCTTTGACACCCTCAATACTATGGGGCGTAGTAACCGTCGGGACAGTCCCATCCCAAAACAAAATACTATCGAAGCTTGAAGGAAAAACCGGGCTTTCCTTAGTTTTAACTTGCCGAGACTCAGGCGATATTAAAGGTGAATAATGTGTAATTGGTTCTTGCATATAGCGCTCCATGCAACAATATGAATTCCATATAGCAGACAGCACAAAAGTTATGCCACAACAACGTAGCAATTTCAATACTTCAATATTTACTGCATACGTCGCGCGCGAAAGATGATATTAGACCCAAACAACCTCTGCGGCTTCCAGCAAAATCCTCACAGCAAAAGCGCCGAATTCAATCTTCTATATACGGACTACTAAAACAAAGGAACTGATTTATTTTTACGATACTCTTTAATCAATGGCGAATGTCGTGTTCGGGCGGTTGCGCAGGTGCTGGAGAGCATTGCCTACCGATCCGGGATCGGTTGCGGCACGGTGTGCTGTCGGTTTTTTCCAAACTGCTGGTCATTCCGTTGCACGATGGTTGTGACTTGATAGATGTGATTGGACGGCGGTTGCGGGCGCAGGCTGCGGAGTAAATGAAAACGGGCATCAAAGGTGACCGTTTAGCTACTTTACGATGCTATCCCCTCTAGCCGACACGCCTCAATTCGCTAGTTGCAATTTCAATAACTGGCTTATTGACGGGGTTCCAGCTCAAGAAATGGAGGCTAAATACATGCTGGCGGGAGGAAGCTCAGAGACGCTCTACGATGAAACCACCTATTTGAATGCATTGAGGAAGCGCGGTTCACCGCTCCTGAAGAACCTCGATTTAGGTTGACTGACTTCCTCAGGGCGTGAAGTTTTCGGTCGTACAGGATTTACAATCGCAGGCTCAGCTGAACTGCCCGGTAGCCTTCAAGCACGGTGCATCCAAGGCGGCCCCACGTCGAACAGGCAACTCAATCGCGACCTGAGCAAACACGGCTAGGCGCGGGCACGCCGATATAGTCGACTCTATTGCCTACCGTATTTCCCGGAGCCTCCATCCAGTGTCTGACTTGCTGAGCAACGCCGCCTACACAAAACGGTTCGACCTGGTACTAGCCTACATCGACGCCAATCTCGAAGGTGACTTGTCCGTGAAGACGTTGAGCCAAGTCGCGAACTTTTCGGCGTTTCACTTCCATCGACAATTCACCGCGTTCGTGGGCGTGCCTGTTTCACGTTATGTACAACTGATGCGACTACGGCGCGCGGCGCATTGCTTATCTTCCCTCGCGGATTACTCGGTGCTGGACGCCGCTTTCGGTGCGGGTTTCGAAAGCCCCGAATCATTTTCCAGGGCGTTCAGGCGGGCGTTCGGTATGACGCCGAGTGCATTCAGGAAGCAACCGAATTGGCAGGTCTGGAGTGCGGTGTTCACCATCCCTCATTTTTCCAGGAGCATCATCATGCAGATACGATTTGTGGAGTTTCGCGAAGTCAGGGTTGCAGCATTAGAGCATTGCGGAGCGCCCGGGCTCGTTAATGAGAGCGTGCGTAAATTTATCGAGTGGCGCATGCAGAGCGGCCAGTCGCCGGTGGCATCAAGTCGCAGCTTTGGTATTCCTTTCGGCAACCCCGATACGACCCCGGCCGAAGAGTTCCGGTTTGCAATCTGCGGCGAGATTCACGAGGCAGTAGCAGCGAATGAGTTCGGTGTAACCGAGAGGGTTATCCCTGGCGGGCGCTGCGTCGTGGTGCGTCACGTGGGCTCGACGGATCACATCGGCGAATCGATCTATCCGATCTATCGCGACTGGCTCCCCACCAGCGGCGAGGAGCTTCGAGACCAGCCGCTGTTCTTCGATTATCTAAGCATTTCCCCCGAGACACCGCAGGATCAATGGCAGACCGATATTTATGTGCCTTTGCAATAGCGGACAGGTCGCTGCTGGTTTGAAATGATCGTCGTTGAGTTCATGGTAGATATCCTGGTTCCAGAGTGGGTGTCTGCTCAGACAGCGTTCCTTGTTTTGAAGCGAAGCAGACCGATCTGTTGGCCGCGGCTCGTCAGCGGCTACGGCATCACAGAGGTGCCGGCAACACTGATTGCTCAGGTTGAACGTGGGCGTTTTGAGGGTTGAGCCAGCGTCTTCGAGCGACCCTGAGGTCGCTCAAAGGCGCTCTTGTTACTTCAGGTTGCCGCTGAGGAATTGCTGCAGGCGCTCGCTTTTGGGGTTGCCCAATACGTCCTCGGGCGTACCCTGCTCTTCGACCCGCCCCTGGTGCAGGAAAAGCACCTGGTTCGACACTTTTCGCGCAAAGCTCATTTCGTGGGTCACCATGATCATGGTGCGGCCTTCTTCGGCCAGTCCCTGGATCACCTTGAGCACTTCTCCCACCAGCTCCGGGTCCAGGGCCGAAGTCGGCTCGTCGAACAGCATGATCTCCGGTTCCATGCTCAGGGCACGGGCAATGGCGACCCGTTGCTGCTGACCACCCGAGAGAAACGCCGGGTATTGATCTGCAACCCGCGCCGGCAATCCGACCTTGTCCAGGTAGCGCCGGGCGCGATCCTCTGCGTCCTTCTTGCTGACGCCCAGCACCCGGCGTGGGGCCATGGTGATGTTGTCGAGCACGGTCATGTGGCTCCACAGGTTGAAGTGCTGGAACACCATCGCCAGGCGAGTACGGATGCGTTGCAGTTCATTGGCGTCGGCCACGCGCATGCCGTGGTGGTCATGGACCATTTGAATCGGCTGGTTGTCCAGGCTCATGGCGCCGTCGTTGGGCGTTTCCAGAAAGTTGATGCAACGCAGAAAGGTGCTCTTGCCCGAACCACTGGCGCCAATCAGGCTGATCACATCGCCGGTCTTGGCGTTTAGCGAAACGCCCTTGAGGACTTCATGATTGCCATAACTTTTGTGCAGGTTTTCAACGGTCAGTTTGTACATGAACAAGCTTCCTGAATTAGTGAGCCGGGCCGAGGAAAGACAGCCAGCGGCGTTCAGCCAGGCGGAACAGGCCGACCAGGGAGAAAGTGACTGCCAGGTAGATCAACGCGGCGATGCCGAACGACTGGAAAGTCAGGAAGGTCGCCGAATTGGCGTCCCGTGCGACTTTCAGGATGTCCGGGATGGTCGCGGTGAAGGCCACGGTGGTCGAGTGCAGCATCAGAATCACTTCGTTGCTGTAGTAAGGCAGCGAGCGACGCAGGGCGGACGGCATGATCACGTAGGTGTACAGCTTCCAGCCGGTCAGTCCGTAGGACTTGGCCGCTTCGACTTCACCGTGGTTCATGCTGCGAATGGCCCCGGCGAAGATCTCCGTGGTGTAGGCGCAGGTGTTCAGGGCGAAGGCCAGGATGGTGCAGTTCATCGCATCGCGAAAGAACGCATCCAGTACTGGCTGAGCACGCACCGCGGCCAGGCTGTAAATGCCGGTGTAACAAATCAGCAGCTGAATATAGAGAGGCGTACCGCGGAACAGGTAGGTGTAGAACTGCACCGGCCAGCGCACCCAGACATTGGTCGAGACCCGGGCAATCGACAGCGGGATCGACATCACGAAGCCGAAGAAGATCGAGGCACTGAGCAGCCAGAGGGTCATGGCCAGCCCGGTGATGTGATTGCCGTCCTGGAACAGGAAAGGTTTCCAGTATTCCTGCAGTAGCTCGATCATCGCACGGCCTCCCGGGTGCCTGCGGCGTAGAAGATTTCCATCCGGCGCAAGACGTAGTTCGAAACGGTGGTGATCACCAGATAGATCAAGGCGGCCAGAATCAGGAAGAAGAACAGCTGATAGGAGCTCTTGCCCGCGTCCTGGGCCACCTTGACCAGATCGGCCAGGCCAATGATCGACACCAGAGCGGTGGCCTTGAGGATCACCATCCAGTTATTACCGATGCCGGGCAGGGCAAAACGCATCATTTGCGGGAACACCACCAAGCGAAAGCGCTGAGCGCGGGTCAGGCCGTAGGCGGTAGCCGCTTCCATCTGCCCTCGCGGTACGGCAAGGATGGCGCCACGGAAGGTTTCGGTGAAATAAGCCCCGTAGATGAAGCCCAGGGTAATGACCCCGGCGCTAAAGGGGTTGATTTCGATGTATTCCCATTCCATGAAATCGGTAAACGAGGTCAGCCAGGTTTGCAGGCTGTAGAAGATCAACAGCATCAGCACCAGGTCCGGCACCCCACGGATCAGCGTGGTGTAGGCCTGTGCAGGTACACGCAGCAGTGCCGATTTCGAAAGCTTGGCGCTGGCGCCGATCAGGCCCAGGCCGACGCTCACCAGCAAGCACAGAAAGGATAATTTGACAGTCATCCAGGAGCCTTGCAGCAACAGCGGGCCGAAACCCTTAAGGCTAAAGCCTGACAGCCCAAGAATCTGCAATAGGTTTTCTAGCATTGAGCAGCCCTACGTCAATCAAAAAAGTGCCCATCCGCAAATGGGCGCAGGGTCATTATTTGCCGCTGTAGAGATTCAGATCGCCAAAGTGCTTCTGCTGGACGGCCGCATAGGTGCCATTGTCGTGCAGTGCCTGGATACCTTTGTTCAGCAAGGCCTGGAGCTCGGCGTTGCCTTTGGTCAGACCCACGGCGGTTTTGGCTGGCAGCAGGGGGCTTTCGACCGGCTCGCTGACCTGGAAGTCGGCGCCTGGTGGCGACTTCAGGAAGCCCAGTTCGGCTTGCAGCATGTCCTGGATCGAGGCATCGAGGCGTCCGGAGATCAGGTCAGCGTACACCTGGTCCTGGTTGGCATAGGCCTGGGTCTCTACCCCTGCCTTGTCCAGCACGGCCTTGGCGTAGGCTTCCTGGATGGTGCCTTGCTCGTAGCCGACTTTCTTGCCCTTGAGGGAGGCCGGATCGGTGCCGATGGCCACGCCTTTCTTGAATACCAGCGCGGTCGGGCCAGAGAACAGCTCGTTTGAGAAATCGATAACTTTCTCACGCGCTGGCGTGGCGGTCATGGAAGAGATCACGCCGTCGAACTTGTTGGCCTTGAGGCCGGGAATCATGCCGTCGAAGTCACTTTCGACCCATTTGCACTTGACCTTCAGCTCAGCGCAGATTGCGTTACCCAGATCGATATCGAAGCCCACCAGGCTGCCATCAGCGGCCTTGGATTCGAACGGCGCATAAGAGGGGTCGACGCCAAAGCGCAACTCCTTGTACTCCTTGGCCAGCACAGAACCGGCAGCTATGCACAAAGCCAATGCAGAAAGGGTGAGAAATGCTTTTTTCATTATTTTATTCCCAAGGACCATCGAAAGCGCTTGTGACGCAAGAGCACGTGTACTGCGTGGCGGAATGTCTTATGCACACGCAGATACTTGTACAGACAAGCATATGCAATCACCCGGCCAATTCGCGGATTGGGCGTTTGAAAAGGCGCGTACAGCGCTCTGGGATGGGCTTGGCAGGCAAGTGAGCGCAAGGAGGGAGGCAGCCGAACAGGCTGTTACCAAAGCAGGTTTTTACGCCCGGCTGGGGTATGCGGTAACAAAGTGTGAAATTAAGGGCGCCGACTTTCCTGGCTCAATCCTGCCGAAGTTGTAGGCAACATCCGAGAATCGCGTAAGGGGGTCTATCAACGGGGCCGAAAAAGAAAAGCCAATCGCTCACAACACCTTCCCCAAGTGCCCCCCCTGACCACAGTCGATTAGCTAAACTTCATGAGTAAACCACCTCGCGAAATCCTGTAAGTCAGGAGGTGAACAATGAGCAAGCAACCTCAACCCCAAAGCCGCTCCAACCCCCAGCCCAGATCCCGTCCGCTAGTGCCGAACCTGCCGAGCAAAACCGGCAACAAGTCCGGTGGCTTGCGCGGTAACTATCCGTCGAAGAAGTCGTAATGACCTCGGGAGTACGACAGGCTTTGCAACGGAGTCTGTCGTACTCCCCGTCACTTCGGCATTACTTGCCTCTATATCGGACATTGTTTTCCACGAGCGACGTCCTACCCGCCCGGAATGATGGCCAAGGGCTACGCTCCCCACGGCTTCTCAAATACACCTCGACCATGGCGGCAATCGATTTGCCTCAATGGCTCAAGCGATAAAGGACCTGTGGCGAGGGAGCTTGCTCCCGTTGGACTGCACAGCAGTCCCATTTTTTTGGGGCCGCTTCGCAGCCCAGCGGGAGCAAGCTCCCTCGCCACAGTGTCAGTGTCAGGCTTGTCTTTTGGTATTAGTCCTACCCCAGCTTCTTCCCGGTTCGAATACATGGAGTAAGCGTACATGCCCTTCCCCCCTCGTTTCCTCGACCACTACCGCAAAGCCGACCGCATCATGCTGGGCCTGATCTGGCTGATGTTCGCTTTCGCTATCGGCCTGGCGTTCTGGCACGACACCTTCAAGCAGGCGCTGTTGGTGGGCGGTGGCACCAGCGTGTTATTGACGCTGTTGTATCGCGCCATCGGCGGGTCGCGGTTGATGCGTTGTTTGCTGGGCGTGGGTTTGATGGTGATGGCGGCGTTGCATATCAATCAGGCCGAGGGGGTCATTGAGTCGCACTTCGGGATTTTTGCGTTGTTGGCGGTGTTGACGTTTTATCGGGACTGGCTGCCGATTCTGGTGGCGGCGGTGACGATTGCGCTGCATCACGTGGTGTTTCATGCGCTGCAGCATCAGGGTTTTCCGGTGTTTGTGATGGCCCATCACGGGGGTTGGACGATGGTGTTCGTTCACGCCTTTTATGTGGTGATGGAGACGGTCGCGCTGCTCTATCTGGCGGTGCACAGCCAGGCCGATGCGGTGGAGAGCCAGGACATGCTGGACAAGATGCTCGCCACCACGTCGCAGTTCACCGTCGGTACCGGCCAGGGTGACAAGGCGCGGGTACATGTGTCGCTGGCGCAGCGCTTCGATCAGTTCCTGGGGCAGATCACTGACTTGGTGGACGGTGTGGTACGTGACTCTCAGGGCTTGGGGCAGTTGGGCCAGGAGTTGGCCAAGGCCAGTAACACGCTGGAGAAAGGCGCGAAGCATCAGTTGACGGAAATCGCGCAGATGACCGGGTCGATGCAGCGCATGGGCGATGCGATGGAGCACATCGTGGTGCATGTCGAGCATGCCGTTGAACATGCCGGCCAAGCCAGTGTGCAGATCACCCGTGGGCAGGAAAGCGTGAACCGTGCGCGGCAGGAAATCACTCAACTGGCCTCGCGCCTGGAGGGCACCAACCAGACTGTGCAGGTGCTCGCGGGGCAGGCGCAGCAGATCAGTACGGTGCTGGAGGTGATCAGCAGCATTGCCGACCAGACCAACTTGCTGGCGCTCAACGCGGCGATTGAAGCGGCGCGTGCCGGCGAGCAAGGCCGGGGCTTTGCGGTGGTGGCCGATGAAGTGCGCAGCCTGGCGCAACGCACGGCGGTGTCCACCAAGGAAATCCGGACCATCATCGAGGCCTTGCAGCAAGGCAGCCGCAAAGCCGTGGAGGCCATGCAGGACAGTCGCGAAGGTGTGGAGCGCTGTGTCGAGGACAGTCAGTTGGCGGTGGCGATGTTGCAGGCCGTCGGCAGCGACATCTTGCACATCGATGAGCTCAATGGGCGGATTGTCACGACGACCCGCGAACAGTCCTCGGCGAGTTTCGAGATTGTCGGGCGCTTGCAGTCGGTGCAGAGCATTGCGCAGAACACGGCGGATGATGTGGAGACGCTGGCACTGAGCAGTCGGCGTTTGCCGCCGATTGCGACTCGGCTGGATGCGTTGGGGCGGACGTTTCACCAATGATGCAGCCCGGATTTTCCTCGAGGTTTTTTAAAAAAAGACGAAAAAATCCGCGGGCGTTTCATCTGCCTTCCGACTCGCCGCAAAGCCAGTCATGGTGCTGGCTGCGCTATCCAGACGGGCAAAAAATGACTGGCCAAGAGACTGCCGTTGGTCAGCGAATCTGATCAAAAAATGAACGAAAACGGGTTTCCCCGTTCAGAATACGCAACAGGTGACGCGGGCTCTGTTCCCCACCTGCCCCCAGAAGTGGAAGCTAAACCTCATAGGCACTCAGTGCGAATGAGGTTTTTTGTTACCTGCAAATTTAGCTAATCGAATGATTGGAAGTTCATTCGATTAGCTTGCTTTTATCCTGGCTGTGTAATGCCGCGGGTTAATTAATGTAAATGGCTGGACCTTGATGACAGCCAGCAACAGCAAACTTCAATCAAGTCGCACTGGGCGTCATGTTGATTGACTCTTTGAACAAAGAAGCACCGTGAAACCTGGTGTGCCTTCTTAGTCAGCCGCGGAATATCGGCTTTAGCAAATAGATTCCACTGTCAGCTTTTAATTAAATATCACTTGAGGATACCCAAATGAAATCCATGAAAGTTCTCTTCGTAGTTGCCGCTCTGACCGCCTCTTCTCTGGCGATGGCCACAGGTGGCGGTGATAAGACCTTCGCACGCATGGAGTCGGCCCGGAAAGTCTCGATGGAAGCCTTCCAGGTTGCACAAAAACAGCAGGCTGAACCCGCTGTAGCTGAAAGCAAAGCCAAGGCCGCCGATCGCGTCAAAGGCTGATCAGCTGGTATTGAGCAGTCGTCGACCAGCGCCTGTTGCCACGCAACTGGATGGGTTGGGGCGTACGTTTGATCGATAATGGGGCCGTGGTTTGCATGAACAATTTTTCATCATGCAGATCACGGCCTTACTTCACTTGATGCAGCAACCACGCTTCAATCCGAAGCAACGGTTTATTCGCAATCTACTGACAATCCCATCACATTTCGCCCGATAGCCTTGCTACTCCAGCGTCGCCACGGCGAGCGCAACATGCGAAACAGTGATGAAAAATTCTTTAGTTCGTTTTCTGAAAAGTGACCAGGGTGCGCTGATCCTTCTGCTTGGCGTATCGGCGTTTCTATTGCTGTTCGGGTTGGGCGCAAGGGAGCTTTGGGGCGCGGAAACGCGCTGGGCGAACATTGCGTTGCAGATGCTGCAAACCGGCGATTATTTCGACCCTTACCTCAAGGGCATGCCCTATTACGACAAGCCGCTGCCGTCCTATTGGCTGATCACGGCCACTGCCCATTTGATGGGCGGTCTCGGGCACTGGTCGCTGCGCTTGCCTTCGGTTCTGGCGGCCTGGCTGAGTGTCTGGCTGGTCTATCTGATCGGTGAACGGCTCTATAGCAAAGGCACCGGCCTGATTGCCGGGTGGTTTCTGGCGACGACGTTCTTTTTCGTGTTCTGGGCCCGGGTCGCCACGGCGGACGTGCTGACGGTTTGCGGTGTGTTGGCGGCAGTCTGGTGGTATTGGCGCGGCCCGGACGACACGCGCCTGAGTCGGTACTGCGTGTTTTTCCTGATGCTGGCGCTGACCTCACTGCTCAAGGGCTTGATTGGGTTCATCCTGCCGGGGCTGATGCTGTTGCCGCATCTGCTCAGTGAAGGACGCTGGAAAAACCATCTCAATCCACGCCTGTTTCTGGCGATGCTGGTGGGTGGCGTGGTCTACATGCTGCCGTTCATGTTGTCGCACCGTTATGGCACGCCGACTTTTGGGCCGAGCGGGCTGGGCCTGGTGTTTCAGGAGAACGTGGTTCGGTTTTTCAAGCCGTTCGACAACATCGGCCCGATCTATACCTACCTGCTGTATCTGCCGCTCTACACCCTGCCCTGGGCACCCTGCTGGATGCTCGGCCTGTGGGTGGCCGTGCGCGGCTGGAAGCACACCGAACCCAACGTTCGCTGGCTGATTTTGGGCCTGGGGTTGCTGTTCCTGTTCTTCACCGCCAGTGGCAGCCGGCGCAGCTACTACGTCTTGCCGCTGGTGCCGTTCGCGCAATTGCTGGCGGCCTGGTGGGTCACCCGGCGCATGGCGGCGCGTCAGGCTGCCGGTAAATCCGGCGGGCCCGGTTGGACCAAGGGTATTGCCGGGGCGGCCGGGTTCCTGTTCTTGGTCCTTGGTGTTGTCTATCCCTGGACCAACGGCGGTGCGGGCGGCGTCATGCAGTTCACCCAGGAGGTGCGCGCCGAAGCCATCAAGACGGCACCGTGGAGCGAATGGCGCATGGTGCTGGTGGATGTCGACAACAAGCTGCCGATGTACCTGCAAAACCAGGGCGCCCCGTTCTACTACGTGCTCCCGGATTCGGACATTCCACAAACCGGCGACAGCGCCGCATTGATGGCATGGCTGGAAAAGCAAAGTGGCGAGACCTGGAATCCACAGCGCACGATCATCGTGGAGCAGTACAAGGACATCAAACGACTGCCGCTGGATTATCTGTCGGCCGACCATCAATTGATCACCACCAAGCCCAACAACGGCGCACGGCTGTTTCATGCGCATGAGAATGGCAGTGCGGCGTTTGTTCCCGATGGGAAAACGGCGGTGACCAGGCAAGCGGTAACGCAGGCTTTGGATCAATGATGTATTGAAGTGAGCTATCAATAAAAACGGGCGTCTGCGGGGCGCCCGTTTTGTTTATATGCGCAAGCCCACTGGTCGCGGCAATATTGCTCTATAGATTCAATAAAACTACATTTGAATCTACAGACTCAGATAGAGCACACGAAAATGGCCGTCCCCATCCAAGCCCAATCCTTCACAAAAAACCAATGCGTCACCGGCCTGCGCGCCGCCGTGAGCATTCTGGAAAAGTGGAAAGCCACCAGCGACCAGGCCTGTCGCATCCTGCGTATTTCCCGCAGCACCTACACCCGCGCCCGGCAGCGTGACCCGGATTGGGCGGTGGCGCTGGATGCGGACCAGATGCAGCGCATCAGCTTCGTGCTGAACATGCATGCGACGTTGCGGCTGGTGTTCGATAACCCGAACAACGTGTACGGCTTTGCTTCGATGGCCAACGACAACGAGTTCTTCAACGGGCGTTCGCCGCTGGAGATCATGGCCCAGGGCGACATGATTTCGCTGTACGAAACCTTCCGCCGCATCGACATGCTGCGGGGTGCGCAATGGTGATGGCGAGCGAGCTGGCGGTGTTTGCCGGTCAGTCGTTGCAGGCTTATCGCCTGGTCAATTCGAAGTTTCCGCCCATTGCGTTGTTTGATGATGTGGCGGACGCAGATGAGTTCGAGGTGTTGTTCGAGATTCAGGCGCTGACCAATCCTCGGTTGAAGAATGAGCTGGGTCAGCTGGAGTTGATTGCGCGCAGCGAGATCCCGTTTGGCATTGCGGGTTGCTCCTACGCCATTGCGCCGTTTACCCACGTCAACCCGGCGGGTTCGCGTTTCAGTGACGGGCTTTTTGGGGTGTTGTACCTGGCGGATTCGATGGACGCGGCGCTGGCCGAGGTGCGACATCACCAGGCGCTGTATTGGTCGAAGGTGCCGAGCCTGAACTATGAGCGGTTTGTGTTTCGGGGGTTGGCCTGTGCTTTTGGCGATGGTGGGATGAAGGACGCCGCGGCCCTGCCAATGAGTGATCCGGTGTACGCGCCGGACGACTACAGCCATTCCCGTGTGCTGGGGCGGGCGGTGCGGGATGCCGGTTGTCCCGGGTTGCGTTATCACTCGGTGCGGATGCCGGGCAGTCATTGCTGGGCGCTGATGACGCCGAGGCCGGTTTCGTCGATTGTGCAGACGGCGCATTACGAGATGATCTGGAATGGGCAGATCACCAGTGTCAGCCAGATCAGCGAAGCCTGAACCTCATTGATCGGCGAATGAAACCCCTCGCCACAAAAAGCGGTGTTTGCACGTGTGGTGTTCGATCCATTGACCGCATCGATAGTCACCATCATTTCAATGAAGTTCTCTTAAAAAATCCCCGGCGTAACATCTGCTCCATACCAACCCATAAGCCCCCCGGAGCACACCATCATGAAACGCCAGACCCTCCTCAGCATCGCTTTCTCGGTTTTCGCAGTTAACGCTTTCGCCGCAACGTCTGCTCAACCTGTGGTCGCTGAAGGCGGCTCGGATCGTCTGATTGAAAGCCGTGTGGCCGAGGGTGGCTCCGATCGCCTGATCGAGAATCGCGTGGCCGAAGGTGGTTCCGATCGCCTGCTGGAAAAACGTGTTGCCGAAGGCGGTTCGGACAAGCTCCTGGAAAATCGCGTCGCCGAAGGCGGTTCCGACAAACTGCTGCAAAACCGCGTCACCGAAGGTGGCTCCGACCGTCTGATCGAAAGCCGCGCTGTCTGAATGCAGTGCTTGACCGCAGGACTCAACGAAAAGCCCGGCCTCAACAGCCGGGCTTTTTCGTGGTTCACGGTTTGATAACTGACCCTGCGCGGACAAGTCGTGTCCGTCGGACCGCAGGTCTTCGACTTGTTGCTGCTGTTCGTCAACAATCCCGATCGCGTCGTCAGCAAGGACGAATTGCTCAAGGCGGTGTGGGGCGACCGGATCGTTTCGGAATCGACGATCACAAGCCACATCAATGCCGTGCGCAAGGCCATCGGCGATACCGGTGAGGAGCAGCGCCTCGTACGCACCGTCGCCCGCAAAGGCTACCGCTTCGTTGGCCGGATCAACGGCAACATGGCCGAGGAAGCGCGACAGCCCGATAGCGATGAACGCCCGAGCGCTGCCCCGATACCAATCCCCTCCCCTGCGCTCGTCCTGCCGGAAAAACCCTCGATCACCGTCCTGCCCTTCCAGAACCTGAGCGGCGATCCGGAGCAGGAGTATTTCGCCGATGGCGTGGTGGAGGACATCATCGCCGCCCTGTCGCGTATCCGCTGGCTGTTCGTCATCGCTCGCAACTCAAGCTTCACCTACAAGGGCCAGACCGTGGACGCCCGGGGTGTCGGCCAGGCGTTGGGTGTGCGCTACGTGCTCGAAGGCAGCGTACGCAAGTGCGGCAACAGGCTGCGCATTACCGGGCAACTGATCGATGCGACGAGCGGGACGCACATCTGGGCGGTATCCTGAGGGCGCTGCACGGCGAAACAGACGCCGCCATCGAGAATTTGAACCATGCCGTTCGCTTGAGTCCGCTGGATCCGGAAATGTTCAGGATGCAGGTCGGGATGGCGCTCGCGCATTTCTTCGCCGGGCACTTCGATGCCGCTGCGGGCTGGGCGGAAAAGGCACTGGGAAACCTGCCCAGTCTGCTGATCGCGGCGGCGCTGGTGGCGGCCAGTCATGCGCTCGGCGGTCGAGTGGATAAAGCGGATTTGGCGATGCAACGCCTGCGAGAGCTGGATCCCTCTTTGCGCCTGTGCACCCTCAAGGACTGGCTGCCCATTCAACGGCCTGAGGATTTCGCGCGGTTCGTCGATGGACTGCGGTTGGCGGGGTTGCCGGAGTGATGGGGCGCTGAACACGACTTTCACCTGGCAAAACTTGCACTTTGCAAGGGTAGGCTAAGCTTTGATCAACTCGTTGCTCACGATGCTCGGTTCTGCAGGTTTTGGGTTTTTCTGGAGAGCGTCTGCAACAGCTATCCCAGACTGGCCCAAACCTTTCACGCAGGATTGCCGTGATGACAGAGCCCCTCCTCAGCTTTGATGCACTCAAGCACGCCGCGTCTGCCGGCGAAATCGATACCGTTCTGGTCTGCATGGTCGACATGCAGGGACGCCTGGTCGGCAAGCGCTTCCAGGTCGAGTTTTTCATCGACAGCGGCCATGAAGAAACCCACTGCTGCAACTACCTGCTGGCCGATGACATCGACATGGAGCCAGTGCCGGGTTACGCCGCGGCCAGTTGGAGCAAGGGTTATGGCGATTTCGTGCTCAAGCCCGACATGTCCACCCTGCGGCGCGTGCCCTGGCTTGAATGTACGGCGCTGGTGCTGTGCGACGTGCTCGATCATCACCATCGCCAGGACCTGCCCCACAGCCCACGGGCGATTCTGAAAAAACAGGTCGAGCGCCTGCGTGAGCGCGGCTATACCGGTATGTTTGCCTCGGAACTCGAGTTCTATCTGTTCGATGAGAGCTACGAGGCGATCCACAAGCGCAACTATCACAAACCGAAAACCGCCGGCCATTACATCGAGGACTACAACATCCTCCAGACCACCCGCGAAGAGCCGGTGCTGCGGGCGATCCGCAAGCACTTGCAGGCCTCGGGCATTCCCGTGGAAAACTCCAAGGGTGAATGGGGCCCAGGGCAGGAAGAGATCAACATCCGCTACGCCGACGCCATGACCATGGCCGACCACCACGTCATCATCAAGCATGCCTGCAAAGAGATCGCGCAGTTGCAGGGCAAGGCGATCACCTTCATGGCCAAGTGGCGCTACGACGCCGCCGGTTCCAGCAGTCACATCCATAATTCGCTGTGGGACAAGAACGCCAAGAAGCCGCTGTTCTACGACGCGAAAGCCGAGTTCGGCATGTCGAAACTGATGCGCGCCTGGGTCGCCGGGCAGCTCAAGTACGCCAACGACATCACCTGTTTTCTCGCGCCCTACATCAACTCCTACAAGCGTTTCCAGGCTGGCACTTTTGCGCCGACGCGGGCGGTCTGGAGCCGCGACAATCGCACCGCCGGCTTTCGCCTGTGTGCCGAAGGCAGCAAGGCCATCCGCATCGAATGCCGCATCGGCGGTGCCGATCTCAACCCCTATCTGGCCTTCGCCGCGCTGATCGCAGCAGGATTGAAGGGTATCGACGAGAAGCTCGTTCTTGCGCCGCCGTTCGAAGGCGACGCCTACCTCGATGAGCATTTGCCGGAAGTGTCCAAGACTCTGCGCGAGGCAAGCGCCGCCCTCAAGAGCTCAAGCATGTTGCGCGAGGCTTTTGGCGACGAGGTTGTCGACCATTACGTGCACACCGCCGAGTGGGAGCAGAAAGAGTACGACCGGCGAATCACCGACTGGGAATTGCAGCGCGGCTTCGAGCGCTACTGAGAACATCATGACTGAGAAGGTGCAACTGATCTCCCCGGTCGATGGCCGGGTGTACGTCGAACGCGATCTTGCCGATGCGGCGCAGGTCGAGCAGGCGCTGACGGCGGCTGCCAGCGCACAGGCGTCATGGCAACGCCGATCACTGAGCGAACGCGCGGCTTATTGCAGCGCCGCAGTGGACGCGATGCTGTCGATGCAGGCCGACATCGTGCCGGAACTGGCCTGGCAGATGGGCCGCCCGGTGCGTTACGGCGCCGGCGAACTGCGCGGTTTTGCCGAACGCGCCCGGCACATGATCGCTATCGCACCGCAGGCCCTGGCCGCTATAGAGCCGGAGCCCAAGGCGGGTTTTCGGCGTTTTATCAAACGCGAGCCGCTGGGCACGGTGCTGGTGGTCGCTCCGTGGAATTACCCCTATCTGACGGCGGTGAACACGATCATCCCGGCGCTGATGGCCGGCAACAGCGTAATCCTCAAACATGCATCGCAAACCCTGCTGGTGGGCGAGCGTTTCGCCGAGGCCATGCGTCGCGCAAAACTGCCCGAGGGGTTGTTCCAGAACCTGCTGCTCGACCATGTGTCGACCGGGGCGATCATCGCTTCCGGACGCGCGCAGCAAGTGAACTTCACCGGTTCCGTGGAGGCTGGCAAAGTCATGGAAAGCGCCGCCAGCGGACAATTTCTCGGCATGGGCCTGGAGCTCGGCGGAAAAGACCCGGCGTACGTTCGGGCAGACGCCAACCTTGAACACGCGGTGGAAAATCTGGTGGACGGCAGTTTCTTCAATTCCGGGCAGAGTTGCTGCGCCGTGGAACGCATCTACGTCGATCAGAAAATCTACCCGGTGTTTGTCGAGCGCTTCGCCGAACTGACCCGCCAGTATGTGCTGGGCAACCCGCTGGACGAAGCCACCACCCTCGGTCCGCTGGTGACACCGGGCGCCGCATTCTTCGTTCGTGGCCAGATCGCCGAAGCGTTGGCCCAGGGTGCGACGGCGCTGATCGATCCGCAGGCATTTCCCGCCGACGTGCCGGGCAGTGCCTACCTCGCGCCGCAGGTGCTGGTGGACGTGACCCATCAAATGTCGGTCATGCGCGACGAAAGCTTTGGCCCGGTGGTCGGCATCATGCCGGTGGCCAGCGATGAAGAAGCCATCGCCTTGATGAACGACAGTGAGTTCGGGCTCAGCGCGTCCATCTGGACCCAGGACCTCGCCGCGGCCGAACGCCTGGGCAACGAGATCGCCACCGGCACCGTGTTCATGAACCGCTGCGATTACCTGGACCCGGCACTGGCCTGGACCGGCGTGAAGAACAGCGGGCGCGGCATCACCCTGTCGCCACTGGGCTACGAGCACCTGACCCGGGCCAAATCCTTTCATCTGCGTCACAAGGTGTAGACCATGAACCTGACAGGAAACTGGAACTACCCCACGAGCGTTCGTTTCGGTGTCGGGCGCATCGCCGAACTGGCCGAGGTCTGTCGCAGCCAGGGTATCCAGCGACCCTTGCTGGTGACCGACAGCGGCCTGGCGCGCGCGCCGATCACCACGGCGGCACTCGACGCATTGCGCGCCGCCGGTCTTGGCGTGGCGCTGTTTTGTGACCTCAAGCCCAATCCGGTGGAGGCCAACCTGGCCGGCGGGCTCGACGCCTGGCGTGCCGGCCAGCACGATGGCGTGATCGCTTTCGGCGGCGGCAGTGGCCTGGACATGGGCAAGCTGATTGCCTTCATGAGCGGCCAGACCCGCCCGGTCTGGGACTTCGAAGACATCGGCGACTACTGGACCCGCGCCGACGAAAGCCGCATCGCCCCGGTCATTGCCGTGCCGACCACGGCGGGAACCGGTTCCGAAGTCGGCCGTGCGGCGGTGATCATCGACGAGCGCACCCACACCAAACGCATCATTTTCCACCCGAAAATGATGCCGCGCGTGGTGATCAGCGACCCGGCCCTCACCGTCGGCATGCCGGCGAAAATCACCGCTGGCACCGGCATGGACGCGTTGTCCCATTGCCTGGAAGCGTACTGCGCCCCCGGTTTCCACCCCCTGGCCGATGGCATTGCCGTGGAAGGCATGCGCCTGGTGGCCAACTCACTGGTGAAGGCGGTACACACGCCATCGGACCTCGAGGCCCGCGCGCAAATGCTCGCGGCAGCGGCGATGGGCGCCACGGCATTCCAGAAAGGCCTGGGCGGGATGCATGCGCTCTCCCATCCGGTGGGTGCGCTGTACGACACCCATCACGGCATGACCAATGCCACCTTCATGCCCTATGTCCTGCAGTTCAATCGCTCGGCCATCGAGGAGCGCATCACCCGCCTGGCGGCGTACCTGCGCCTGCCCTCCCCGGGGTTCGACAGTTTCCTGGCCTTCGTCCTCAAGCTACGCAAGGACATCGGTGTGCCCCATACCCTGTTTGAACTGGGCGTGGATGACCGGCAGGCCGACCTGATCGCCGACATGGCGATTGTCGACCCCTCTGCCGGCGGCAACCCGCTGCCATTGACCCGGGACGGCGTGGCAAAGATTTTCGACGCGGCGTTTCACGGCCGTCTGTAGAGCAGTCGCCTGGCCGGCACTGCGCATGGACAGGTGTGATCCGATAGCGACAGGAGCAGTACGACAAGGGGTTGAAAGCCAGCCCATCCGGCCAGCCGGATGGTTGCGTATGAACACCTGAAGGGGCACACATCATGAACCCAGCAAGCCAGCCGGGCACCGAAACGCACGACGATGACGTCAAGGTGCTGCACAGCATGGGCTATGCCCAGCAACTCTCACGACGAATGGGGGTTTTCTCCAACTTCGCCATTTCCTTTTCGATCATCTGCATCCTCTCGGGTGGCATCAACTCCCTGGCCCAGGGCACCTCGGGTGCGGGTGGGATATCCATCGGCATCGGCTGGCCGATCGGCTGCCTGATCTCCGGGGTATTCGCCATGGCCATGGCGCAGATTTCCTCGGCCTACCCCACCGCCGGCGGCCTGTATCACTGGGGCTCGATCCTCGGTAACCGCTTCACTGGCTGGCTGACCGCGTGGTTCAACCTGCTGGGGCTGGTCACGGTGCTGGGCGCGATCAACGTCGGCACCTATTACTTCTTTTTCGGTGCCTTCGGACCGGCGCTGGGCATGGAGGACACGACCACGGTCCGGGTGATTTTCCTGGCGATCCTCACCGGCCTGCAGGCCTTGTGTAACCACTTGGGCATCGGCCTGACCGCCAAGCTCACTGACTTCTCCGGCTACCTGATCTTCGCCACGGCGCTGGCACTGACCATCGTCTGCCTGATGTCGGCACCCAGCTACGAATTCGCGCGGCTGTGGACCTTCAGCAACTATTCCGGCGAGGTGGGCGGCAGCGTCTGGCCACAGGTCTCCAACGGCTGGGTGTTCATGCTCGGCCTGCTGTTGCCGATCTACACCATCACCGGCTATGACGCCTCTGCGCATACCTCCGAGGAAACCCGCAATGCGGCCATGTCGGTGCCGCGCGGCATGGTCATGTCGGTGGTCTGGTCGTTGCTGTTCGGCTGGCTGATGCTCAGCGCGTTCGTGCTGATGCTGCCGAACATGGACGAGGCGGCCAAGCAAGGCTGGAACGTGTTTTTCTGGGCCATGAACACCCAGGTCAACCCGACCTTGAAGCTGGTGCTCTACGTGGCGATTTTCATCTCGCAGATACTCTGCGGACTGGCCACCGTCACCTCGGTTTCACGGATGATCTTCGCCTTCTCCCGGGACGGTGGCCTGCCTTGCTCAAAAGCGTTGTCCTCGGTCTCATCGACCCATCGCAGCCCGGTCGCGGCGATCTGGACCGGTGCCACCCTCGCGGTGTTGTTCGACTGGGGATCGTCGGTGATCTCGATCGGGGCAACGCCGGTCTATACGATCGTGGTGTCCTGCACGGTGATCTTCCTGTTTTTCTCCTTCGCCATTCCCATCGTGCTCGGCCTGTTTACCTTCGGGACGTCGAAGTGGCCGACCATGGGGCCGTGGAACATGGGCCGCTTCTGGTACTCGGTGTTCGCCATTCTCTCGGTCCTGTCGATGATCATCATTTTCGTCATCGGCATCCAGCCACCGAACGATTGGGCGCTGTACATCACCATCGGCTTCCTGGTGCTGACGGCCATCGTCTGGTTCGGCTTTGAAGCCCGGCGCTTCCAAGGGCCGCCGGTGGGCGACATGATCGTCAAGCGCCAGGCTGAAATTGCTGCGGCGGAGGAGGCGTTGAACCGCAAATAGAGCGAGCAATGAGTAACCTGTGGCGAGGGAGCTTGTCGGATCGCCGCACCGTCCCGCTTGAGTGCGCAGCACTCACAAAAATCGGCGTTGTTGCGGACATTTTTGGGGCCGCTACGCAGCCCAGCGGGAGCAAGCTCCCTCGCCACAAGTACCGTGCAGTGCCAAGGGAACAAAATGGGGCTCGGTTCGCCGGGCTTTTTTTTATGGCGATGATTTATCCTGTGCCTCCGATTTCACCCCGGAGACACCTGTGCCCGCCCTCACCGCCCGCGAGGTTTACCAGCCGTTGCGCGATGCCGCCCAGGGCATTTGCACTTTCCAGCGAGTCGACAACGCCTGCGAGTCCGGCCATGTTCGGGTCGACATCGACGGCTGGCGACTCACACTGGAGGTCGACGCCGGCCACTTGCGCCGCTGCCTGCACGGCCAAAGCCCCGATGGCCGTGAATATGTGTTCGACAACGGGCAACGCTTCGGCACCGACCCGGTGAGTCTGCTCAGCACCTGGGAGCTGGCGCAGATTGAACGGTTGCTGGCCTGAATCCTTCGCAACCTGTCGTTCCCTGGCCGCACTTGTGATAAACAAGCCGGAGTGATTTTCGCGTCCAAGGAGGTTCTGCCCATGCCCCGTTCCCCTCGCCTGCCGCACTGGTTGGCCTGCACCCTGCTCGGCTTGTTCGCTGGCGGCGTGCAAGCGGACACGTCGCCCCCAGCGCCCGATGCCTTGCAACCCTTGCTGGCGACGATGAATGAGCGGTTGTACATCAGCGAGCTGGTGGCGCTGACCAAATGGGACAGCGGCAAACCGGTCCAGGACAACGCCCGGGAAGCGCAAGTCATCGCCAACGCGAGGAAGCAGGCGGCCCAGCACCAGATAGACCCCGACGATGTCGCCGACCTGATCGCCGCCCAGATCGAAGCCAGTAAACTGGTGCAATACGGCCGAATCGCACAATGGCAAGCGGCGCACAAGGCACCGGACACGCCACGGCCAGACCTCAACAAAGACATCCGGCCCAAGCTCGACACCCTGCAAAACCAGCTGCTCACGCAGTACGCCGCGTTCCTGCCCTACCGTAATGACCCGAACTGCCCGCAATGGCTGGCCACCGAACGCTCCGCGCTGATCAAGGATTACCTGCATGGCCAGGCGATGATTCGTGCAACCGGGGAGCTGTGTATTGCGGGGCGATAACGTCAAATGAGCCACACTGAAACCCTCGCCAAAATCCTGCTCGGCCCGGTGTTGCTGGCGCAAGGTCTCTACACCAGGCGCGTGACGCCCAAGTTGCCGGAGGCCGAAGGCGAACGTCAGGGCGATGCCGGCAGCGGCGACGTTCTGCGCTTGTTGATTGTCGGCGACAGCGCCGCTGCAGGCGTGGGTGCGGCGACTCAAGGTGAAGCCCTCAGCGGTCGGCTGGTGGAGCGCTTGGCCGATGATTACCAGGTGTCGTGGAAACTCTGGGCGCGCACGGGTCTGGATTCCCAAGGGTTGCTGGAGCTGCTCGAACAGCACGCCCCCGAGCCGTTCGATGTGGCGCTGTTGTCGATTGGCGTCAACGATGTCACCAGTTCACTCACCCTGGATCAGTGGCTCGCTCGGCAACAGCGTTTGATGGCGCTGTTGTGCGACAAGTTTGCGGTGAGGCAGATCGTGGTGTCGCCGCTTCCGCCGATGCATTTGTTCCCCGCGCTGCCGCAACCCTTGCGCTGGTTCCTGGGTTTCAGGGCGCGGCGTTTCAACGCACATCTGGCGGATCTGGCCGCACGCCTGGATCAATGTACGATGCTGACTACCCCACTGGCGCCCGAACCGGGCTTGATGGCCAGCGATGGTTTTCATCCGGGGCCGATGCTCTACCGCCAGTGGGCCGACGATGCCGCCAGGGTTATCGACCAACGCTTTCGCACCACAACAATAAAAAACAGGAGTTGAAGATGTCCGAGCTGAACCTGAACCACAACGTCGCAGCGGCCCTGAAGCAGTGGCACGGGATGATCGGCAACCGCGACTTGAGCGGCTTGCCCGAACTGCTCGATCCGCAGGCGGTGTTCCGTTCGCCGATGGCGCACACGCCGTATCCGGGGGCGCCGGTGGTGTCGATGATCCTCAACACGGTCATGAACGTGTTCGAGGATTTGGCCTATCACCGCGAGTTGGCGACGGCGGATGGCTTGAACGTGATTCTCGAATTCAGCGCCAGGGTCGGCGGGAAAGAGCTGAAGGGCATCGACATGATCCGCTTCAACGAACAGGGCAAGATTGTCGAGTTTGAAGTGATGGTGCGGCCGCTGAGTGGCTTGCAGGCGTTGGGTGAGGAAATGGGGCGGCGGTTGGGGGCTTATCTGAAGGCCAGCAAGGCCTGACTTATCCGACTCACCAAAAATCCCTGTGGGAGTGAGCCTGCTCGCGATGGCGGAGTGTCAGTCAATATGTTGTTCACTGACCCACCGCTATCGCGAGCAGGCTCGCTCCTACAGGTTTTGTGTACAGCCTGAAAACTTCACACCATCGGCTGGTGACTGGTCACGCAGTGAATCCCGCCACCGCCCGCGGAGATCGCGTCGATGTCGAGTTGCACCACCTTGCGCTGCGGGTAGAGCTCGGACAGCAGGTCGAAGGCTTTGGCATCGGCTTCTTCGTCGCCGAATTGCGCAGCGATGATCGCGCCGTTGATCACGAAGTAGTTGATGTAGCCGGCGGCGAAGTCCTGATTGTCTTTGCTGAACTGGCTGCTGCGCGGGTTGAGCGGCGGCGACACGGTATGCACCTGCAACTTGCGGCCATCGGCATCCGTGGCGTTTTCCAGGATGTCCAGGTGGGCGCGCGTGACCTTGTAGTCATAGGACTCGGGGTCGTTGTCGAGGTTGGCGATGACCACGCCGGGCTTGACGAAGCGCGCATAGAAGTCGACGTGGGCGTCGGTGATGTCCTTGCCCTTGATGCCCGGCAGCCAGATGATTTTGCGCAGACCCAGGCGTTCTTTCAGTTCTGCCTCGACGTCGGCCTTGCTCCAGTCGGGATTGCGATTGCGGTTGATCCAGCTGCTTTCGGTCATGATCCCGGTGCCGTGGCCGTCCACTTCGATGCCACCGCCCTCGCCCACCAGTTCGCTGCGCAGGTAATCGGCCTTGGCGTTTTCGGCGACCAGGGCGGCCAGTTGCGCATCGTCCTCATGCTGCTGTTTGTTGCCCCAGCCGTTGAAGTTGAAGTCCACGGCGCCGAGGTTGCCATTGCCGTCGACGACAAAATTGGCGCCGATGTCGCGCATCCAGATGTCGTCCAGTTCGGTGATCACGAAGGTGGTGTTGTGGCTGCCGCATTTGACTTCGGCCAGGCGCCGTTCGCTCTGGCGACAGAACACGGTGACCGGCTCGAATTCGGCAATGCTGCGGGCGATCCGGCCAAGGGCGTCTTGCACGTGGGGCGTGAAGTCCTCCCAGATCGCGGCCTGTGCGCCGAAGGCGATGAAAGCCCGTTGGTGTTTGTCTCCTTCATCGGGCATGTACCACTTGCCCTTGCCGGCCGCTCGCACCGGCAGGCCGGCAAAGCCCAATCCCATGGACACCACCGCGCCCAGCCCGGCGGCGACCGATACCTGCTTGATGAATGTTCGACGTGTCGGCATGTGTTTTCCTGAAATCGAGGTTTGGCCGGCCCTCGGGCCGGCCGGTAATCATTTGACTGTAGCGGTCTTGAACTTGGTCCAGGTGCGCATGCGTGCCCGCATGTCGGCCTGGGGAATGTCCTTGCCGGGAATCAGCCGTGCGTAGGTGGCTTCATCAAGATAGATGTCCGGATTGTTGCGCATCGCGGCATCGACATCCGGGCGAGCCTTGGCGTTGAAGGTCGGGTAGCCGGTGAAGTTGCTGATGGCCGCCATGTTCTGCGGGCGCATCACGAAATTGATGAATGCGTAGGCGTACTCCGGGTGCCGGGCGTCGACGGGAATGGCCATGGTGTCCATCCACACCGTGGTGCCTTCGAGGGGAATGCGGTAGTGGAAGGTGGTTTTCTTGCCGGCGCTGTCCGACGCGCGCTGCGCCTGGGTCATGTCGCCGCTGTAGCCCAGGGACACGCACAGGTTGCCGTTGACCAGGTCGGTCACCGGTTGCGACTGGAACTTGCGAATGTACGGCCGCAGCTTCATCAGCAAGTCACTGGCCGCCGCCAGGTCCGCCGGTTTGGCGCTGCGCGGGTCGCGGCCGAGGTAGTTGAGCACCACCGCCAGCACTTCGTCCGGCGAGTCGATCATCGAGATGCCGCAGTCGGCGAACTTCGCCGCCAGTTCCGGCTTGAACAGCATGTCCAGGCTATTGACTGGCGCGTCCGGCGCACGCTGGGCGATCTGCTCGGCGTTGTAGGTCAGGCCGATAGTGCCCCAGGTGTACGGGACCGTAGCCTGGCTCGAATGCTCATAGTGCGAGCGCAATTTCTGCAACCCCGGCTCGACGTCGCTCAGGGCGGTGATTCTGGACTGATCCAGCGGTTGCAGGCTGCCGGCGCGCATCAGGCGTTCGGCCACGGTGTCGCCGGGGAAGATCAGGTCGTAGCCGCTGCCACCGGCGAGCATTTTCGCCTCCAGGGTTTCACTGCCGTCCATGACGTCGTAGATCACCTTGATCCCGGTTTCGGCGGTGAACTTGCTCAGGGTGTCCTCGGCGAAATAATCGGCCCAGTTGTACAGCCGCAGGGTTTTCTCCTCGGCGTGCAGCGCAGGCACCGCACAGCCCAGCGCCAGCCCCATGGCCAGGCACAGCTTGTTGATCGTGTTCATGTCACACCCCTTGGGTTGCCCAGCGTGAGTGAATCTGACGACCGTCCTGGGTCAACAAGGCGCCGTACATGTCCGGACGGCGATCGCGGTAGATGCCCCAGGTCAGGCGGTCTTCGCGCATGGCCGCTAGGTCCAGGCTGTGGACCAGCACGCCGGTAGTGTCACGGTCGGCTTCGGCGAACAATTTGCCCTTGTGGTTGCAGATGAACGACGAGCCGTAGAAGTTCATTTGCAGGGTCGGGTCGGTGGTCGCCGCTTCCCGGCCGACACGGTTGGCCGCCACCACCGGCAGCAGGTTGGCGGCAGCGTGACCGCGCATGGTCATCTGCCAGTGATCCCGGGAATCGAGGGTGGCACAGCCCGGTTCGGAGCCGATGGCAGTCGGGAACAGCAGCACTTCGGCGCCCATCAAGGCCAGGCAGCGGGCGGTTTCCGGGAACCACTGGTCCCAGCAGATGCCCAGGCCGATGCGCCCGAACGCGGTGTCCCAAACCCGGAACCCACTGTCGCCGGGGCTGAAGTATTCCTTCTCCTGATAGCCGATGGCGTTGGGGATGTGGGTCTTGCGGTACACCCCCAGCAGGCGCCCGTCGGCGTCGGCCACGCTCAGTGAATTGAAGTAGGCGTTGCCGGCCTTCTCGTACCAGCTCAGCGGCAGCACCACGCCCAACTCTTTCGCCAATGCGGCGAAGCGCTGGAGCACGTGGCTGTCGCGATACTCCTCGGCCAGCGCCAGGTGTTTGTGGTGTTGCTCGATGCAGAAGTACGGCGTGGCGAACAGCTCCTGCAACAGGATCACTTGCGCGCCCTTGGCCGCAGCTTCGCGAACCAGTTGCTCGGCCTGGTCTAGGTTGTGTTTCAGGTCCCAGGTGCAGGGCATCTGGGTGGTAGCGATGGTCAGCAGTGTCATGGCATCAACCCCGCACCGGCCAGGCCGGCTGTTGCTGGGTGATGCAATGCACACCGCCGCCGCCATGGGCCAGATGGTTGATCCGCACCGGCACCACTTCGCGTCCGGGGAATGCCTGCGCCAGCACTTGGGCAGCGACCTTGTCGGCATCGATGCCGTAGGCCGGCATGATGATCGCGCCGTTGGCGATGTAGAAGTTGGTGTAGGAGGCGCAAAACACTTCGGCCTCGGTGTCCACTGCATCGGAAGCTTCATAGAGTTCGATCAGTTCGAACTTGCGGCCCTGGGCATCGGTGGCCAGTTCAAGAGCGCGACGGTTTTCCCGTGCGACTGCGGCGTACACAGAGCTTTGGTCATGGGTGGCGTCCACCAGCAACACGCCGGGACGGGCAAAGGCGCACACGCCGTCGACGTGGCCGTCGGTCATATCGCCGGTCACGTAGTCCGGATCGCCCGGCAGCCAGATGGTTTTCTTCACGCCCAGCAGGCGGGTGAAAATCTCTTCGATCTCGGCCTTGCTCACGCCCGGGTTGCGGTTGGGGTTGAGCAATACCGATTCAGTGGTGATCAGCGTGCCCTCGCCGTCCACGTGAATCGCGCCGCCCTCGTTGCTCAGTGCCGTGCCGAAACACTCCAGCCCCAGATGGTTGAGCGCACGGCGGGCCAGGCTTTCGTCCAGATCGTGGGCCGACTTGCCGCCCCACGCATTGAAGCGCCAGCTAACACCGGCCAGACCTTGCTGCGGGTGGCAGACGAAGCTCGGACCGGAGTCGCGGCACCAGCTGTCGTTGACCGCCAGTTCGATCAACTCGATGTTCGGCCCGCACAAGGCCTTGGCGCTGGCGACGGCGGAAGGATCGACCACCAGTTTCACCGGCTCGAAGCGGGCGATGGCGTTGGCCACCCGGGCGAAGTCTTCTTGAACCTGTGGCAGTGTCACCCGCCAGCCTGACTCCCACAGGGTCTTGTTGTGCGGCCAGACCATCCAGGTGGCGGCGTGGTTGACCCACTCGGCCGGCATCGTCCATCCGCTGTTTTGAATTACGTTCTGCTGCATGACAAGCACCTCTGAGTTAAGTCATTGTGTTCAATGAAAACGGCCTTGGCGGTCTTTGCATGCATGCTACGGCTGGTAAAACGGGCAAACAAACGATGGATTTTGCCGACAACTGATTAGAGGAACTTATCGATATGCTCAAACACTGGCCACCCCTGAGCACCCTGCGCGGCTTCGAAGCCGCCGCCCGGCTGGGCAGCTTTCACAAGGCCGCCGATGAGTTGCACCTCACCCAATCGGCGATCAGCCAGCAGATCCGCAGCCTTGAGGCCTACCTGGAACAGCCGCTGTTCCATCGCAGCGGGCGCAGCGTCAGCCTGACCGATGCCGGGCACGATCTGCTGAGCACCACCCAGGCGTTGTTACAGCAATTGGCGGTGGGCATTCGCCGGTTGGGGCAATATCAGAAACCCAATCAACTGGTGCTCAACACCACCCCGGCGTTTGCCCGGCACTGGTTGTTGCCGCGCCTGGGGGATTTCCGTCGCCAGCATCCGCAGGTCGATCTGTGGATTTTCAGCACCGATGAAGTGCCGGACATGGCCAGCCAGACCATCGACCTGGCGGTGCGCGACGACATCGGTTCCCAGGCCGAATGCAGTTTCAGGGTACTGCACGCCGACCGCCTCTACCCGGCCTGCCACCCGAGCCTGCTGGCAGTGCCCGTGGAACAGCGCACCACTTTGCATGGCGAACGGGAAATGGACTGGAGCCACTGGGCGGTGGAATCGGGCATTGATGTGGGGCAGATGGATCAGGGGCTGAATTTTTCCGATCCGGGTTTGCTGCTGGACGCGGCCTGCACCGGGCTGGGCATTGCGCTGGTGAGCCAGTTGCTGAGTCGGCAGGCGCGGGCCACCGGGCTGTTGCAGCCAATGGTGGAGCAAACCATCCGCGGCCCGAACTGGGCGCTGCTGACCCACCGTGACAGCGAGAACATTGCAATGGCGCGGGCCTTCACCCAGTGGCTGGTCGACAATCTGGCGGCCGAGCAGCAGCCCTCGGCCTGATCATTGCGCCGGGAAGGTTTGCAGGTAAGCCAGCAGGTCTTCGATTTTTTCCGGATCGCTGAGGCCCCAGAAAATCATGCGGGTGCCGGGGACGACTTTCTTCGGCGCTTCGAGGTAGGCGATCAGGGTTTCGCGGTCCCAGACCAGGTTGGCGGATTTCATCGCGTCGGAATACACGTAGTCCGTGGTGACGGCGGAGTGGCGACCGATCACGCCATTGAGTTGCGGGCCGAAGGATGCGCGGGCCGACTCGCCGATCTGATGGCAGCCGCTGCAGAGGCGCTTGTACACTTTCTCCCCGGCCTGGACATCGCCCGCAGCAAGGGTGGGCATGCTGAACAGGCCAGTGGTGAGCGCCAGAGCGAGGGTCAGGGCGGCGATTTTCTTCATGTTCCGTTTCCAGTCGGGTGTTGCCGGATGGCTATTGGAACACGGTGGTCGGGGATATCCCAAGTGGTCAAATGGACGCAATCCCTGTGGGAGCGGCGGTGCGGCGGTCCGACTTGCCCGCGAAAGCGATGTATCAGTCACCTTCTCTGCTGGAGGTGATGGCCTCTTCGCGGGCAAGCCCGCTCCCACAGGTTCTGTGTGGTGGCTTATTTTCCGGGCTTGGTCCGGGAGGTATTGAGCTCAATGGCCGCCTGAATCAACGCCGTCAGCGCCGCTTCATCGATCTGCTCACCCTCGCGGAGATCGATGGCACGCCGGGTATTGCCTTCAAGGCTTGCGTTGAACAGCTTCGACGGATCGTCCAGCGAAGCGCCCTTGGCGAAGGTCAGCTTCACCACTTGCTTGTAGGTCTCGCCGGTGCAAATGATGCCGGCACGGGACCACACCGGCACACCCCGCCACTTCCATTCTTCAATCACTTCGGGATCGGCCTGGTGGATGATCTTGCGGACGCGGGCCAGGGTTTCGCCGCGCCAGTCGGCCAGTTCCCGGATTCGCTCGTCGATCAGCGCCGAGGCTTCGTTTGAGTCAACCTTGTCCGTTTTCATCACCGTTTCGACCCTCATCATGATGGTTGTGACCGATGAGGGTAGACGGTGTTCGAAGGTTTTCAGGAATCGCTGACTGACGGCGCCTGGGGCACAGGGCGCTTGCTCCCGCGCCACAGTTAATCACTCGCAGCAGGATTTTTGGCATCCTGATGAACGTCCATCAAGCTGTCATCGAATCGTCATGAACCGGGCGTCATACTCAGGCAATCCAATGCGTGCTTTAACTTTCTGCTGCCCCTCCCGGCAGCTTTTTTTTGCCTGGAATTACCCTTACAAACACTCCTGCGCCGCACGTTCGAACGTCGACGGCACGAAGGTCGAGGCCAGTAGCTTGCGCTCGTACAGGAACACCTTGCCGCCGTTCGAGGCTTTATAGGTTTCAAGCACATTGTCCGCCGACACTTTGCTCGGGATGACGATGCGGTAGCTGCGCTGGGTCTGCGACACCGTTGGGTTGAGCGCATCGTGCTGCAACTTCGGCACCACGCAATGGGTGTACTCCTCCGGCGACTTGCTGGTGTGCAAGGTCATGGTCGGATTGTTCGGCGTGGCACAACCGGCCAGCAGCAGCGAGGCGAAGGCCAGGCTTGGGGCAAAAACAGTGCGCATGAATCAGGTCCTGAAAAGAAATCTACGATGGATCGGCTTGCCCGCCGCTCAATGGGCGTTGGGCTGATTAATTTGTTGTTGCGGTCAATCCGGCGGTTACCAGCGCCTTCAGCGACGCATCGAACTGTTTCAGCGCGGTCAGTTGCAGGTCGCGTTGCTGTTCGATTTGCGCGGCGATCTCGGGTGCGGCCTTGTCATGCACCCACACCGACGGCAGTTGTTTTTCCACCGCGCCTTCGGCCTTGCCGATGTACTGCAGGTTGGCGTCGTAGAACCGCGCGGCGAATCGCGCCTCGACCCGGTCGTTACGCTGGGTCAGCAACTGGTTGTGGGTATCGAGCATCACCACCACGTCCGGGTGGGCCTGTACCAGCGCATCGAGGTTGTCGTAGACCGTCACCGACAGAAAGGTGTGGTGCAGTGAACTCATCAGCCAATCGATGGCCAGGTCCGGATCGGAGCTGTTGACGAATGCCTGGCGAATCCGCGCATCGAGTGCGTTCTTCGCACCGTTGACGGCCACCGAGTGGTATTGCTTGAGGTATTGCAGGTTTTCCAGGGTGTTTTCGCTGTACAGCACCCCGAGCGTCTGCCCGTATTGCAACCCGACCTGGCCAGCGGTGATGGGCGGCAGATGGCAGCGTGCATCTTCGGCAAAGGCCGGAGCGGTGGATGCAACGCTGCCCAGCAACAGGGCAATCGCAGCCAGTCGGGTCAAGATTTTCATCGCGCAGGTTCCTTGAGCAGCGTGTTCAATGCAGGCAATTTTCCGCCTTTGCGCAAAAAACAGAACTTGCGATTCTTGATGGTGACTATTGACTGAACCAATAGTGTGGCGGCGCCAGCGCCTGCCTCTGGCGCAAACTTACCGATCAAAGTCGAACAAGCGGCTGTGCCGGGCGCCCACGGTTGATTACAGTGGCGACTGCCCTCAAAACCTGATCAAGGAACGAAACAATGGTGACCTGCTACCTGAAATACGTGCTCGATCCCTATCAGCTCGACGCTTTCGAGCACTACGGCAAGTTGTGGATTCCCCTGGTGGAAAAATTCGGCGGCCAGCACCACGGCTACTTTTTGCCATCGGAGGGCGCCAACAACATCGCTCTGGCGCTGTTCACCTTCCCCAGCCTGGCGGAGTACGAACATTACCGGCAGCAGTCGATGAACGATCCAGAGTGCATCGCCGCGTTCAAGTACGCCGAGGAAAAGAAATTCATCCTCAGCTACGAGCGTTCGTTCATGCGGCCGGTGCTTGGCTGACTGGATCGCTGAGTCAGTCTTTTTTCAGATCCAGGCAATAGGTGAAGTAACCGGGGTCGCGCACCCAGCCCAGGGATTCATACAGGCGTTGGGCGGTGAGGTTGTCGGTGGCGGTTTCCAGGGTCATGCCTTTGCCGCCGGCCAGCTTCGCAAAATCCCGGGCGGTGTTCATCAGCAGTGTGCCCACGCCTTTGCCCCGGGCGGCGGGCGTGGTGAACAGATCACCGAGCAGCCAGGTGCGATGGGCATCGATCGAGGAAAAGGTAGGGAACAGCTGGACGAAGCCGAGGTTTTCGCCGTCGGTGTCCTGGGCAAGAAATATCACCGATTCACCCCGGGCGAGTCGCTCGGCGATGAAGGCGCGCGATTGCGCAAGATTCGACGTCTGCTTGTAGAACATCCGGTAGGCGTCAAACAAGGGGGCGATCTGGTCGATGTGCGATGCGTCGGCGCGCAGGGCCTGAATAGCCATGAGGGTGCTCCATTGCGGTCTCAAGGAATTACAGACTAGCAATGGCCACGGAACAGCGACGCACTATTTTCCTGAAAGCACCGCCGTCCCCTGTAGGAGCGAGCCTGCTCGCGATGAGGCCATCAGATTCAACAGTGAAGTTGACTGACAGACCGCTATCGCGAGCAGGCTCGCTCCTACATTGGATCGCGGGTTGCGGTCAAACGCGCACGTTACGCCCCGGCAGCGAAGTACGCTGGCTGCTCTCCCAGCCTTCGACCAACCCAACCGGCACATCCGCTGACGGCAACATCTGTGCGCCACGCACCAGATCGGAGGCGCGCTCGGCGAGCATGATGGTCGGCGCATTGAGGTTGCCGTTCGGCTCGGTCGGGAACACCGACGAATCGATCACCCGCAGACCGGCGATGCCACGCACGCGCAACTCGGAATCGACCACCGCCATGTCGTCCTCGCCCATGCGGCACGAGCCGCACGGATGGTAGGTGCTTTCCAGGTTGTCGCGCACAAAGGCGTCAAGGTCTTCATCGCTGGTCACCTGCGCGCCCGGGGCGATTTCGCCGTCACGGAAGCGGTCCATGGCTTTCTGGCCGATGATCTCGCGGGTCAGGCGAATGCAGCGGCGGAAACCTTCGCGGTCCTCTTCCCGCTCCAGGTAGTTGAAGCGAATTTCCGGATGCTCGTACGGATCGGCCGAGCGAACCCGCACATAGCCGCGGCTTTTCGGTTTGTTCGGCCCGGTCAGCACCATGAAGCCGTGGCCCTTGATCGGCTTGTTGCCGTCGTAGCGCATCGCCGCCGGCAGGAAGTGGAACTGGATGTCCGGCCAGCGCAGGCCCTTCTCGGAGCGGATAAATCCACCGGCCTCGAAGTGGTTGGTGGCGCCCAGGCCGTCCTTGAACAGCAGCCAGCGCAGACCGATCATCAGCTTGCTCAGCGGGTCCATCTTGTTGTTGAGGGTCACCGGTTCCTTGCAACCGAACTGGATGTATACCTCGGCGTGATCCTGCAGGTTCTCCCCTACTCCCGGCAGGTCGTGGCGTACGCCGATCCCGGCCTTGCGCAGGACGTCCGCCGGGCCAATGCCCGAGCGTTGCAACAGGTGCGGCGAGCCGATCGGCCCGGACGAGATCAGCACTTCGCGGTTGCAAAACACCTGGTGGGTCTGACCACCGTGGTCATACATGACCCCCACCGCACGCTTGCCTTCGAGAATGATCTGACGGGTCATCGCATGGGTGACCACCGTCAGGTTCGGACGGCCCATGGCCGGGCGCAGATAGGCGTTGGCGGTGGAGCAGCGCACGCCGTTCTTCACGGTCATGTGCATGGCACCGAAACCTTCCTGCATGTAGCCGTTGCAGTCTTCGGTCTTGATGTAGCCCGCCTCCGCGCCGGCTTCGACCCAGGCACCGTACAGCGGGTTTTTCATGTGGTTGCCGTTGGTGGTGTGCAGCGGCCCGGTTTGCCCGCGATAGCTGTCACCGCCCGACTCGTAGCTCTCGGCACGCTTGAAGTACGGCAGGCAGTTGCGATAGCCCCAGCCTTCGGCACCCAGGGATTCCCACTCGTCAAAGTCCAGCGCGTGGCCACGGATGTACACCAGGCCGTTGATCGACGACGAGCCGCCCAGCACCTTGCCCCGTGGGCAGTGAATGCGTCGGCCGTTGAGGTGGGTCTCCGGCTCGGTCTCGTAGCGCCAGTTGTACTTCTTGGTGTTCATCGGGATCGAGAATGCGCTCGGCATCTGGATCACTACGCTCTTGTCACTGCCGCCGAATTCCAGGACCAGCACCGAGGTGGCCGGGTCTTCGCTCAGGCGGTTGGCCAACACACAACCTGCCGAGCCTGCGCCAATGATGATGTAGTCGTATTTTTGCGTAGCCATTTTTTGCGTGGTCATGACTATCTCCCGACCGTCGATTCAGTGAATACCGGCAGTGGCTGCTGCTTGTGGGTCAGCGTGTCGCCGGTGGTGTATTGCGGGGAGTTTTTCTCGATCTGCTGGATCACCGCTTCTTCGCGTTTCAGATCAATCGAGCGGCTCAGCCAGTAGTACGCCAGGCCCGATACGATCAGCCCGACCAGCCAGGCGATGTCGATGCTGCCCAGCGCCTTGGCGAGCGGGCCGACATACACTTCGCGCTGTTCAACGCCATCGAAGATGTAGAAGAACGGGATCATCGAGACAAAACCGATGGCATAAGCGGCGATACCGCGCAGTCCCCAGCTGCCATAAATGTTGCCGTGGGGCATGAAGAAGTGCGGGATGGCGTAGCGGCCCTTGCGCACGAAGAAGTAGTCGGTGAGGTTGACCGAGGTCCAGGGCACCAGGAAGTACAGCATCACCACCAGGTAGATCCCCAGCACCGACAGGCCTTTGCCGGAACTCTGGATGCTCAGGGCCACGCCCAGTTGCAGCAGGATCACGAAGCCGATGGCCAGAATGCGTGCCCTGCGTGTTGGTTCGATGTGCTTGATCGAGTCGACGCAGGTCAGCGTGGTCAGCTTGGCGCTGTAGATGTTCATCGCGATCACCGGCAGGAACGCCAGGATGGTGACCACCACCACCGCCGTGCCCACCAGCGGCGACACGGTGTTGCCGACTTGCCCGAGGGCCACCAGCACGTCAGTGGAGTGCAGGTGATCGGCCAGCCAGCCACCCACGGAAATCATCCACGCACCGGACAACGAAGCCCCGAGGAACACCACGGCGATCAGCTTGCCGCTGGAGGTATTTTTCGGCAGGTAGCGCGAGTAGTCCGACACGTAAGGGGCGTAGGCGATGTTGTAACTGGCCGCCGCCGCAAACTGCGCGATGAAACCGGTCCAGTTGAAACCCAGCGGCTCACGGGCCACTTCGCCTTCCGCGAGTGCCGGCAGCACCGCATCCGGCACCCAGCCCATCACCACCGCCAAGGTCACCAGGCCATACAGCGGCAACGACAGGTACAGCGCCCATTTGAAGCTGCGGTGCATCCAGTCATGGCCGAGAATCGCCAGCACCGCCGCCGGTATGGTCACCGCCACTGCGATCACTGCGGGGTTGAACCCGAACAGCGTGTGCAGCCCCTGCATCATCAGTACCAGGTTGACGATGTTGAAGCCGGCGAACACGAACAGCGTCGCCAGCAACACCAGGATTACCCCGCGATAACCGAACTGCGCACGGGACTGGATCATCTGCGGCAGGCCAAGGTGCGGGCCCTGGGAGCCGTGAAACGCCATGAACAGTGTGCCGAACATGATGCCCAGCGTGCCGGCCAGCGTGGTCCAGAGCGCGGTCAGGCCGACGCTTGGGCCAACGAAGCCGATGGTCATGGTGAAGAAGGTGAAATTGCCGAGGAACCAGAACGGGCCCTGACTGGCCAGCTTGTCAGTGCGCTCGTTCTCGGGGATGAAGTCAATCGAATGCCCCTCGACGACGGATTTTTCGTCGAGGCTGGACACGCTCGGGGCGGACTTGGCGTTAGTGTTCATGATGGACTCTTATTGTTGGAAGATCATGACGAGATAACCGCGTTCTTTCGGGTGAACGACTCCCCTGTGGCCCTGAAAATGGGACTGCTGCGCAGTCCAGCGGGAGCAAGCTCCCTCGCCACAGGTTCAGTGTTGCCCGTGCCTACCTGGCGTTGTTGCAGATGCCTTTTGATTGTGGGGGCGCGTCAGCCCGGCAGCGTGATCCACACCGCCTTGGTTTCGAGCAGGTAGTCGAGCTGCTCGGCGCCCAGGTCCTTGCCGAATCCGGACTGCTTGTAGCCACCGAACGGCATCGACGGATCGAGGGTGCCGTGGGCGTTGACGTAGACCGAGCCTGCTTTCAAGCGTGGAATCAGGCTGTGCACCTTGCCCAGGTCGTTGGAATACAGTGCCGCCGCCAGGCCGAAGGGCGAATCGTTGGCCAGGGCCAGCGCTTCTTCCTCGTCGTCGAACGGTGCGGTGACCAGCACCGGGCCGAAGATCTCTTCCTGGACAATGCGCATGTCGTTGCGGCAATTGGCGAAGATGGTCGGCTCGACGAAGAAGCCTGGGCCATCGACCGGTTGGCCGCCGTAGACCAGTTCGGCGCCTTCGGCCTTGCCGGTTTCGATGTACTCGGTCACGCGCTGCTTTTGCAGGGCCGAAACCAGCGGGCCGATGAAGCAATCAGGATCCAGGCCCGGGGCGATTTTCAGGGTGCGTGTGTAGGCAATCAGTTCGCGCAGGAACTCGTCGTAGACACTCCTATGAATATAGGCCCGTGTACCGGCGTCGCATACCTGCCCGGAGTTGAAAAACACGCCGTTGGCGACCGCTTGGGCGGCGGCCGGGATGTCGGCGTCGGCGCAGACGATGACCGGTGATTTGCCACCGAGTTCCAGGGTCAGGCGCTTCATGTCATTCAGCGCTGCGCGGCCGACAGTCTGGCCGACCGGGGTCGAACCGGTGAAGGTCAGTTTGTCGATGCCCGGGTGGGTGGCCATGGCCGCACCGACCACGCTGCCGCGCCCGGTGACGATGTTGATCACGCCGTCGGGAATACCTGCTTCCTGCACCAGTTCAGCAAAACGCAGGGCCGACAACGAAGTCAGTTCGGCAGGCTTGACCACCACGGTGCAACCGGTCGCCAGCGCCGCGCCGAGCTTCCAGGCCATGGTTTGCAGCGGGAAGTTCCACGGCACGATGGCGCCAACTACGCCCACCGCTTCCTTGCGGGTATAGGCCAGGTAATTGCCCGGCAGCGAAGGTTCGACGGTACGCCCGTGCAGTTTGGTAGCCCAGCCGGCGAAGTAACGCAGGGTATCCACGGTGCCCTGGATGTCCACGTCCTTGGCGAAGGCAACCGATTTGCCCATGTCGATGGATTCGATTTCCGCCAGTTCAGCAGCGTTCTGCTCGATCAGGTCGGCCAGGCGCTGCATCATGCGCTCGCGTTCGGCCGGTTTGGCCTGGCGCCAGGCGCCGCCGTCGAACTGCGCGCGGGCGGCTTGCACGGCGCGGTCCAGGTCATCGGTGGTGCCCATGGGAATGCGGGTGATCAGGCCTTCGGTCGAAGGTTCGATCACATCGGAAGTCTGGCCGTCGCTGGCTTCGACCCAGGCGCCGCCGATGAACATTTTCTGGACCTTGCTGAGGAAGGTCTGGGTGGCTTCGCTGACGCCGAATTTTTGCAGGTAACTTTTGACGATCGTGTCCATTTTTGTTCTCTCTGCCCGGCAGTCAGAGCCTGCCGGGTCACTGGTTTCGATGATCAGGCTGATGCGGCTTCGCTCTCGGCGGCTGCCCGCACCTTGCCACGCTCGTGGAAGATGAAACCGATGCTGTTGAGCAACAGTTGCGCGGCCAGGATCGAGGTCATGCCGGTCGGGTCGTAGACCGGTGCCACTTCCACCAGGTCCATGCCGACGATGTTGCCTTTGCTGCGCTTGGCCAGGGCCTGGATGATTTCCAGCACTTCGTAGTAGAGGAAGCCGCCGTGGCTCGGGGTGCCGGTGCCGGGGGCGATGGACGGGTCGAAACCGTCGATGTCGATGGTGATGTAGTAGTTGATGTCCTGCGGGATCAGCGCCAGCACACCCTCGACGCCAAGGCGACGCACGTCACGCACTGAGAGGATTTTCGAGCCGGCTTCATGGGCCGCTTCATAGTCGTCGCGGTTGGACGACGACACGTTGCGGATGCCCATCTGGGTCATGCCGACAATGTGGTTCATTTCCGAGGCGCGGCGCAGCGGGTTGCCGTGGCCGTAGCGAACACCGTGGCGTTCGTCGACGAAATCCAGGTGCGCATCGAAGTGAATGATGTGGATCGGGCCGCGGCCTTCGAAGGCCTTGATCACTGGCGCGTGCACTGAGTGGTCGCCGCCGAGCACCACCGGCATCACGCCGGCGTCGAGGATCTTGCGCACGGCGTATTCGGTGTTCTTGTTGCTGGTGACCATGTCGGTGTGGACGATGTCGGCATCACCGACGTCGACCATGCGCACGTCCGATGCGGTGAGGTACATCACGTCATCTTCGTGATCGTAGGCGCCAGCGTGGCCGAAGGAAAACAGCGTCGATGCTTCGCGAATCCCGCGTGGTCCGAAGCGTGCGCCGGAGCGCCACTGGGTGCCCATATCGTTGGGCACGCCGAGCACCGCGACGTCGGCATCCAGTGCATCCCAATCGGTGCACACCGGGGATTTGCCAAAGGTGCAATGACCTACGAATGGCAGGTTCAGGCGACCGGATTCATAACCGTTGTTCGACATTTCTAGCCTCTCCACTTCTTGTTATCGGCTTGGCGGACTGCAAGGCGACCGCCGTTGGAAAGACTATGGGCGCAGGTTTTCGTGGAAAAAATGCTAAACATCAGATACTCATATCGGTATTGCCGATGCATCCACAGGCCGGAGGTCCAAGATGATCCAGCTGCACGATGTCGACCTGAAACTGCTCAGGGTGTTTGCCACGATTGTCCGCTGCGGCGGCTTTTCCGCTGCGCAGGCGGCGCTCAATGCCGGGCAGTCGACCATCAGCGAACAGATGACCCACCTGGAAACCCGTCTCGGGGTCAAACTCTGCCAGCGCGGGCGCAGCGGCTTTCGCCTGACCGAACAAGGGGTGGCCATTCATGAAGCCACCCAGCGCCTGCTGTCGGCGGTGGAAAACTTCTGCATGGACGCCGACGTGCTCAAGCAGCACATCAGCGGCAAGCTCAACCTGGGGATCATCGACACCACGATCACCGACCCCGACTCACCGATTCCGCGCACCACCCAGCGCTTCGTTTCACGGGGCCATGACGTGCATCTGAACGTGTACGTCGGCACCCCGGCGGAACTCGAAGAACGGGTGCTCGACGGTCGCCTGCACCTGGCCATCGGGCACTTTCCGATCCATGTGCCGGGGTTGCTGCAATCACCGCTGTACCAGGAAGCCCTGGGTTTGTATTGCGGCCGGCGTCACCCCTTGTTCGGCAGCCACGCCGAAGGTGAGGAACTGCTCGAAGAAGTCGCTGCCGGGCGCATCGTCGTGCGCGGCTACATGCAGCAATACGACCTCGAACACCTGGGCGTGAGCAAGGCGGCCGCCACCGTGGACAACATCGAAGCCACCGCGATCCTGATCATTTCCGGCGCCTACCTGGGTTTTCTGCCTGAGCACTTCGCCGCCCAGTGGGTCAAGAGCGGCGAGATGCACCAGTTGGCCCCAGGGAGTCTGCGTTTGAAATCGCCATTCGACGTGATCACCCGACGCGGCGCGGCACCGCCACCGATCCTCCAGGCGTTCCTCGAGGACTTGGCCGCCAGCGCCCGTAAAACCGGCAAGCCGTGATGTGACACTCGCCAAATTCAAATTTTGCCGGGCATACTGATTTGAGTTCGCCAACCTTGCAGGCCCGTCATGCGCATCCACGTCACCTTCATCGACCGCGTCGGCATCACCCAGGAAGTGCTGGCCCTGCTCGGTGGACGCAGTTTCAACCTGGACGCCGTGGAGATGGTGCCGCCGAACGTCTACATCGATGCGCCGACCCTCGGCGCCGAGGTGCTGGAGGAGTTGCGCGAGGCGCTTTTCGGCGTGCACGGCGTGCAAGCGGTGACCATGGTCGACATCCTTCCGGGGCAACGCCGGCGCCTGCAACTGGACGCGTTGCTGGCAGCCAGTTCCGACCCGGTGCTGGCGGTGGATGACCGCGGTCATGTGCTGCTGGCCAACCCGGCGCTGATCGCCCTCTGCGGCCGCGAACCGGCCGGTGAATCCCTGACCGCGCTGTTCGACGATGCCGATTTGCAGCGCACCTTGATCGCTCAGCATTTCCGCCTGCCAATGCACGAGGTCAGCCTCGGCGGCCAGACCTTGCTGCTCGACGCGATGCCGATCACCGACGCCGGCGCCCTGCTCACCCTGTATCAACCGAACCGCATTGGCGAACGCCTCTCGGCGCTGCACCATGACCATGCCGAAGGTTTCGATGCGCTGCTCGGCGAATCGCCGCCGATCCGTGCGCTCAAGGCCCGCGCCCAACGGGTGGCGGCCCTCGATGCGCCGTTGCTGATCCAGGGTGAAACCGGCACCGGCAAGGAACTGGTGGCCCGCGCCTGCCATGCCATCAGCCCACGGCACGATGCGCCGTTTCTGGCCCTGAACTGCGCAGCACTGCCGGAGAGCCTCGCCGAAAGCGAACTGTTCGGCTACGCCCCCGGTGCCTTCACCGGCGCGCAACGGGGCGGTAAGCTCGGCCTGCTGGAACTGGCCGATCAGGGCACGGTGTTTCTCGATGAGGTGGGGGAAATGTCGCCCTACCTGCAAGCCAAGTTGCTGCGGTTTTTGAGCGATGGCTGCTTCCGCCGGGTCGGTGGCGACAAAGAGGTCCGGGTCAATGTGCGGGTGCTCAGCGCGACCCACCGCGACCTGGAAAAAATGGTCGCCGAAGGGCGTTTTCGCGAAGACCTGTTCTACCGCCTCAACGTGCTCAACCTGCAAGTGCCGCCGCTGCGCGAGCGTGGTCATGACATCCTGCTGATGGCCAATCACTTCATGCAACAGGCCTGCGCGCAGATCCAGCGACCGCCGTGTCGTTTGGCACCGAGCACCTTCAGCGCCCTGCTCGGCAACCGCTGGCCGGGCAACGTGCGGCAACTGCAAAACGTGATCTTTCGCGCGGCGGCGATCTGCGAAAACCCGCTGGTGGACATCGACGACCTTGACATCGCCCGCACGGCGGTAGAGCGGCAGAACGACGGCGAAGTCGGCAGCCTGGAAGAGGCGGTTGGCGACTTTGAGAAGAACCTGCTGGAACAGCTTTATCGCAGCTATCCGTCCAGCCGGTTGCTGGCGGCGCGGTTGCAGACGTCCCATAGCGCCATCGCGATTCGCTTGCGCAAGTATGGGATTCCCGCCAAGCCCTGAGTGATCTGTCGGAACACATTCCCCTGCTCGCGATAGCGGCCTGACAGTCAACATACGTTTCGACTGACACGCCCTCATCGCGAGCAGGCTCACTCCTACAGTGGACTGTGTTGCACCTGCACTTTTCGTCTGCAAATCGATACAGCGTAGCGAAATCAAGACAAAACCTTTCCCACCCGCAATTACGGCGTCTGCGCCCACTGCCCTGCTTGTCTGTATTGATTTCAATACGAATGGAATCTCTCGCACTTAATAAAATCACTTCAAGCCATTGATTTAAAACAAATAAAAAACATTGGCACCGCCCTTGCTATCACTCCTGCAACCCCGCTCGTCGTCCCGCCACGAGCCTTAAAACAATAAGGAGTTGATATGAGCCAATTGCGTTTTACCGTCGATCACGAATGGTTGCGCCTTGAGAGCAATGGCCTGGTCACCGTCGGCATCACCGCATTTGCCCAGCAGGCGTTGGGGGATGTGGTGTTCGTTCAGGTGCCTGAACTGGGCGCCTTCGATGCAGGCGCTGAAGTGTCGGTGCTGGAATCGGTGAAGGCCGCCAGCAGTATCGGCATGCCGCTGGACGGTGAAGTGGTCGAGATCAACACGACGCTGGAGAGCACCCCGGAACTGGTCAACGAAGACCCATTGGGTGAAGGCTGGTTCTTTCGCTTCAAACCGGTCGATGTAGAGGCGTTGAGCGATCTACTGGATCAAGACGCCTATGAACGCCTGACCGCAGAACACGCCGACGCTTGAAGCCCCCTGGGCACTTCCCGAATCCGAAAAAGGACCACACCATGTTCAGCAAGCACGACCAGATCAAAGGCTACGACGACGAACTGCTGTCGGCGATGAACGCCGAGGATGCGCGGCAGGAACACCATATCGAACTGATTGCCTCGGAAAACTACACCAGTCAGCGGGTGATGGAGGCACAAGGCAGCGGCCTGACCAACAAGTACGCCGAAGGCTATCCGGGCAAGCGTTACTACGGCGGCTGCGAGCACGTCGATGTGGTCGAGCAACTGGCCATCGATCGCGCCAAACAGCTGTTCGGCGCCGATTACGCCAACGTCCAGCCGCACTCCGGCAGCCAGGCCAACGCCGCGGTTTATCTGGCCCTGCTGCAAGCCGGCGACACCGTGCTGGGCATGAGCCTGGCCCACGGCGGTCACCTGACCCACGGCGCCAAGGTGAGTTTTTCCGGCAAGCTCTACAACGCGGTGCAGTATGGCATCGACACCAAGACCGGTCTGATCGATTACGACGAAGTCGAGCGCCTGGCGGTCGAGCACAAGCCGAAGATGATCATCGCCGGGTTCTCGGCCTATTCGAAGACCCTGGACTTCCCGCGTTTCCGTCAGATCGCGGACAAGGTCGGCGCGTATTTCTTCGTCGACATGGCCCACGTCGCCGGGCTGGTGGCGACCGGTCTGTACCCCAATCCCCTGCCCTACGCCGACGTGGTCACCACCACCACCCACAAGACCCTGCGCGGCCCGCGCGGCGGTTTGATTCTGGCCAAGGCCAATGCGGAACTGGAGAAGAAGCTCAACGCCGCGGTTTTCCCCGGCGGTCAGGGCGGCCCGCTGATGCACGTGATCGCCGCCAAGGCCGTGTGCTTCAAGGAAGCGCTGGAACCAGGCTTCAAGACTTATCAGGCACAAGTGATCCGCAACGCCCAGGCCATGGCGCAGGTGTTTATAGAGCGCGGTTATGACGTAGTGTCCGGCGGCACCGACAACCACCTGTTCCTGGTCAGCCTGATCCGCCAGGGCCTGACCGGCAAGGACGCCGACGCCGCCCTCGGTCGCGCCGGCATCACCGTGAACAAGAACGCAGTGCCCAACGATCCGCAATCGCCGTTCGTGACCTCAGGGCTGCGCATCGGTACGCCGGCGATCACCAGCCGTGGCTTCAAGGAAGCGCAAAGCATTGCCCTGGCCGGCTGGATCTGCGACATCCTCGATCACTTGGGCGATGCCGATATCGAGGCCAATGTCGCCCGGCAGGCGGCCGCCCTGTGCGCCGACTTCCCGGTCTACCGCGACTGAGCACACAACACAAAACCCCTGTAGGAGCGAGCCTGCTCGCGATAGCGTCGTATCAGTCAATATGAATAGCGACTGATCCACCGCTATCGCGAGCAGGCTCACTCCTACAGGTTCTGCTCCCTGCTGCACAAGGAAAGCATCATGAATGCCATTGTCGAATCGACCGGCAAGAGCCCGGCCAAAGTAGAAATCGGCACCAAACTGCGCGGAGCGGAAAAGGTCGCGCGGATTCCGGTGAAGATCATTCCCACGGATGAGTTCCCGCGCAAACCGGACTGGATTCGTGTGCGCATGCCGATCTCTCCCGAGGTCGACCGGATCAAGCAGCTGCTGCGCAAGCACAAACTGCACAGCGTCTGCGAAGAAGCTTCGTGCCCGAACCTCGGTGAGTGTTTTTCCGGCGGTACGGCGACTTTCATGATCATGGGCGACATCTGCACCCGTCGCTGTCCGTTCTGCGATGTCGGCCATGGCCGGCCCAAGCCGCTAGATGTCAATGAACCGATGAACCTGGCCGTGGCCATCGCCGAGCTGCGCTTGAAGTACGTGGTGATCACCTCGGTGGACCGCGACGATTTGCGCGACGGTGGCGCCCAACACTTTGTCGATTGCCTGCGGGAAATCCGCAAGCTGTCCCCCGGCATTCAACTGGAAACCCTGGTGCCGGATTATCGCGGACGCATGGACGTGGCCCTGGCGATCACCGCCAATGAGCCCCCGGATGTGTTCAACCACAACCTGGAAACCGTGCCGCGCCTGTACAAGGCAGCGCGGCCGGGGTCGGACTTCGAGTGGTCGCTGGACCTGCTGCAGAAATTCAAGCAAGCGGTGCCCCATGTGCCGACCAAATCCGGCTTGATGCTGGGCCTTGGCGAAACCGACGAGGAAGTCATCGAGGTCATGCAGCGCATGCGCGAGCACGACATCGACATGCTGACCCTCGGCCAATACCTGCAACCCTCGCGCAGTCACTTGCCGGTGCAGCGCTTCGTGCACCCGGACACCTTTGCCTGGTTCGCCGAGGAAGGCACGCGCATGGGCTTCAAGAACGTGGCGTCCGGGCCGCTGGTGCGTTCGTCCTATCACGCCGATCAACAACTTCATGGAGGTACGGACGGTTTCAAGCCATGATGGAATGACTGGTCATGCATGGAGCCGTTTCCGATGTCGCGTTCACCCTGTCTGTTGTTGCTGTGCCTGAGCCTTGCCACGCCGTGCATGGCCGACGAGTCGAAACCCGGGCACATGGTGTATGTGCGCAGCGTCGACCCGGGCATCGAGCAGGACATCCGCTACGCCAGCGCGCACAACTTCACCGGGCACCCGCTCGACGGCTACCAGGCGGCGGAATGTCTACTGTCGGAGGACGCTGCGAAGGCGTTAGCCCGAGTGCAACGCTCACTGAAAGCCGAAGGCTACGGCTTGAAAGTATTCGACTGCTATCGACCCAAGCGTGCGGTGGCGGACATGGGCCGCTTCGCCACCGAACCTGGCGACCCGCTGAAGACCGAGTTCTATCCACGGGTCGACAAGCAGGACTTCTGGCGCCTGGGTTATGTGGCCCGGGTGTCCAATCATTCCCGGGGCAACACAGTCGACCTGACGATGACCGGTCCCGACGCCCTGCCTGCCGACACCTGGACGCCTTCTGCCACGCCAGTGGATTGCACGGCACCTTATGGCAAGCGCTGGCACGACGGCGCCCTCGACATGGGTACCGGCTTTGACTGCTTCGATGAGCGGGCGCACACCGACTCGACGCTGATCAACGCCACGGCCAAAGCCAATCGCCAGCGCCTGACCAGTGCCATGGCCAAGGAAGGCTTTGTGGGTTATTCGGCTGAGTGGTGGCACTTCACGTACAGCGGGAATCTGCCGAAGCCGGACGTCATGGACTTCCCCATCACGCCGCTTGCACCATGAACATTCTGCTCAAGGCCCTGTTGGTGGCGTTGTTTCCGCTGGCCGCAATGGCCCAGGGACTCGACGGCAGCGACCAACTGATCGTGGTCACCAGTAAAAGCTGGGATGACATTCAGGGTACTGCACAGCGTTATGAGCGTCACGGGCAGGCCTTCCAAAAATTCGAAGCGCCCTTTGCTGTGGTGCTCGGCAAGAACGGCATGGGTTGGGGCAAGGGGCTGCTCGATATCGGGCAACCTGAAGGACCGGTCAAACAGGAAGGCGATGGCAAGGCACCGGCAGGAATGTTCAAGCTGGGCACGGCGTTTGGCTACGCGCCTGCGGCCGAAACCCGCCTGCCTTATCTACCGTTGACGCCGACCATCGAATGCGTGGATGACAGCCAATCGACTCGCTACAACGAACTGGTCGACGGAGCGGTCGTCGAAAAGGACTGGAACAGCTCCGAACGGATGCGCCGCTCGGATGAGCTGTACCGCCAAGGCATCGTCATCCAGCACAACATTCCGGCCTCTCCTGCTGCCGGTTCATGCATTTTCTTCCACATCTGGCGTGGCCCTAGTGCAGCAACCCGTGGCTGTACGGCCATGGAACCGGGGGATATCGCGCGGTTGTTCGATTGGCTGGACCCAAGTAAATCCCCGGTGCTGGTGCAATTGCCTGAAGCGCAGTACGAACGGTTGCGTGAGCGTTGGAAACTGCCGAAGCGCTAACTGGTAAACGCTGAACCTGGGGCGAGGGAGCTTGCTCCCGTTGGGGCGCGAAGCGGCCCTAAAAGATGGGCCTGCTGCGCAGTCCAGCGGGAGCAAGCTCCCTCGCCACAAAAGCCCCCTCGCCACAAGAACTCGGTGCTCTGACGGGTATTAACCCCGCTCAACCACCACCGCACTCATCGACGGCTTGACCAGCGCGTAATAGATCACCCCCGGCACCAACAACCCGACGATCCACGAAATGTCCACGCCGCCCAGTTGCGCAACCATCGGCCCAGAGTAGAAATGGGTGTCGACAAAAGGCAGCTGGATCAACACGCCGATCACATACACGCTGATCCCCAGCACGTTCCAGCGACCATAGCGCCCGTTCGGGTCGGACAACGCAGGAATGTCGTAACGCTCCTTGTTGATGAAGTAGTAATCCACCAGGTTGATCGCGCTCCACGGGGTGAAGAACGTCAGCAAAAACAGGATGAAGTACTTGAACGAGTTGAGGAACGAGTACTGCCCCAGCAATGCCAGCGCGGTGGACGCCGCGACGATCAGCAGCACAAACAGCATGCGCTGGCGGGCGGTGATTTCCAGGCGACGACGAAAGCCACTGATGATGGTGGCGATGCACATGAAACTGCCGTAGGCGTTGAGGGTGGACACCGTGACCTTGCCGAACACAATGCTCAGGTACAGCAAGGACGCGATCACACCGCTACTGCCCAGGCCGACAATCGTCGCCACTTCGTGCCCACGGAAATTGGCCCCGGCCAGTGCGGCGGCGAACACCCCCAGCACCATCGAAGTCTGAGCCCCCAGCACTGTGCCGAGGCCCACGGCGGTGAAGGTTTTCCACGATGAAGTCTTGCTCGGCAGGTAGCGTGAGTAGTCCGCCACGTAGGGGCCGAAGGCGATCTGCCAGGATGCCGAGAGCGAAACCGCCAGCAGGAAGGTGCTCCAGGCAAAATGACGATTGTCGAGCAGCAGGCCGATGTCGTTGAGGGTCATCAATCGGGTGAACAGGTAGGCGAAGGCGATGATGCCCAGCACGCTGGCCACCCGCCCGACCAGGTGAATCACCCGATACCCGAAGATCGTCAGGAACGCGATGCACGCCGCGAAAATCAGGATGCCGGTGCTGTCGCTGACACTGATCAACTGCGCGATCGCCTGCCCCGACAGCACCGCGCCGGTGGCGCTGAAACCCAGATACATCAGGCACACCAAAACAATCGGGATCGCCGCGCCATACACCCCGAACTGCACGCGACTGGAGATCATCTGCGGCAAGCCGAGCTTCGGCCCTTGCGCCGCGTGCAGCGCCACCACGGCACCGCCGAGCACTTGCCCGATCAGCAAGCCGATCAGCGACCAGAACACATCGCCGCCCAGCACCACGGCCAGGGCGCCGGTGACGATGGCGGTGATTTGCAGGTTGGCGCCGAGCCACAGGGTGAACTGGCTGTAGAGACTGCCGTGTCGCTCAGCCTCGGGAATGAAATCGATCGAGCGGGTCTCGACCAAGGGACTGCGTTGCGCACTCATGACGGTGTTTCCTTTGAGGAGCTGTTTTTATCGTCGGGGTTGAACTTAGAAGGTCTTGGTGGCACTTGCAACGACCGTGGCCGAGCACAGGTCGTCATAGCCATACCAGCCACTGCATTCACTCTTCGTCAGGTCGGTGTCGACATAGCTCAGGCCCCAGGTCACGCCAACAAAATCACGGGTCAACTTGGCCTCCCACTCGTAGTAGGCCTCGCGGTTGTCGCCGTTGGAGGACCAGAAAGCCGGGTCTTTCACGTCGTTGCGTCCCACGCGCAACTCCAGGCCGACTTCGGCCGGCAGCGTGAACTTGTAGCCGACGTAAGTGTAGAGCGTGTCCTGGTCTTCGCCGAAAACGTTCGGCGTGTCCTTGGAGTAATTGGCACCCAGCTTCACGCCGTACAGGTCGAGGACGGCGTAGATTTCGCTCAGGTTGAATTCGGAATTTTTCGGGTAGTCGTACTTGATGTAGCCCAGATCCAGGCTGATCGCGTCCGTCGCCTGCCAGTAGTAACCGGCGTAGTACTCACGCTCCTGCCGGGTGTCGAAGCCGCCGCCGAAATCCACGTTGGAGGTCCAGGCGCCGATGTACAGGCCGCTGCTGTGCAGCAGCGTTGCGCCGCCCTGTACCGCCGGATCGCCCAAGGTTTGCGAGATGCCCCGGGAACGGTAGTCGCTGACGACGCCCAGGGTCATATCCAGGCTGAAATCATCGTTGAGGGCCAGGGCCTGGCTGGTCAGGGGGGCCAGTGCGAGTGCTGCGAGGGTCAATGCTGAAAGTGCGTTCATACAGTTCTCTTGTTGTTATGGCGTACGGGGAATTTCAGGCATGGCGATGCCAGGCCCCTCGCGCTACGAGGGGCTGGCAGTTTTTTGCGGGTGCTGGGTGTTCGCAGGTCAGGACGCGGGGGCGTAGACCTGCTTGCCGGCGAAGAAGGTGTTCAGGACTTTGGTTTCGAACAGGTCGTCATCGCTGACCTTGAACACATCACGGTCGAGGATGATCAGGTCGGCCTGCTTGCCCGGTGCCAGCGAACCGATCTGCTGCTCCAGGCGCAGGGTTTTCGCCGCGTTGATGGTGTAGGCGTAGAACATGGTCTGGCGGTCGATGCTTTCCTTGGCATTGAGTACGCCCAACGGACCTTTGCGCGTGCTGGCCTGGGCAATGGCGTTGAACGGGTTGGCGCTCGACACCGGCCAGTCGCTGCCACCGGCAATCGTCGCGCCGGCGTTATGCAGGGACCGCGCGGGATACTGGTAACCGTAGGCAAAGGCGCTGATGTAAGGCTTGACCAGTTCGACGGTGTAGGACTCGCCGGTGGCCCACAGCAGTTGCATCGAAGCGATCACGCCCAGTTCTTTGAAGCGTGGAAACTCCTTGGGGTTGACCAGTTGCAGGTGCGCGATGCTGTGGGGCACCGGCGTCGGGCTGAGCTTGCGCGCATACGCCACGCCATTGAGCGCTTCACGCACCGCGCGGTCGCCGACGGCGTGCATGTGCACGATCCAGCCGCGTTTTTCCGCCGCCACCACCAGTTCGCCGAAGTGCGCCGGGTCGGTCAGCAACTGACCATTTTTATGGCTGTTCTTGAACGGCACGATGACCGCTGCGGTTTGCCCCGGGAATTCGAGAATGCCGTCGACAAACACCTTGATGCCGGGGAACGTCAGGTTAGGCACGCCCTCGAACTGCTTCATCACCGTGGCGATCACTTCCAGGTCGGCGGGTTTGCTCTTCGGATTGGTGACCATCAACGCCGCGACGTGGGCACTGAGCTCGCCGTTCTGCGCCAGCTCCTTGTACAGCGGCAGCACGCCGACACTTTCCGCGGTGGCATGGAAATCGAACAGCGAATCTTCACTGCCGCCGTTCGCCGCCGCGTCCATCCAGGCGGTGACGCCGAACTGATTGTTGATCTTCACCGCCTCGCGAGCGGCCTTGAGCATGGCCTCCGGGGTGGGCGCCGGAATACCGTTGCGCACCACGTCCCAGCGGGATTCGGCGAAGTAGCCGTTCGGCGTGAAGTCCGCTTCATGGCCGATGTAGCCGCGCTCTTTTTCCGGCAGGCTTTTGACCAGTGCCGCATCGATGTTCAAGCGTTTGAGCATCGCGTTGTTGGCCCAACCGGTGTGGCCGTCGATGCCGCTGAAGACAATCGGTTGATCCGCCCAGCGTCCCTGATTGAACACCTTGCCCAGTTCACGGCTTTTCTCCCAGTAGGCCGAACTGACCCCGGCCACGCTGATCACGTCGCCGGAGCGGGCACGTCCGGCCTTGTCTTCTTCGATCAACCATTGCTCCAGTTCCGGCAAGGGTTTGACCTCGTCCAGCAGGTTGGCCTTCATGCTGTCGAAAGCGCCCGTGACCGGGTGGCTGTGGGTGTCGATCATGCCCGGCATCAACACTTTGCCCGCCAGGTCGATGCGCTGGGTCTTGGCATCGGCCAGAGCGTTGATTTCGGCATCGCTGCCCACTTTCAGAATCTTGCCGTCTTGCACCGCAACAGCCTGCACCAGTGCCTGGCCGGGTTCGGCGGTAAAGACCTTGCCGTTGAACAACACCAGGTCGGCGGCGGCCATGGCCTGCACCGACGACAAGGCCAGCGCGGCGGCCAACAGGTTTGGAATCAATCGCATCGGAACGCTCTCTAGTTTTTATGGGGCGGATCGGGAAGTAACCGCTTGGGAAACCACGTGTGGCGCAAGCCCGAGGAACGGCGCCTTGGCCCACACGACCTTGCCGCCGACCAGCGTCAGCAGCACGTCATTGCGGCCCAGTTCCTCCTCGGGCACCTGCATGAAGTTCTTGTCGAGCACGATCAGGTCAGCGAACTTGCCGACTTCGACCGAGCCCAGCACCGCGTCCAGCTTCAGCTGTTCGGCGGAACTGAGGGTGATGCTGCGCAGCACTTCGGCTCGCGACAGCGCCGGATCGGCATTGAGTCGCCCGGCATACTTCGGCCCATAGCTGTGCGGATTGGTGGGGTCGCCGGATCGGGTGACACCGACTTTCAGCGCGAGGAATTCATCCAGCGGATCGACCGGCCAATCGCTGCCAAACGCCACTCGACCGCCGGCATGGGCGATGCTGCCCGAGGGTTCCATGCGCGCAAATCGCGCGGCGCCAAGGTGATCACTGGTGCCGTCGACCGTGGACGGTGCCTGCTGCGCCCACTGGAACGACATGGTGGCCGTGACGTCCAGTGCCTTGAAGCGCGAATAGTCGGCAGGGTCGACAGACTCGGCGTGAGCGATGGCCGGGCGGAAGTCTTGACCGGGCAGTTCCTTGCGCACGTAGGCGACGCTGTCCAGTGCATCGCGCACCGCGCGCTCGCCGGTGGCGTGCAGGTGCGGATCGAGACCGGCCTTGACCGCTTGCAGCAACAACGGATTGAGCACTTGCGACGGGAAGTACAGTTCGCCCAGGTTCTTGCCCGGCGTCCACTTCGGCGCTTTGTCGGTGCCGCTGTTGTGCAGGTACGGGGTCAACATGGCGCCGGTGTCCGCCGGGGCATTGATGATGCCGTCCATGAACAGCTTGACGTGGCGCATGTTCACGCCCGGCGCGGCATGCACTTCGCCCTGGTCGTAGGTACTGGCCAGGGCCTTGGCCTCGGCGATGGTTTTCACCGGGTCGGCGGCAGCGGCGGCCGGGTCCAGCTTGATCGCCAGCAAGGCCCGGGCGGTCAGTTCGCCGGACTTTTGCAGGCTGGTGAAGGCTTTGCCGTTTTCCGGACCGGACAGCGCATCGAAGAAACTGGTGATGCCTTGCTGGCGCATGGCGTCGAGGGCTGCACGGACCTGATTGAGTTTTTCCGCGTCGGTGGCAGGCGGCACCACGGCGGCCAACGATTCGGCGGCGCCGTCTTCACAGATGCCGTTCGGGTTGCCGGCGCTGTCGCGTCGGTATTTGCCATCTTCAGGGTCGGCGGTTTTCTTGTTGATGCCGGCCAGTTCCAGGCCGCGAGAGTTGGTCAGCACGGTGTGGAAGTCGGTGGAGCGCACCTGGATCGGACGCTTGGTCTTGAGTGCGTCCAGGGTCGATTTGTCGGCGTCGCCGTCGAGCCCGGTCATGCCCATGCGGTCCCAGCTACCGACTTCCAGCCACACGTCCGGACCCTTGTCCTTGTCGGCATCGAGGCAGGCCTGGATGCTCGCCTGAAACTGCGCGCGGGTCATGGTCTGGTATTTCAGGTCGCACAAGGTCATGGCGCGACCGCCATCCCCCGGGTGCATGTGCGCATCGACGAAGCCCGGCATCAGCATGCGCCCGGCCAGGTCGATCAGTTGTGTTTGCTTGCCGATGTAGCCGTCGACCCCGGCATCGCTGCCGACATAGACGATCTTGCCGCCCGAAATGGCAATGGCCTGCTGCACGGAATTCTTGCCATCGACGGTATAGACGTAGCCATTGCGCATGACCGTGTCAGCGGGTGTCGCCGCCAATGCCATGCCGGAAAATGCCGTCGTCGCCGCGACGGCGACAAAAAGCCTGGAAAGTCTCAAATGCCTCACCCCTGTTCTTATTGTTTTGAAGCGGCCCGAAGCGACTGCGCCAGCCCCTGATAGACAGGGCCTACCCTATAGGGCGCAGCGTTCGAATGGACCTCTGCAAATGAGGAGGGGTGAGGCAAATAATTGAAACGGCTGGGATTAATCCCGGCGCACGGACTCCGCCAACGCACCCGGCGAACGCAGGGCCGAACCCAGCTCCACCTTGCTTTTCACACCCAGCTGCAAGTAGCAATTGCGCAGGTAGGTACGCACGGTCGCGGGGCTCAGGGCGAGCATCTTGGCGATTTCCTTGTAGGAGTGGCCGGCGGCGAACAGCATCGCTGCCGTGCGCTCCCGTGGCGCCAGGCCGTCCCCGCCCGACGGTGCTTCGAGGGACAGGATGACGTGTCCGGCGTTGGGGCTCAGGGTCAGGGCGCAACGGCCCAGGCGGATCACGCAGGGTGCCTTCGACAGTTGCGCGATCACCTCGCCCGGCAGCATTGAACCGCTCCAGCCAGGTAATTCCCGTTGAATGGCGGCGCACAACCTGGCGCCCACATACAGCAGGCTGCCGTCCAAGCGCGCGACGCCAAAATCACTCGCGCCGTTTTCGCTATCGAAGCGGATCATGTCCTGCACCTGGAACCGCCACAGCTGGAACAGGTGATCGCAGAATGCCGAAAACAGCTCGGCTTCGTTCTCCTCGAACGCCTGTTCATCCAGACCACGGTAGAGGCAGACGAAAAACATCAAGCCGCTTTCGGGCAGCTCATAGGTGATGCTCATCAAGTGGTAGAGATCGTAGCGCCGGGCAAAATCGTTGACCGCCTCGCACGGGTCGTTGAAACCGTTGTCGCGCACCACCTCACCGGGACGATTGAGCGTGGCGTGGGAGAACTGATCGTTGGCCGCCACCGGATGCCATTCGGCGGCAAAGGATTCGGGGAGATTGATGCTGCCGTGCATCCAGCTCTGGGGGGGAACATCAGGGCCTGGTGTCGACATCTCGCCCCACCAGGCAGACGCGAAGGGCACCAGTTGACCGAATGCCTGCAGGCCATCGGCGATGAATCGCGACGCCCCGCTCTCCCGCGCCAGCCGGCCAAGGTGCAATACGCAATGATTGAACGCCTTGAGCGTGACCTTCGCTGCGTCACCGTCGACTCTATTTCCCTCCCCCATCATTACAATCCCGTTCACTGCATGGCCTTTGGTTTCGACGATGCCATAGGCCCGTGACGGGCGTCCAGCACGCAATGACATCAACGGTTACAAAGTGCTGTGCAGCCCGTACAACTGCGGCCTGCGGTCCTGATGCAGGTCGTTGCGCGCACTGATGCGCTTGTTGCGCGCCTCGGCGAGGTTCAGGGTGGCCAGCAACATCTGCTCGCCGCCCTGCTCCGCCGGCCCGGCCAACGGGTAACCATCGGCATCGACTATGACCGAACCCTGGACCCAGCCGACCCCACGCTCATGGCCATAGCGATCACAGGCGGCAATGAACATGCGATTAACCGAGGCATTGGCCTGCACCCGCAGCACTTCAGCCGGGCGCTCGGTTTGCGGCCGCGGGCCGTCGGGCCAGTTGACCGGTGCACACAGCAGATCGGCCCCCGCCAGCGCCGGAAGACGCACCCACTCGGGGAATTCCAGGTCGTAGCAGATCAGCATGCCGAGCCGCCCATGCAGCGTTTCGACCACCGGCGGTGGCGCATCGCCGGCTGTGAAGATGTCCTTCTCGGCATCCCACAGATGCGCCTTGCGGTACACCGCGCGCAGGCCATTGGCGTCGATCATCGCCGCGCTGTTGGCCAGTTCATCACCGGGCAGGCGCTCGCAGAATCCGCCGACGATCACCAGATTCAGCTCACGGGCCAGGGCCTGCCACAGTTGCAAGGTCGGACCGTCAACGGTTTCCGCCAGCGACAGCGCCTCAAAGCGGTCGGCAAACAGATAGCCACTCTGCACCAGCTCGGGCAGCACCACCACTTGCGCGCCCTGTAAGGCTGCCTGGCGAATCGCGCGCTCGGTGAGCGTGCGGTTGTAGGCCAGGTCGCCGATTTTCGGTGCCAGTTGGCAACAGGCGACCACGGTATTCTTTACGCTGCTCAACGCCCTGCCTCCGCAGATGAATGGGTCATGGCGACGATGTCGCTCTCGCTGAGCGCATCGATCACCCGGCGTTCGGCGGCCAGATCAATCGAGCGGCTGAGCAGGTAGTAGGTCAGCCCCGACACCACCAGGCCCACCAGCCAGGCGATGTCCACGCCTTCCAGCACTCGCGCCAGCGGGCCGACGAAGACCTCTTTGCCGGCGGCGGCATCGTAGATGTAGAAGAACGGCACCATGGCGGCGAAGCCGATCAGGTACGAGACGATGCCGCGAAATTGCCAGGCGCCGTAGATGCCGTTTGGCGTGAAGAAATGCGGGATCGCGTAGCGGCCCTTGCGCACGAAGAAGTAGTCCACCAGGTTGACGGCGGTCCACGGCACGAGGAAGTACAGCAACAACACCAGGAAGGTGTTCAGCAGCGCGATGCCGTCACCTTTGATCGACAGCACGCAGGTCAACAGAATGACGCTGATCACACTGATCGACAGTACTCGGGCACGGGGTGTCGGGGTGATTTTCCTGATCGAGTCGACGCCGGTCAGCAGCGTCAGCATGGCGCTGTACGTGTTGAGGGCGATGATCGGTAGGAAGCCCGCCACCGAGACGATCACCAGCAGATTGCCCAGCCCCGGCACCATCGAGGAGCCGACCTGATTCAACGCCACCAGCGCATCCGCCGCTTTCAGCTCCTGCGCCAGCCAGGCACCGAGGCCGATCATCCAACTGCCGGACAACGAGGCGCCGATGAACACCGCCGCGATCAGTTTCGCCCGGCTGGTGTTTTTCGGCAGGTAACGGGAATAGTCAGACACGTAGGGTGCATAGGAGATGTTGTAGCTCGCGCCGATGGCGAACAGCGTGGCGAAGGCCACCCAGTTGAAGCCCAGGTCGGTCGCCGGCGTGACGCCTTCCTGACCCGCACCAAACATCAGGGCGATGGTCACCAGTGCGTACAGCGGCAAGGTCGCCAGCAAGGCCCACTTGAAGGCCTTGTGCATCAGGTCGTGGCCGTAGATCGACAACAGCGCACCGATCAGCACCACGGCCACGGCGACGATGGTCGGGTTAATGCCGAACACATGCTCCAGGCCATTCATGATCAACGAGATGTTCACCACGTTGAAACCGACGAATACAAACATCGTCGCCATCAACGCCAGGATCACCCCGCGATAGCCGAACTGGGCGCGGGACTGGATCATCTGCGGCAGGCCCATTTCCGGGCCCTGGGAGCCGTGGAACGCCATGAAAATGGTGCCGAACATAATGCCCAGGGCACCGGCCAGCATGGTCCACAGCGCCGACAAGCCGAGGCTCGGGCCGACAAAACCGATGGAAATGGTGAAGAAGTGGAAATTGCCGAGGAACCAGAATGGCCCCTGACTGCTGAGTTTGGCGTGGCGTTCGTTTTCCGGGATGTAGTCGATGGAGTGACCTTCGATGGCCAACCCGCCGCTCGCCTCGGCGGCGTGCGCAGACACTGGGGAACCTGACATACGATTGTTCCTATGCTGTTGTTTGTTGTTTTTGTGGGTACAGCGCTCGCTACGACGTCCAGTTCAGGTAAAACTCCAGAAAAAGCTGACGATGACGCTGGTTTCACGGCAATGTAGGGCGTGAGTTCGGGCAATAAAATATCGCAGGCACACTGTTCACATAGATCAGTATCTATGTAAGCGAGAATCGGGAGCCCCCATGCTGGGAACTGTAACGGAGCTGGATCTGCGCCTGATCCGGGTATTTCTGACCGTCGTCGAAGCGGGCGGCATCTCGGCGGCGCAAACCGCCCTCAACACCACGCAACCCACTATCAGCGCGCAGTTGGCGACGCTGGAAGCGCGGGTCGGTTTCCGCTTGTGCGAACGCGGACGCGGCGGGTTTTCGGTAACGCCCAAAGGCACTCAGTTCATCGATGCGGCCCGACGTTTGCTGGCTGCAGCCGAAGGTTTTCGGGTCGAGGTGCAGCACATCAACCGCAAAGTCTCGGGCAGCATCAACATCGGCCTGCTGGGGCAAATCGATCCGGTGGCGAACAAGAAAATCGGCCAGGCCATTGCCCGATTGCGGGCGCGGCATGAGGGGTTGTACTTCCACTTCACCGAACTGTCGTCGTCGCTGCTGGAAGAAAAAATCATCAACGGCCATATCGACCTGGCCATCGGTTACTTCTGGCATCGCTTGCCCAGCATCGATTATTTCCCGTTGTTCCCGGAAACCCAGATTGCCTACTGCGCGCCCTCGCACCCGCTGTTCGGCAAGGTCGGCGCGCTGACCCGGGAAGATGTCAGCGGGTTCGACTGGGTCTGGCCGAGCCATCCCCTGCCGGAAATGCCGGCCCCCACGTCCATCGAACGCCTGACCGTGCTCACCGACAGCATGGACGGCGCAGCCCTGCTGATCCTGTCCGGCCAGCACCTGGGGTTTCTGCCACAGCACTACGCGACCCGCCATGAACAGCTGGGGCAGTTACACCCGCTGAACCCGGAGCTGTTGCGCTATGAGGTCAGCTTTCACGCGGCGGTGCGGCATTCGGCGCGGCAGCGGGATCTGGTGAGTGCGTTCCTCAATGAGCTGATCGAGATTTTCGGAGCGGTGTAGGTTCTGTGGGAGCAGGCTCGGTCCCCCAAGGTTGGGGGTGTACGCAAAATCTGCCAGCAACCGGATTACTGTGGGAGTGAGCCTGCTCGCGATAGCGGTGGGTCAGTCAACATCAATGTTGGCTGTAACGACGTCATCGCGAGCAGGCTCACTCCTACAGGGGGGATGTGGTGGTATTAGAAGTGGATGTCCTTGGCCGGTATCACATCGATCCGCGCCACGGAACCGGTCAGGTGCGCCAGGTCCTTGTTGTGCTCGGCGATGATGTCTTCGGCGGTCAGGTTGCCGTTGTCGACGGTGGAATGCGCGTCGCCTGCCAGCACCACGTCGTAGCCCAGTTTCAGGGCCTGGCGCACGGTGGCGTTGACGCAATAGTCGGTCTGCAGGCCGCAGATGACCAGCCGCTCGAAGTCCTCCTTCGGCAACAGTTTTTGCAGATTGGTCTGGTAGAACGAATCCCCGGTGGTCTTGCGCACGCGGTGGTCCTTGGGCGAGGTTTCCAGCGCTTCCGCCAGTTGCCAGCCGGCAGCGTCATGCGCCAGCGGGCTGCCCGCTTCTTCATGCTGGATCAGCACCACGGGCACTCCCGCCTTGCGCGCCCGGGCAGACAGGTCATTGATGGTGTTGATGACCCGTCCAATCTCGAAGCACTCGTACTCACCGGAACACAAAGCCTGTTGGACGTCGATGATTAACAACGCAGTGGTCATGATTTCCTTCCTTGAATTGTCGAGGGATCAGGGGACGAACATAAGCCCGTCCCCCTCCGGACACAACCCTCAATAACCCAACGACAACCCGGTGTTACGCCGTGGGTCGTTCGCCCCGTAGTAACGGTTCCTGCCTACCGGTTTGCCACCCAGGGATGGCGCGCCGACCAGGATCGCTGCCAGATGGTTGGCATCCTGGGGACCGGCGAACGTGTGGCCCCAGCTTTCGAGGATTTTCACCGTGTCCGGGCTGGTGGTGAAGGCTTCCAGGTTGGTTTCCTCCGGCAGCCACTGCTGGTGGAAACGCGGTGCATCCACCGTTTCCTGGATGTTCATGCCGTAGTCGATTTGGCAAAAGGTTCGTACTTCATGAGTCAGTCTCCTCTTGTTATTTCGTAGGAAAACGCTTCAAAAGCCATAGCCAAGTATGGTCGGGATTACGTATTGCGCCTCCCCGTCGAGGCAGTATCCTTAACGCCCGTTCAGCAATTTTGTGCGAGCCCTGGCATGACCTATACCTGCACCACCGTGGCTTCACCCGTGGGCCAGTTGAAGCTGGTCGCGAACGGTTCACGACTGGCGGCCATCCTCTGGGAAAACGACAAACCCGGCCGGGTGCGCCTGGGGCCGATGAGCGAAGCGCCGGACAACCCGATTCTGGTGCGCACGGCTGCGCAGTTGCGCGAGTATTTTTCCGGCACCCGCGATCGCTTCGAACTGGAACTGGATTTTGCCGGCACGCAATTCCAGAGGAAGGTCTGGGCGGCGCTGCTGACCATCCCGTTCGGCGAGACCCGCAGCTACAGCCAGATCGCCGAACAGATCGGCAACCCGGCGGCGGTCAGGGCGGTGGGTGCGGCGAATGGCAAGAACCCGATTTCGATCGTGGCGCCGTGTCATCGGGTGATTGGCGCGTCGGGCAAGCTCACCGGGTTTGCCGGGGGGCTTGAGGCGAAGGAATTGTTGCTCACACTTGAAGGTGGTGAGTGGTCAGGGGCGAGCCGTATGGATAACCTGTTTTAACGGAACACAGCTTTTGTGGCGAAGAGGTTTTTCATCGCCGCATACTGCAACAGCATGATGGTCTTGGCGTCGCAGATTTCGCCGCGGTAAAACGCTTCGAGCGCGTCCTCGAACGCCCACTCCAGCACTTCCAGTTCCTCGGTTTCCGCCTCCAGCCCACCACCGTCGCTGACTTTCGACTTCGCGTCGTATTCGGCAATGAAGAAGTGCAGTTTTTCCGTCACCGAACCGGGGCTCATGTACGCCTCGAACACCTTCTGCACATGGTGCACGCGGTAACCCGTCTCTTCCTCCGCTTCATCGCGGATGCGGTCTTCAGGCGCCGCGCCTTCCAGCAGCCCCGCCGCCACTTCGATCAACAGCCCGTCGTGACCGTTGACGAACACCGGCAGGCGAAATTGCCGGGTCAGTACCACGGTTTGCTTTTCGCGGTTGTACAGCAGAATCGCCGCGCCATTGCCACGGTCGTAGACCTCCCGGACCTGGCGTTGCCACTCGCCATTGTTACGTTGGTAATCGAAGGTGATTTTCTTGAGCAGGTACCAGTCGTGGGACAACACCTGAGACTCAAGGATGTTGACCCGCTCGGCGGTGTTCGACATGACAACGCGTCCTGTTATTTGTCTGAGGGTCCACATGTTAAGTGAAAACGCACAGCGCTTGCCCCCCCCTCAAGCAAGCTGCGCGTTGGCGACGGTTCAACTTTTCGGGGGATGGAACAATCGCTGCAACCGGGATAGGCTGCGGCTTCAATGCCATATGGATATAGCCATGAACCTGCGTATCGAACTGTCGCCAAACCCCACGGAAGAACAACGCCAGGCCATCCTCAAACCCTTGCGCGCCTACAACGGCTCGAAGGCCGAAGGTAACGTGCCTGAGCACATCGCCTTGCTGGTGCGCGACGACAACGACGAGATCCTCGGCGGCCTGCATGGCCGATTGTTTTACCAGTGGCTGTACATCGACTTGCTGGTGGTGCCGGAACAGGCTCGGGGGCAGGGCCTTGGTTCGAAACTGATGCAGATGGCCGAAGACCTGGCGCGGGAACGGCGCTGCGTCGGGCTGTGGCTCGACACCTTTGAATTCCAGGCGCCTGGGTTCTACAAGAAATGCGGATACAGCGAGATCGGGCACATTGCCGATTACCCGCCGGGACACAAGCACTTCTTCTTCCAGAAGCGCCTGAATTACTGATCAGTACAAAAACCACTGTAGGAGCGAGCCTGCTCGCGATGGCGGACTGTCATTCAACATTGATGTCGACTGACTTACCGCTATCGCGAGCAGGCTCGCTCCTACAGGGGTATGCAATAAACCTTCAAATCACAGGCAAGTCGCCAACGCCGCCAACCGGCGCTTGGCCACGAAATCGTCCTTCTGCGCGTAGTAGCTCAGCACCGTGCCCGAGGCATCGGTGGTCACGTCGACGAAGAACTCCGCCGAACGGGTGTAAACGGTCGTGCCGCCCTTCTCCCCCGGTTGCAGATAGGCAGCGGCATCGACACCGAACACGGCCTCGTCCTGCCAGGAAAACTGCACGCACTGGGCGACGTCTTTTGCCGGCTTTTCCGAGTTCAGGGTCTTGTACGGGGCCTTGGTGCGGGCGTCGTTCATCGCCGAGCCGGCGCATCCCGCCAGCAACGTCACGGCCAGCGCCACCATCAGAATTCGCATTGCATTCACTCATCAGGAAAAAGCGGACTTTATCACCCCGGCAGCCCGTATCGTTCTGCTTTACTGCATTTATACCGCGACAGCGCGCAACGATTCGCGCACCCTGTCGCGCCAATAACGCTGCATCGCACCCCTGACTGGAAACCTGATGACACCTAATGCCGAGTTCTACAAACCGAGCACTGAATATGCCGACAAGCTGATCAGCCAGATCGGTCAGACGCCTTCCTGGATTGCCAAGCGAATCGGCGTCACCGACAAGCGGATTCGCTACATCCTCGACGGTGAAAGGACCGTCAAAGGCGAAACCACGCCGATCCAGATGACCTACACCGAACAGTTTGCCCTCGAATGCCTGGCGGCAGCGGCCAAGGCCAGCAAGAAGCAATCTTCGTAATCCGTTCTCAAGGAGCGACCATGGCGGCAACCGAACTGCAGCATGAGCAAGCACTCAAGAGGTTTCTCGATGCGCGCCCCGAGTTGCGCGAAGAACTCGACCATCTCAACCCGCTGTTGGCTCAGGCCAAGGGTGAAACGGCGGCTCAGTATCGCGAGGAACGGCTGCACGAAGCGTTTGAAGCTGAAGCAGAACGCCAGCACTTGTTCGCCTGGGAACTGACGTTGCGGTTAACCACCACCACACCCCAGGACTACGAAGCGCAGCGCCTGGAAGTGCACCGGGAAGTGGCGGAAATGGCCGGCATGGACTGGCTGGAATATTGCGAGCTGAATGGGATAAAACCCTAAGCACTGTTCAGGGATACTTTCGCCGATGCTGCCCAACACCGCCAGGACCCACGCCAGCCCCGGTCACTTGCACACGCAGAAATGGCGCGGGCGCATAGGCCTGAGTCTGGTGGCCATGCTCTCAGTACTCGCCGGCATGACCGACGCCATCGGTTTCATGGCCAGCGGCGACTTCGTCTCGTTCATGAGCGGCAATACCACCCGGATGGCGGTCGCCATCAGTGCTGGCGACCTTGGGTTGACCCTGCGCCTGGTGATACTCGTCGCCACCTTCATCGTCGGCAACGCGCTGGGCATTATCGTCAGCCGCCTAGGCAGACGCCGGGCCCTGCCCTTGTTGCTGTGCATTACCGCCCTGCTGTGCGCCGCCGCAGCCTGGCCTTATGACGAGCAACTGCCGGCCCTGCTGGCGGCGATCATTGCAATGGGCATGCTCAACGCTGCGGTGGAAGAAGTGAACGGCCTGCCGGTTGGCCTGACTTACGTCACCGGCGCCCTGTCGCGTTTCGGCCGCGGGCTGGGCCGCTGGATGCTCGGCGAGCGCCGTAACGGCTGGCGTGTGCAACTGATCCCCTGGACCGGCATGTTCGCCGGTGCGGTACTCGGTGCCGTGCTGGAACACCATCTGGGGCTCAAGGCGTTGTTTGCCAGCGGCCTGCTGGCGGCCGGGCTTGGGGTGTTGTCGTTGAGGATCCCGCGGCGCTGGCAGTTGGGGTATATGCCGCGCTGAGTCTGGTGTTGGCTGTGAGGCCGTCATCGTCGGATCGCCGCCCGGACCAAGCCCGCTCCCACAGTGATCTGTGCAATGCCAAAGATTACGCTATGACCACAAAACCTGTGGGAGCGGGCTTGCCCGCGAAGAGGCCCGCACAGACAACATCACTTTAGCCGCCCCGCCGATAAAGCTTTATCATGGCCGCAGTTTCGCTGATCGAGTCCGTCATGAAGTTCGCTATCGCCGTGTTTTCCGCCGCCCATGCGCCCTCCTCGCGCCGCGCCTTGCTATTCGCCCAGGCCGCGCTGGCCGGCGGGCACGAGATTGTCCGGCTGTTTTTCTATCAGGACGGTGTCTACAACGCGTCCGCCAGTGTGGTCACGCCCCAGGATGAACTGGACTTGCCCAAGCAATGGCGGGCATTCGTCAGTGACCATCAGCTTGATGGCGTGGTGTGCATCGCCGCCGCCCTGCGTCGTGGCGTGTTGAATGAAGAAGAAGCCAAGCGCTATCAGCGCGAGGCGGTAGCCGTCGGTGCGCCGTGGGAATTGTCCGGCCTCGGCCAATTGCATGACGCGGCGCAGGATGCCGACCGTTTGATCTGTTTCGGAGGCGCATGACATGGCCAAATCCATATTGATCATCAGCCGCCAGTCACCATGGTCCGGCCCGGGCGCGCGGGAAGCGCTGGATATCGTGTTGGCCGGCGGCGCCTTCGATCTGCCGATCGGCCTGTTGTTTCTCGATGACGGCGTGTTTCAGCTTTCCGCCGGTCAGAACGCCAAGACCCTGCAACAGAAAGACCTGAGCGCCAACCTGCAAGCCCTGCCGATGTTCGGTGTCGAGGAACTGTTTGCCTGCGGCGACAGCATCGCCCAGCGCGGCCTGGACCCGAGCGGCCTGTCGCTGGAAGAAGCCCAGGTGTTGGCCGCCCACGAAATCACCGCCCTCATTGACCGCTACGATCAGGTGATCACCCTCTGATGTCGACTTTGCACGTGTTGTCTCATTCCCCGTTCGGCGACGAACGCCTGACCAGTTGCCTGCGCGTGATCGGCGCCAGCGACGGGTTGCTGTTGTCCGGTGATGCGGCCTATGCGCTGCAGCCAGGCACTGCGCCGTTCATAGCGTTCAGCGCACTTGGCCTGAAGCTGTTCGTCCTGGCCGAAGACGCCCAGGCCCGTGCGCTTGCGGTTCCAGACTGGGCCAAAGCCATCGATTACCCGGCCTTCGTCGAACTGTCGATTCACTACGACAAGGTCAACAGTTGGCTATGAATGCATTGACGGTCGGCGCCCGCGCCATCGAGCTGGACAAGGACGGTTTCCTGGTCGAACTGAGTGACTGGTCCGCCGATGTGGCCAGTGCCCTGGCGGCTGCCGAAGACATCGAGTTGACGCCCGAACACTGGGAAGTCCTCGAACTGCTGCGCAGTTTCTACGCCGAGTTCCAGCTGTCACCGGCCACCCGCCCGTTGATCAAGTACACCGCCCTGAAACTCGGCCCGGAAAAAGGCAACAGCCTGCACCTGAACCGACTGTTCAAAGGCACTCCCGCCAAACTCGCCGCGAAACTGGCGGGCCTGCCCAAACCGACGAATTGCTTATGACCGATTACCCAGCACTGACACTCGAAACGCCCGCCGAGCATCCGTTCGCCCAGTTCGTGCGGATCCTCGGCAAAGGCAAGCGCGGCGCCCGTGACCTGACCCGGGTCGAGGCCCGCGAGGCCATGGGCATGGTGTTCGATGAAAAGGTCGAAGAAACCCAACTCGGCGCATTCCTGATGTTGTTGCGGCACAAGGAAGAAAGCGCGGAAGAGATGGCGGGCTTCACCGAGGCCTTGCGTGAGCGTCTGAATCCTCCGGCGCTGGCGGTGGATCTGGATTGGCCGACCTATGCAGGCAAGAAACGCCATCTACCGTGGTATCTGCTGGCAGCCAAGTGCCTGGCGCAAAACGGCGTGCGGATTTTCATGCACGGTGGCGGCGCCCACACGGCCGGTCGCTTGTACAGCGAGCAACTGCTGGGTGAATTGAACATCCCGCTGTGCCGAAACTGGCAACAGGTGGGTTCGGCGCTGGATAACGGCGGCCTGGCCTTCATGCCATTGATGGACTGGGCGCCACAGCTGCAACGCATGATTGACCTGCGCAACACCCTGGGCCTGCGTTCGCCCATCCACTCGCTGGCGCGGATTCTCAATCCGCTGGGCGCCCGTTGCGGTCTGCAGAGCATTTTCCACCCGGGTTATCAGGCGGTGCATCGCGATGCCAGCGGCCTGCTGGGTGACACCGCCATCGTGATCAAGGGCGATGGCGGCGAAATCGAGATCAACCCGGACGCCGACAGCCACCTGTACGGCACCACCGGCGGCGTTAGTTGGGATGAGGAATGGCCGCAGTTGTCGGCGCAGCGTCACGTCAAACCTGCCTCGCTTGATCCTGAACATTTGAAAGCGGTCTGGCGTGGCGATGTGGTCGACAGCTACCCGCAAATGGCCCTGATCTCGACCATGGCCCTGGCCCTGCGTGGCCTGGGACAGAGCCGCGAACAGGCCTTCGAAACCGCTGAAAAATACTGGGCTGCGCGGGACAAATCGATTTAATCGATCATTTCCGCCAGATTTTTGCGCTTTTTGTTCGAACTCATCGGAATAGACTCAACTCCATCGATTATGGGTTTCGGGAGTCTTGAACATGGGTTTGTTAGTTGATGGCCGCTGGCAGGACAAGTGGTACGAAAGCAGCAAGGACGGCGCGTTCCAGCGTGAACAGGCGCAGCGTCGCAACTGGTTGACCGCTGACGGCAAGCCGGGACCGACCGGCGTCGGCGGTTTTGCGGCCGAGCCCGGGCGCTATCACCTGTACGTGTCCCTGGCCTGTCCGTGGGCTCATCGCACGCTGATCCTGCGCAAACTCAAAGGCCTCGAAAACCTGATCGACGTTTCGGTGGTCAGTTGGTTGATGCTGGAAAACGGCTGGACCTTCGACCAGAGCCTCGGTTCGACCGGCGACAAGCTCGATCACTTCGACTTCATGCACCAGCGCTACACCGCCGACACTGCCGACTACACCGGCCGCGTCACCGTACCGGTGCTGTGGGACAAACAGCAAAAGCGCATCGTCAACAATGAATCATCGGAAATCATCCGCATGTTCAATGGCGCCTTCGACGACCTGACCGGCAATGACCTGGACTTCTACCCGGCGCCGCTGCGCGGTGAGATCGATGCGCTGAACGAGCGGATTTACCCGGCGGTCAACAATGGCGTGTACCGCGCAGGGTTTGCCACCTCGCAACAGGCTTATGAAGAAGCCTTCGATGACGTGTTTGCCGAACTGGACCACCTGGAGCTGCTGTTGGGCGCCAACCGCTATCTGGCTGGCGAGTACCTGACCGAAGCGGACATCCGCCTGTTCACCACGCTGATTCGCTTCGATGCGGTGTACTACGGGCACTTCAAGTGCAACCTGCGGCGGATTGTCGATTATCCGAACCTGTCGAACTGGCTGCGGGAGATTTATCAGTGGCCGGGGGTTGCCGAGACAGTGGACTTCACCCACATCAAGAACCATTACTACGCCAGCCACCGCACCATCAACCCGACGGGTGTAGTGCCGAAAGGGCCGGCCCAGGACTTTACCGCGGCCCATGATCGGGAGCGGTTGAGCGGGAAAGGGGTTTGGCGCAGAGCTTGAGATTTGTACAGGTTTTGAAGGCCCCATCGCGAGCAGGCTCACTCCTACAGTGGACTTGTGTCGTTTACACATCCCCTGTAGGAGCGAGCCTGCTCGCGATTGAGGTCGACGCGGTACTCAGACGTCTGATTGAGCCCCTTCAAACCACGCCAGCTTCTCGCGCAGTTGCACCACTTCACCGACGATCACCAATGTCGGCGCATGCACTTCATGCTCCGCCACCAGCCGTGGCAGGTCCGCCAGGGTGCCGGTAAACACCCGCTGGTTGACCGTGGTGCCCTGCTGAATCAACGCCGCCGGGGTATCGGCGGCGCGACCATGCTTGATCAACTGCTCGCAGATGATCGGCAAGCCCACCAGCCCCATGTAGAACACCAGGGTTTGTGCCGGGGCCACCAGGTCGGCCCATGGCAAATCGCTGGAGCCGTCCTTGAGGTGGCCGGTGATGAAACGCACCGACTGCGCATAATCGCGGTGAGTCAGCGGAATCCCGGCATAGGCCGCGCAACCGCTGGCCGCCGTGATACCCGGCACGACCTGGAACGGGATGCCATGGGCCGCCAGTTCTTCGATCTCCTCACCACCACGACCGAAGATGAACGGATCACCGCCCTTCAATCGCACCACACGCTTGCCTTGCTTGGCCAGGTCCACCAATTGCTGGTTGATCTGATCCTGCGGCACTGCGTGATCGGCACGGCGCTTGCCAACGTAAATGCGCTCGGCGTCGCGACGGCACAGTTCGAGAATCGCCGGTGCGACCAAACGGTCGTACAGCACCACGTCGGCTTGCTGCATCAGACGCAATGCCTTGAATGTCAGCAGGTCCGGGTCACCCGGCCCTGCGCCCACCAGATAGACCTCACCGGTCGCCACTGGCGCTTCGCCATCGATTTTCGCCTGGAGCAACCGCTCGGCTTCACCGCCCTGCCCGGCCAGTTGCCGATCGGCAATCGGGCCCTGAAAAACATCTTCCCAGAACGCCCGACGCTGCTGCACATCCGGAAACAGGCCTTTGACCTGATGACGGAATCGCGCCGCCAGCCCGGCCAGGTGACCGTAGGTGGAAGGAATCCAGGTTTCGATCTTGGCGCGGATCAAACGCGCCAGCACCGGCGCATCGCCGCCGCTGGACACTGCAATGATCAACGGAGAACGGTCGACGATGGCCGGGAAGATCACGCTGCACAGGGCTGGCGCGTCCACCACGTTGACTGGTACGCAACGCCGATGGGCATCGGCGGAGACTTGTGCGTTCAGCGCTTCGTCGTCGGTGGCGGCAATGATCAGCCCGCAACCGTCCAGATCCGTCTCGGCGTAACCACGTAGCAGGCACTCGCCTCCGCTGCCGGCAACCAGTTCGCGCAGTTGCGCTTCGATTTCAGGTGCAACCACCCGCAGCAGCGCACCGGCATCGGCCAGCAGGCGGGATTTGCGCAAGGCAATCTCCCCCCCGCCGACGACCAACACACGACTGCCGCGAAGGTTGTGAAACAGCGGCAGATAGTTCATTTAGCCGATAACCTCAAGGCCACCCATGTACGGCTTGAGGACTTCAGGTACACGGATCGAACCGTCGGCCTGCTGATAGTTCTCAAGCACCGCCACCAGCGTACGACCGACCGCCAGGCCGGAGCCGTTCAGGGTGTGTACCAGTTCCGGCTTGCCGGTTTCCGGGTTGCGGAAACGCGCTTGCATGCGACGGGCCTGGAAGTCGCCGCAGTTGGAGCACGACGAGATTTCGCGGTACTTGTCCTGGCTCGGGATCCACACTTCCAGGTCGTAGGTCTTGACCGCGCTGAAGCCCATGTCGCCGGTGCACAGCGCCAGGGTGCGGTAAGGCAGTTCCAGCAGTTGCAGGACTTTCTCGGCGTTGGCGGTCAGGCCTTCCAGCGCTTCCATCGACTGCGACGGCTCGACGATCTGCACCATTTCAACCTTGTCGAACTGGTGCTGGCGGATCATGCCGCGGGTGTCGCGGCCCGACGCGCCAGCTTCACTGCGGAAGCATGGGGTATGGGCGACGAACTTGATCGGCAGCAGTTTCGAGTCGACGATTTCACCAGCGACGATGTTAGTCAGCGACACTTCGGCGGTCGGGATCAGGTACAGGTCGGCTTCGCCTTCGCGGGCGATCTTGAACAGGTCTTCTTCGAACTTCGGCAGTTGGCCGGTGCCTTGCAGCGCCGGGGCCTGGACCAGATAAGGCGTGTAGGCCTCTTCGTAGCCGTGCTCGGTAACGTGCAGGTTGATCATGAACTGCGCCAGGGCGCGGTGCAGACGGGCGATCGGGCCGCGCAGCAGGGCGAAACGGGCACCGGACAGTTTGGCGGCGGTTTCGAAGTCCAGCCAGCCGAACTTCTCGCCCAGGGCCACGTGGTCCTGAACCGGGAAATCGAAGGCCGTCGGGGTGCCCCAGCGGCGCACTTCGACGTTGCCGTCTTCGTCTTCGCCAACCGGTACCGATTCGTGCGGCAGGTTGGGGATACCCAGCAGGATCGAGTCCAGATCGGTCTGGATCGCGTCCAGTTCGACTTTACCGGCGCTCAATTCGCCCGCCATGCGCTCGACGTCCGCCATCAGCGGCGCGATGTCTTCGCCGCGCTGCTTGGCCTGACCGATGGATTTGGAGCGCGCATTACGTTCAGCCTGCAGTGCTTCGGTGCGGGTCTGGACGGTCTTGCGCTGTTCTTCCAGCGCTTCGATGCGCGCAACATCCAGGGTATAGCCACGGGATGCCAGGCGGTCCGCTACGTCCTGAAGGTTGCTACGTAACAGTTTGGAATCGAGCATGTCGGTTTCTCGTTTATCAAAGTTTGGTCAAGGACAGGCCGGCCCAGGTGGCAAGCAGCCCGCCGAATACGCTGAGCGCCGCATAGCCCAGGGCCAGCGGCACTTGCCCGCTTTCCAGCAGGCGCACCGTATCCAGTGAAAAGGATGAAAAAGTCGTCAGCCCCCCGAGGAAGCCAACCATCAACCCGGCACGCACCTCGATGGGCACCTCCGGGCGTATCAAAAACAGACCGTATAGAACGCCGATCAGCAAACAGCCCACGATATTAACGGCCAGCGTCGCGGTATAGAAGTGCCGCGGCCAATTCGCGTTGATCCAGTTGCCGGTGGCGAAGCGCAACAGAGTGCCGGCCATCCCGCCGACGGAAACCGCAACGATCAAGGGAAGCACTATTTTCTCCGCTGCCTTGGGCTTAAACGGTCGAGTTTTGCCAGGTGATTGAGTTTTTCGCCGATCTTCAATTCCAGGCCTCGGGGCACGGGTTGATAGAACGGGATCGGGTCGAGTGCTTCCGGGAAATAGTCTTCGCCAGCGGCATAGGCGTCCGGCTCATCGTGGGCATAACGATACTCATCGCCATAACCCAGCTGCTTCATAAGCTTGGTCGGCGCGTTGCGCAGGTGCAGCGGCACTTCCAGCGAACCGTGCTCGGCGGCGGCGCGCAATGCAGTCTTGAAGCCCATGTACACCGCGTTGCTTTTCGGCGCGCAGGCCAGATAGGTGATGGCCTGGGCCACCGCCAGCTCGCCTTCGGGGCTGCCGAGGCGCTCCTGCACCTCCCAGGCCGCCAGGCACAGGCTCAGGGCGCGCGGATCGGCATTGCCGATGTCTTCGCTGGCCATGCGCACCACGCGCCGGGCCAGGTACAAGGGGTCGCAACCGCCGTCGATCATCCGCGCAAACCAGTACAGCGCGCCGTCGGGATTGGAGCCGCGCACCGATTTATGCAGCGCGGAGATCTGGTCGTAGAACGCTTCGCCGCCCTTGTCGAACCGCCGGCGGGTATCGCCGAGCAGGCTTTGCAGGAGCTCGGTGCCGATCTCGCTGTTGTCTTCCGCCAGGTCCGAAGCGTTTTCCAGCAGGTTGAGCAGGCGCCGACCATCGCCATCGGCGGCCGACAGCAGCATCTGGAAGCCTTCGTCGCTGAGGGTCAGGTTGCGTTTGCCCAGGCCACGCTCTTCAGTCAGCGCGCGGTGCACCAGTTTGCGCAGGGCCGCTTCGTCGAGGCTTTTGAGCACATAGACCCGCGCCCGGGAGAGCAAGGCGTTGTTGAGCTCGAACGAGGGGTTTTCCGTGGTCGCACCGATGAAAATCAGCGTGCCGTCTTCGACATAGGGCAGGAACGCATCCTGCTGGGATTTGTTGAAGCGATGCACTTCGTCGACGAACAGGATGGTGCGGCGACCGTACTGCGCGGCCTGCTGCTTGGCGATTTCCACCGACTGGCGGATCTCCTTGACCCCGGCCAGCACCGCCGAGACCGTTTCGAAGTGCGCATCCGATACTTCCGCGAGCAACCGCGCCAGGGTGGTTTTGCCCACGCCCGGCGGCCCCCAGAAAATCATCGAATGCAGGGCACCCTGCTCCAGCGCTTCGCGCAGGGGCTTGCCGCGAGCGAGCACGTGTTCCTGGCCGACGTACTCGTCCAGATTGGCTGCACGCAGGCGGGCGGCCAAGGGCTGAGAGATCGGGGCGCTGCGAAACAGATCCATGACGTACGTTTAAAACCTCGGGTTATCACACAGTTTCAAGCCTGGCGAGCATCCTGTGGCGAGGGGGCTTGCCCCCTCGCCACAAAAGCCCGCGCCCACAGATCCGGCGTTTTACTCTTGAATCACATCCGCACCCTTGGGGATGTCGAACTTGAACTTCGACGCCGGGATCGGCTCGTTGGCCTTCACCCCGGTGAACAGGATATTGGTGCGCTGGCCAACGCTGTCGATCAGTTGCATATCGTTGACCAAGCCATTGCGGAACGACAGGCGCAGGCTGTCGAACAGGGTGTCCTTGGTTTTCGGCTTCAGGGTGAAGTCGATCACGCCGCCGGCTTCCTTGGCACTGATATCGAAGCTCTGGCTGATCTTGGACACGTCACCGGACAACAGCAAGGCCGGGGTCTGGGTCAGGCGCTGGTCGAGGTTCTTGATGGTGGCCTGTTCCAGGTCCGGGTCCCACAGGGTGACTTTCTTGCCATCGGAGATCATGGTCTGTTCGGCCGGCGCATCGGTGTGCCAGTAGAACAGGCCCGGACGCTGCAGCGACATCTCGCCAGCGGTTTCCTGCAACTGGGTGCCGGTGCCATCAAGGGTCAGTTGCGAGAAACGTGCAGTCAGGGTCTGGGATTTTTCCAGCAGTTGGGTCAGGCGTGCCACGTCCTTGTCATCGGCGTTAGCCTGGAGCGTGGTCAAGGCCAGTACCGGCAGCAACAGCATGCGGATCAGACGCATGGGAGTCCTCATAACATTCGTGGGAGTGCGGGCGGCGCCGAAGGCACCACCCTTTTCATACTCGGGTCAGTCGCGCACCGGGCCCGGGGCCAGGACTTCACGCGAACCGTTGGTGTTCATGGACGTCACGACCCCGGCCATTTCCATGGCTTCGATCATGCGCGCGGCGCGGTTGTAGCCGATCTTCAGCTTGCGCTGTACCGCGGAAATGGAGGCGCGACGGCTTTCCAGCACGAACTGCACGGCTTCGTCGTACAGCGCGTCGGCCTCGGGATCGTCACCGTCGCCACCACCGCTGCTGCCTTCGAAGCCACTGCCCGCCTCTTCGACGCCATTGAGGATGTCGTCGTTGTATTCCGGCGCGCCCCGCAGCTTCCAGGCTTCCACCACGCGGTGAACCTCTTCGTCGGACACGAAAGCACCGTGAACACGAATCGGCAGGCTGGTGCCCGGCGGCATGTAGAGCATGTCACCGTGACCCAGCAGTTGTTCGGCACCGCCCTGGTCGATGATGGTCCGCGAGTCGATCTTGCTCGATACCTGGAACGCCATGCGGGTCGGGATGTTGGCCTTGATCAAACCAGTGATCACATCCACCGACGGACGCTGGGTCGCCAGGATCAAGTGAATACCGGCCGCTCGAGCCTTTTGCGCGATACGGGCGATCAGTTCCTCAACCTTCTTGCCGACGATCATCATCATGTCGGCGAATTCGTCGACCACTACTACGATGGTCGGCAGCTTTTGCAGCAGCGGCGCTTCGTCGTGGATGCTTTCGCGCTTGTACAGCGGATCGCTCAACGGCTCGCCGGCGTCCTGGGCTTCCTTGACCTTGGCGTTGAAGCCAGACAGGTTTCGCACACCCATCTTGGCCATCAGCTTGTAGCGTCGCTCCATCTCGGCAACGCTCCAGCGCAGGGCGTTGGCGGCGTCCTTCATGTCGGTGACCACCGGGCACAGCAGGTGCGGAATGCCTTCGTAGATCGACAGCTCAAGCATTTTCGGGTCGATCATGATCAGCTTGGCGTCTTCCGGGCCAGACTTGAACAGGATCGACAGGATCATCGCGTTCACACCCACCGACTTACCGGAACCAGTCGTACCGGCCACCAGCAAGTGCGGCATTTTCGCAAGGTCAGTGATGACCGGCTTGCCGCCGATGTCGTGGCCCAGGGCCAGAGTGACCGGGGATTTGAAGTTGTCGTACTCGGGGGTCGACAACACCTCGGAGAAACGCACGATCTGCCGGTCTTCGTTGGGAATCTCGATACCGACCGTGGTCTTGCCCGGAATCACTTCCACCACGCGCACGCTGGTCACGGCCAGGGAGCGGGCAAGGTCTTTGGCCAGGTTGGAAATACGGCTGACCTTGACCCCGGCCGCCGGCTGGATCTCGTAACGGGTGATCACCGGGCCCGGGTGAATCGAATCCACCGTGACTTCGACGCCGAATTCCTTGAGCTTGATTTCCAGCAAGTGGCCAACCGCAGCCAGGGATTCAGGCGAATAATTGAGCTGTTTCTTTTCCGCCGGGTCGAGAATCGAAATAGGCGGCAACGTGCCTTCCACGGCGCTGTCGACGAACAGCGGCGCCTGCTTCTCTTTCTCGACGCGTTTGCTCGGCGCGGCGGGCTTTGGCGGCGCGGGTGCAATCACCGGCGGCACCTGCTTCTCACGCTCGGACATGTGCTTGCTCAGGGCTTGCTCGCGCTCGATCAGACGTTCCTTGACCTTGGCCTGCTCGCGCTTGTCGGTGACGGTCGGCGCGACCACTTCATCCATACGGTCGTCGACTTCACGCAACTGGGCAACCAGCTGTTTGCGCTCGGTACGGGCCGCCCACCAGCGATTGGCCGCGCCCTGGAACAGTTCGAACAGGTCGAGGGTGATCTTGCCGGTGATGTCCATCACCTTGAACCACGACAGGTCGCTAAACACGGTCAGGCCGAACAGGAACAAGGCAATGAACAACAGCGTACTGCCCTGGATATTCAGGGCGTTCCTGGCCAGTTCGCCGAGGCTTTCCCCCAACGCACCGCCCGCACCGGCCGGCAGACCGGTCGCGGCATGGAAATGGATATGGGCCAGAGCGGCGCCCGACAGCACCAGGAACACCAGGCCGATCAGGCGCCAGGAGAACAGCCAGCCGCTCCACTGCCACGGTTCGTGACGCTGGCGGAAGATCTGGTACGCCTTGACGGCCAGCAGCAACGGGAAGATGTAGGCGAAGTAACCCAGCACCATGAACAGGATATCGGCGCTGTAGGAGCCCGCTGGCCCGCCGAAGTTCTGCACGTCGTCGATCTTGCTGTTATGACTCCAGCCCGGATCGTCCTTGCCGTAAGTCAACAAGGCCATCATCAGGAACAGGCACAAGGCACCGATGGCGATCAGCGCACCTTCCTTGAGTCGGTAGTGCAAGTGCTGGCGCCAGAGCGGTACGACGGCTGGTTTAGGTGCTGCGGTGGATTTCTTCAAAACGCTTCTTTTCCTGCGCCTATGGCGCGTCCATCTGATGAATGTCTATAAAAACTGCGAAAAAACCGCCCAATCCAGGCAGGTAAAAAAGTTAACACGCGTTACCGGGACTACTTTTAACACTGCGCCCCGGTTTTTATAAACATGGCGCGCACTGAATATATGTAACACGCAGGGCATTGTACGGGTTTGTACGCACGACGCCATGCTTGAGACCCTTGGGTGTAGCATAGTCAAAAGCATATGACATGCTGTTCAATTTGAGCATGCATTCTCTTTTGTGACAAAGGCTTATGAGGTGTTTTTATGAGCGAAGCGAAGCATTCACGCCTGATTATCCTGGGCTCCGGCCCCGCCGGTTACAGCGCGGCCGTGTATGCAGCCCGCGCCAACCTCAAGCCCGTTGTCATTACCGGCATACAGGCAGGTGGCCAGCTCACCACCACCGTCGAAGTGGATAACTGGCCAGGGGACGTTGAAGGCCTGACCGGACCAGTGCTGATGGATCGCATGCAAAAACACGCCGAACGCTTTGCCACCGAGATCGTTTACGACCACATCCATACTGCCAAGTTGCAACAACGGCCGTTCGAGCTGATTGGCGATGGCGGAACCTACACCTGCGACGCACTGATCATTGCCACCGGCGCCAGCGCGCAATACCTGGGCCTGCCGTCGGAGGAAGCGTTTGCCGGCAAAGGGGTGTCGGCGTGCGCAACCTGTGATGGATTTTTCTATCGTAACCAGGTGGTTGCGGTGGTCGGCGGCGGTAACACAGCGGTCGAGGAAGCCTTGTACCTGTCGAATATCGCCAAGGAAGTGCACCTGATCCATCGGCGCGACAAGCTGCGCTCGGAGAAGATCCTCCAGGACAAACTCTTCGAAAAAGCCGCCAACGGCAATGTCCGCCTGCACTGGAACCAGAACCTGGACGAAGTGCTCGGCGATGCCAGCGGCGTGACCGGCGCCCGCCTGCGCGACAGCCACACCGGCGAATCGAAGGAGCTGCCGCTGGCCGGGGTGTTTATCGCCATCGGCCATAAACCCAACACCGACCTGTTCACAGGCCAACTGGAAATGCGCGACGGGTATCTGCTGGTCAAGGGTGGCAGCGAAGGCGATGCCACCGCTACGGCGATTGCAGGGGTGTTTGCCGCCGGCGACGTGGCCGACCATGTTTATCGCCAGGCCGTTACGTCTGCCGGGGCCGGTTGCATGGCGGCGCTGGACGCTGAAAAATACCTCGACGACATTCCTGCCGTTTAAAGGCAAACTTTATGGCGGGCCAACACCCGCCACTGCCCTCCCCTTCTGCAAGCCCGGATGCCATGCTGACTTGGTTACAACGCAATTCCTTGAATTTCCCACCGCTGGAAAAGGCCATGCGCGACCCCAACGGGCTTCTGGCTGCCGGTGGTGATCTGTCCGCCGATCGGCTGATCTCGGCTTATCGTCATGGCTGTTTTCCATGGTTTTCCGAAGGCCAGCCGATCCTCTGGTGGTCTCCGGACCCGCGCACGGTTCTGTTTCCCGACGAGTTGCACGTCTCGCGCAGCCTGAACAAACTACTGCGCCAGCAACGCTATCAGGTGACCTTTGACCAGGACTTTGCGGCGGTCATCCGCGCCTGCGCCGCACCCCGGGATTACGCTGATGGCACCTGGATCACCGAAGCCATGCAGAACGCCTACATCGAGTTGCACAGGCGTGGCCACGCGCACTCGGTGGAAGTGTGGGACGGGGACGAGCTCGTGGGTGGGCTCTACGGCCTGGCGATGGGCCAGCTGTTTTTCGGCGAGTCCATGTTCAGCCTCGCTGACAACGCCTCGAAATTCGGCTTTGCCACACTGGTCCGGCATCTGAAAGACTCGGGTTTTGTACTGATCGATTGCCAGATGCCCACCGATCACCTGCACAGTCTCGGAGCCCGGGCGATACCCCGCCGTGAATTTGCTGACTATCTTGCCCATCATCTGGACCTGCCCAATCGCGCTAGCTGGGTTTGCTGAGCGACATTTGCGCGCGTGGCTTACACTTATTCAAAAGCATTATCCCGAGGGTTGATCATGACCGAGTTGGCGCGTTTGAAGTTCTATGCCACTCAGCCGCACTCTTGCAGTTATCTGCCCGATGAGCAGGCCACAACCCTGTTCCTCGACCCTAGCCAGCCCATGGATGTGCATGTCTATGCAGACCTGTCGGAGATGGGGTTTCGTCGCAGTGGCGATCATCTCTACCGGCCGCATTGCCAGAATTGCAATGCCTGCGTTCCGGCGCGCATTCCCGTGGGGCAGTTCACGCCCAACCGACAACAGAAACGCATCTTCAAGCGCAACGTGGATTTGCAGGTGCGTCCGGCCAGGCCCGGCTTCAACGAAGAGTACTTCGATCTTTACCAGCGCTATATCGAACAGCGTCACGCCGACGGCGACATGTACCCGCCGAGTCGCGACCAGTTTTCGACATTCCTGGTGCGGGACCTGCCGTTTTCAAGATTTTATGAATTTCGCCTGAACGGCCAGCTACTGGCCGTCGCCGTGACCGATTTACTGCCGAACGGTCTTTCGGCGGTCTACACCTTCTACGAGCCGGCCGAAGAGCGCCGCAGCCTTGGGCGCTATGCGATCCTGTGGCAAATCGCCGAGGCCAGGCGGCTGGGGCTGGACGCGGTCTACCTCGGCTACTGGATCAAAAACTGCAAAAAAATGAACTACAAGACTCAATATCGCCCTATTGAGTTGCTGATTAATCAGCGCTGGGTGGTTCTAAACTAGAGCCGCCCCTAAACCCCTTGGCTTAAACCCCACTTTTCGGGCACAATGCACGCCGCTTTTGCCTGGCGCAGTTGCACCGGGCCATTCATTGGACACCGAGGGCTTTACTGCATGTCGAAAGAAGACAGCTTCGAAATGGAAGGCACTGTCGTCGACACCCTGCCCAACACCATGTTTCGTGTGGAGTTGGAAAATGGGCACGTCGTAACCGCGCACATCTCCGGCAAGATGCGCAAGAACTACATCCGTATTCTTACCGGCGACAAAGTGCGCGTAGAGCTGACTCCCTATGACTTGAGCAAAGGGCGCATCACTTACCGCGCCCGTTAATCAAGTCAATACAAGACGCCCGGCTCATGCCGGGCGTTTTTGTTTGTCTGCGTTTTGATGCCCCCCTCCTGTAGGAGTGAGCCTGCTCGCGATAGCGTCATGCCAGGCAACATTAACGTTACTGACACACCGCCATCGCGAGCAGGCTCGCTCCTACAGGGGATCGCGGTGATTTGATAGACAACAAAAAGGCGCCTCTCGGCGCCTTTTTGTTTTGCCTCTGAACGTCAGGCCATCTCGGCCGTGGTCTCGAACTCGAAGGTCAGCTCGCCGTCCTTGATGTCGATGTGCACTACACCGCCATGTTCGGCCAGTTCGCCAAAGAGAATCTCCTCCGCCAGCGGACGCTTGATCTTGTCCTGGATCAGGCGAGCCATTGGGCGAGCACCCATCGCCGCGTCGTAGCCACCTTCGGCCAGCCAGTTGCGGGCTGCATCGGTGACTTCCAGCAACACACGCTTGTCTTCCAGCTGCGCCTGAAGCTCGGTAAGGAACTTGTCCACCACGCTCTTGATGACCTCATGACTGAGGCGACCAAACTGGATGATGGTGTCCAGACGGTTGCGGAATTCCGGCGTGAAGCTCTTCTTGATCACTTCCATCGCATCGGACGAGTGATCCTGATAGGTGAAACCGATCGAAGCGCGGGCTGCGGTCTCGGCACCGGCGTTGGTCGTCATGATGACGATCACGTTACGGAAATCCGCCTTGCGCCCGTTGTTATCGGTCAACGTACCGTGGTCCATCACCTGCAGCAGCAGGTTGAAGACTTCCGGATGCGCCTTCTCGATCTCGTCGAGCAACAGCACGCAGTGAGGCTGCTTGGTGATGGCTTCGGTGAGCAAACCGCCCTGATCGAACCCGACATAGCCTGGAGGTGCACCGATCAGACGCGATACGGTGTGGCGCTCCATGTACTCGGACATGTCGAAACGAATCAGCTCGACACCCAGGGCCTTGGCCAACTGACGCGCCGCTTCGGTTTTACCGACACCGGTAGGCCCTGCGAACAGGAACGAACCGACAGGCTTGTCAGGGGACTTGAGGCCGGCACGGGACAGCTTGATCGCGGTTGCCAGCGAGTCAATCGCGGCATCCTGACCGAACACGGTCAACTTCAGGTCACGCTCGAGGTTACGCAGCAGCTCCTTGTCGGAACTGGTGACGTGTTTTGGCGGAATCCGCGCGATTTTCGCGACGATGTCCTCGACTTGCGGCACTTCGATGCGCTTCACACGCTTCTCGACCGGTTGCAGGCGCTGGTAGGCACCCGCTTCGTCGATGACGTCGATGGCCTTGTCCGGCATATGACGGTCATTGATGTAACGCGAGGCCAGTTCGGCAGCCGCGCGCAGGGCTTCATCACTGTATTCGATGTTGTGGTGGCTTTCGAAACGCCCCTTCAGGCCGCGCAGAATGCCGATGGTGTCTTCCACCGAAGGTTCCGACACATCGACCTTCTGGAAGCGCCGGGCCAAAGCACGGTCCTTCTCGAAGATGCCGCGGAATTCCTGGAAGGTGGTCGAACCGATGCAACGGATATCACCCGAGGACAGCAGCGGCTTGAGCAGGTTCGAGGCATCCATGACGCCACCGGACGCGGCACCCGCACCAATGATGGTGTGGATCTCGTCGATGAACAGGATCGCCTGCGGACGCTTTTTCAGCTCATTGAGCAACGCCTTGAAGCGCTTCTCGAAATCGCCACGGTATTTGGTACCGGCCAGCAAGGCACCCAGGTCGAGGGAGTAAACCACGCTGTTGGCCAGCAGGTCCGGCACCTGGTTGTCGACAATGCGCTTGGCCAGGCCTTCGGCAATCGCGGTTTTACCCACGCCCGCCTCGCCCACCAGCAGCGGATTGTTCTTGCGGCGACGCGCCAGGATCTGCGCGACGCGCTCGACTTCCAGCTCACGACCTACCAACGGATCGATACGACCCTGACGCGCCAGTTCGTTGAGATTGCTGGCATAAGCATCCAGGGGATTGCCTGAAGAAGAAGACTCACCGCCCTCGTCGTCCTGCATATCTTGCTCACCTTCAGAGTGATCGCCATGCCCCGGCACTTTGGAAATGCCATGGGCGATGTAGTTGACGACATCTATACGGGCAACGCTCTGCTGTTTCAGCAGGAACACCGCCTGACTCTCTTGCTCACTGAAGATCGCGACCAGCACGTTGGCGCCAGTCACTTCGCGTTTGCCCGAGCTCTGTACGTGAAACACAGCACGTTGCAGTACACGCTGGAAGCCCAGGGTTGGCTGGGTTTCGCGATCCTCGTCATGCACGGGGATCAATGGCGTGGTGGAGTCGATGAACTCCTGCAGGTCATGCTTGAGTTTGTCGAGGTTTGCGCCGCACGCACGCAGAACGGTGGCGGCAGCCTCATTGTCCAATAGGGCCAGCAAGAGGTGTTCGACGGTCATGAACTCATGACGCTTCGAACGAGCTTCCTTGAAGGCAAGATTGAGGGTGACTTCGAGCTCGCGGTTTAACATAGCTTCACCTCATACCCAAGTGGTCGGCGATTAACCGTCCTTCTCGATTTCACAGAGTAGCGGATGCTGGCTTTCCCTGGCGTACTGGTTGACCTGCATGGCCTTGGTCTCAGCGATGTCGCGGGTAAACACTCCACATACTGCCCGCCCTTCTGTATGGACGGCCAGCATGACCTTGGTCGCCAGCTCGCGATTCAGGTTAAAAAACACCTCGAGCACTTCGACGACGAAATCCATCGGTGTGTAGTCATCATTGAACAAAACCACCTTGTACATCGGCGGCGCCTGTAGTGCAGGCTTTGCCTCCTGAACAGCAATGCCTGCGGAATCGTCGTCGTGTGAATCAGGGCGATCCTGATTGAATGTTAGTCGAATCTGGCTGATTGCATGCATGGAAAGAAAGGTTCGTCAGTTGTTCAAATACAGTGGTGGGGGCGGCTATCAGCGATTTCAACTCCGACTACCGGGTCAGCTTGACTATCGGCAAAAGGGTGTTACAACCAATAGAGCCCACAGTGGGTAAAAAAGGTCCGCGGAGTCAATCTTATTTACAGATTCGACTGCGGATGTACGGAATGATACTCCAGTGATGGAGTCTGTTGCAGAGGGAGTTGGGTATGTCAGGCGGCAAGGTCAGCGGCAAGGTCAAATGGTTCAACAATGCCAAGGGTTACGGTTTCATCATTGAGGACGGCAAGACAGAAGATCTGTTTGCCCACTACTCCGCCATCCAGATGGAAGGTTATAAAACCCTGAAAGCCGGGCAAGCTGTCGTATTCGACATCATCCAGGGCCCCAAAGGCCTACACGCGATCAACATCGGCAACCCGGTGGACGCCTCGAAAGCGACGGCATCCGCCCCGCAACAGACCGTTACCGTGTAAGCCCACACCGTCATCCCGCCATAAAAAAACCGCCTGACTCAAATACTTGAATCAGGCGGTTTTTGTGTGCCTGCGTTTTCTTACATGTGCGAGATCAGCGCATCGCCGAAGCCGGAAGACGACACCAGCTTGGCGCCTTCCATCAGGCGCTCGAAGTCATAGGTCACGGTCTTGGCGGAAATCGCGCCGTTGGTGCCCTTGATGATCAGGTCGGCCGCTTCGGTCCAGCCCATGTGGCGCAGCATCATTTCAGCGGACAGGATCAGCGAACCGGGGTTGACCTGGTCCTTGCCGGCGTACTTCGGTGCAGTACCGTGGGTGGCTTCGAACATGGCCACCGTGTCGGACAGGTTGGCGCCCGGCGCGATACCGATACCGCCCACTTCCGCCGCCAGGGCGTCGGAGAGGTAGTCGCCGTTCAGGTTCAGGGTCGCGATCACATCGTACTCGGCCGGGCGCAGCAGGATCTGCTGGAGCATGGCGTCCGCGATGGCATCCTTGACGATGACGTTCTTGCCGGTTTTCGGGTTCTTGAACTGCATCCACGGACCGCCGTCGAGCAGGGTCGCGCCGAACTCTTCAGCCGCCACTTCGTAGGCCCATTCCTTGAAGGCACCTTCGGTGAACTTCATGATGTTGCCTTTGTGCACGATGGTCAGCGAATCACGATCGTTGTCGACCACATATTGCAGGGCCTTGCGCGCCAGACGCTTGGTGCCCTGCAGGGACACCGGCTTGATGCCGATACCGCAATTCTCGTCGAAACGGATCTTGGTGACGCCCATTTCTTCTTTCAGGAACTTGATGACCTTGGTGGCTTCCGGCGTGCCGGCCTTCCACTCGATGCCCGCGTAGATGTCTTCGGAGTTCTCGCGGAAGATGGTCATGTCGACATCGCCTGGCTTCTTGACCGGGCTAGGCACGCCTTCGAACCAGCGCACCGGGCGCAGGCAGACGTACAGGTCGAGTTGCTGGCGCAGGGCCACGTTCAGGGAACGGATGCCGCCACCGACCGGAGTGGTCAGCGGGCCCTTGATGGAAACCACGTAATCCTTGACCGCGTCCAGGGTTTCCTGAGGCAGCCAGGTGTCCTGATCGTAAACCTGAGTCGCTTTTTCCCCGGCGTACACTTCCATCCAGGAAATCTTGCGCTCGCCACCGTAAGCCTTCTTAACAGCAGCATCGACAACCTTGATCATGACCGGGCTGATGTCGACACCAATGCCGTCGCCTTCGATGAAGGGGATGATCGGGTTATTAGGAACATTGAGAGAATGGTCTGCATTGACGGTGATTTTGTCGCCGACGGCTGGAACCTGAATCTTCTTGTAACCCATGCTGAACTCCATTGATTGGATTGAACATCTGGCTTGGTTCGAGCGTAACCCAGTTGAATCGGCGCGCAAACCCTATGTTCCATCCATCTGCCGCAAAGCCTTGCAACTCGTGCGCTACAAGCCTGAAAGCAAAGGGAAAAGCGCCAAAACCAAGCACGACGAATGACTCTACGCCCGACTTGCCCCTGCGACCTTTAGACCAATGGACGACATTCGTTGCGTATGAACCATCGGCAGATTGCCAGCTACCTATGTATAATGCCGCCGCTGACCACAGGGTCACGACGGTTGAAGTGCTCTACGACGAGACTTTCCGCCTGGCAGGCCGACCTGTTATCGCAGTCCGGCCACTTGACGCCCTACTGATGCACCCAACATCACAGCAACGAAACCTCGATATTCGGCTCATGGATGACTTTGAACGAACGCGCTTACCCGGCGCCCTCGAGTTTCTGCGCACGCTTTAGCAAAGAAGAGAGAGTTAATCCGAATATGCCCACCCGCTCGAAGATCATCTATACCTTCACCGACGAAGCTCCTGCCCTCGCCACCTATTCACTGTTGCCTATCGTAGAGGCGTTCACCGCCTCGGCTGATATCGCCGTTGAAACCCGCGATATCTCTCTTGCAGGGCGCATCCTGGCCAGCTTCCCCGAGCAACTGGGTGACAAAGCCGTAGCCGACCACCTCGCCGAACTGGGCGCCCTGGCCGTTACGCCTGAAGCCAACATCATCAAATTGCCGAACATCAGCGCTTCGGTTCCGCAACTGCAAGCCGCGATCAAAGAGCTGCAAGCTCAAGGCTTCGCACTGCCGGACTACCCTGAGACTGTCACCAGCGACGCCGACAAAGAAGCCAAGGCGCGCTACGACAAGATCAAGGGCAGCGCCGTAAACCCGGTCCTGCGTGAAGGCAACTCCGACCGCCGCGCGCCGTTGTCGGTCAAGAACTACGCACGCAAGCACCCGCACAAAATGGGCGCCTGGGCCAAGGACTCCAAGTCCCACATCGCGCACATGAGCACTGGCGATTTCTACGGCAGCGAAAAAGCCGCCCTGATCGACGCCGCTGACGCCGTGAAAATCGAACTGATCGCTCAAGACGGCACCGCTACCGTCCTGAAAGAAAAGACCAGCGTACAAGCCGGTGAGATCCTCGATTGCGCGGTACTGAGCAAAAACGCCCTGCGCAGCTTCATCGCGGCCGAAATCGAAGACGCCAAGGCACAAGGCGTGCTGCTGTCGGTTCACCTGAAAGCCACCATGATGAAGGTCTCCGACCCGATCATGTTCGGCCAGATCGTTGCCGAGTTCTATAAAGACGCACTGGCCAAGCACGCTGACGTGCTGGCACAGATCGGCTTCAACCTGAACAACGGCATCGGCGACCTGTACGCTCGCATCAAGGCTTTGCCTGCCGAGCAGCAAGCGCAGATCGAAGCTGACATCCAGGCGGTCTACGCCGTTCGCCCTTCCCTGGCGATGGTCAACTCCGACAAAGGCATCACTAACCTGCACGTGCCGAGCGACGTGATCGTCGACGCCTCGATGCCGGCAATGATCCGCGACTCCGGCAAGATGTGGGGCACCGACGGCCAGCTGCACGACACCAAGGCTGTGATCCCGGATCGCTGCTACGCCACCATCTACCAGGCTGTGATTGAAGATTGCAAAGCCAACGGTGCGTTCGATCCGACCACCATGGGCAGCGTGCCGAACGTTGGCCTGATGGCGAAGAAAGCCGAAGAGTACGGCTCGCACGACAAGACTTTCCAGATCAAGGCTGACGGCGTTGTTCGCGTCACCGACAGCAAGGGCAACCTGCTGATGGAACAGGCTGTCGAGGCCGGCGACATCTTCCGCATGTGCCAGGCCAAAGACGCGCCGATCCAGGACTGGGTCAAACTGGCCGTCAACCGTGCTCGCGCAAGCGCTACTCCAGCGATTTTCTGGCTGGACCCGATGCGCGCCCACGACGGCGTAGTGATCGAGAAAGTTCAGGCTTACCTGAAAGATCACGACACTGCCGGCCTGGACATCCAGATCATGGCGCCGGTCGACGCGATGAAGTACACCCTGCAGCGCACCCGCGATGGCAAGGACACCATTTCGGTGACCGGCAACGTACTGCGCGACTACCTGACCGACCTGTTCCCGATCATGGAGCTGGGCACCAGCGCCAAGATGCTGTCGATCGTACCGCTGATGAACGGCGGTGGCCTGTTCGAAACCGGCGCCGGCGGTTCGGCTCCGAAGCACGTTCAGCAGTTGCTGGAAGAAAACTTCCTGCGCTGGGATTCGCTGGGTGAATTCCTGGCCCTGGCCGCGTCCCTGGAACACCTGGGCGTGACCTACAACAATCCAAAGGCGCTGGTTCTGGCCAAGACCCTGGACCAGGCCACCGGCCAGTTCCTGGACAACAACAAGTCGCCATCGCGCAAAGTCGGCAACATCGACAACCGCGGCAGCCACTTCTACCTGGCGCTGTACTGGGCTCAAGCCCTGGCTGCCCAGACCGAAGACGCTGCACTGCAAGCGCAGTTCGCGACCCTGGCCAAGACCCTGACCGAGAACGAGGCGACCATCGTTGCCGAACTCAACGCCGTTCAGGGCAAGCCGGTGGACATCGGCGGTTACTACCATGCCGACGCCGAGCTGATCAGCAAGGCCATGCGCCCAAGCGCAACCTTCAACGCGGCAGTTGCTGCGCTGGTTTAAGGTTGTAAGGGAACATCACAAACCCCGGCCCTGTGCCGGGGTTTGTGTTTTCAGAATTCACACAAATCCATTGTAGGAGTGAGCCTGCTCGCGATAGCGTCATGTCAGCCAATATTGATGTCACTGACATACCGCCATCGCGAGCAGGCTCACTCCTACATTGGACTGCGTTTCAACTTTGGAATTTGAGGACATCTCATGGACTGGAAACCCCACATCACCGTCGCCACCATCGTCGAAGACAACGGCCGTTTCCTGATGGTCGAAGAGCACAAGGCCGGCCGCAACGTGCTCAACCAGCCCGCCGGTCATCTGGACCCGAATGAAACCCTGACCGAAGCCGCCGTGCGCGAAACCCTCGAGGAAACCGGCTGGGACGTCGAACCGACCGGCGTTCTGGGCATTTACCTCTACACCGCCCCGAGCAACGGCGTGACCTACCAGCGGGTCTGCTTCATCGCCAAACCACTGAAACACCACCCGGATTATCAACTGGATGACGGCATCGTCGGCGCCAAGTGGTTGACCCGCGAGGAATTAATCGAGCAGCGCGACAACTGGCGCAGCGAGCTGATCATCCGCTGCATCGACGACTATCTGGCAGGCATTCACTTCGGCCTCGAATTGATCCGTCCTTCTCTTTAGCCATGCAGGCTCCAGCCTGATAGAATCGCGTCCTTTTTCAAGACACTCATTGAATCCCTATGCGTGATCCAGCCCCTTCTGACACACAAAAGAAGCGCGTCATTGTCGGCATGTCCGGCGGCGTGGACTCTTCCGTTTCCGCCCTCCTGCTGATCGAGCAGGGTTATGAGGTGGAAGGCCTGTTCATGAAGAACTGGGAAGAAGACGATGGAACGGAATACTGCACCGCCATGGATGACCTGGCGGACGCCCAGGCCGTGTGCGACAAGATTGGCATCAAGCTGCACACCGCCAACTTCGCCGCCGAGTACTGGGACAACGTGTTCGAGCATTTCCTGGCCGAATACAAGGCCGGACGTACGCCGAACCCGGACATCCTGTGCAACCGCGAAATCAAGTTCAAGGCGTTCCTCGACTACGCCATGGTGCTCGGCGCCGACCTGATCGCAACCGGCCACTACGTGCGTCGCCGCGACATCGATGGCCGCACCGAACTGCTCAAGGGCCTGGACCCGAACAAGGACCAGAGCTACTTCCTGCACGCTGTCGGCGGCGAACAGATCGCCAAGACCCTGTTCCCGGTCGGCGAGCTGGAAAAACCGCAAGTGCGCGCCATTGCCGAGAAATACGAACTGGCGACCGCGAAGAAAAAGGACTCCACCGGAATCTGCTTTATCGGCGAGCGCCGCTTCAGCGACTTCCTCAAGCAGTACCTGCCGGCGCAACCGGGCGAGATCAAGACCACCGAAGGTGAAATCATCGGCCGCCACCACGGCCTGATGTACCACACCATCGGTCAGCGCCAGGGCCTGGGCATTGGCGGCCTGAAAGACGCCAGCGATGAGCCGTGGTACGTGCTGATCAAGGACCTGGAACACAACGAGCTGATCGTTGGCCAGGGCAATGATCACCCGTGGCTGTTCTCCCGCGCCCTGATCGCCTCGGACATCTACTGGGTCAACCCGGTCGATCTGAGCCAGCCACGCAAGCTGACCGCCAAGGTTCGTTATCGCCAGAGCGACCAACCGTGCACCCTGGAAAAAACCGCCACCGGTTATCGCGCGACCTTCGATGACCCGCAACGCGCGGTCACTCCAGGCCAGTCCGTGGTGTTCTACGACGGTGAAATCTGCCTCGGCGGCGGCGTGATTGAAGTAGCCGAGCCGTGGACGAGCAAGGGCCAGGCCCTATGAACCCGATTCAGGAGCAATTGACAGCACTGGGCGGCGTGTTTCTCGCCGCGGTGCTGGTGGACAGGATCGCCAAGACCGGCCAGACCAACGAGGCCGGCCTGACCTGCATGCTCGGCAGCCTGCTGATTCGCGACCCCAAGGACACTTTGGAAGTCTATGGCGGCGACGACATCAACCTGCGTGAAGGTTACCGTGCGCTGATCGGCGCCCTCGAACGCGACCCAAGTGCCCTGCAGCGCGAGCCGTTGCGTTATGCCCTGGCCATGCTCGGCCTTGAGCGTCAGCTGGCCAAGCGCAACGACATGCTCGACGTGATTGGCAAACGCCTGCCGCAGATTCAGTCCCAGGTCGAACACTTCGGCCCGGCCCACGAAAACGTGATCGCCGCCTGCGGCGCGCTGTATCAGGACACCCTGAGCACCCTGCGCCAACGCATCCAGGTACACGGTGACATGCGCAACCTGCAACAACCGAGCAACGCTTCGAAAATCCGCGCCCTGCTGCTGGCCGGCATTCGTTCGGCGCGCCTTTGGCGGCAATTGGGCGGTCATCGCTGGCAGCTGGTGATCAGCCGCCGCAAATTGCTCAAAGAGCTTTACCCCTTGATGCGTAACGAATAACCCGCATCAACAGAACAGAACTCAGCAATACGCGTAATACGCCGGTCAGTTGGCGACGGACCGGCGGATTTTTTCATGTATGATACGCGCCCCATTTCGTTGCCCGACTGTCCGAGAACACCCCATGCAGCTTTCTTCGCTCACTGCGGTTTCCCCTGTTGACGGCCGCTACGCCGGCAAAACCCAGGCCCTGCGCCCAATTTTCAGCGAGTACGGCCTGATCCGTGCCCGCGTTCTGGTTGAAGTGCGCTGGCTCCAGCGTCTGGCCGCTCACCCTGCCATCAGTGAAGTGCCGGCGTTCTCCGCCGAAGCCAACGCTGTGCTCAACACCCTGGCGGAAAACTTTTCTCTGGAGCACGCCGAGCGCGTCAAAGAGATCGAGCGCACCACCAACCACGACGTCAAGGCCATCGAATACCTGCTCAAAGAGCAAGCGGCCAAGCTGCCGGAACTGGCCAAGGTCAGCGAGTTCATCCACTTTGCCTGCACCAGCGAGGACATCAACAACCTGTCCCACGCCCTGATGCTGCGCGAAGGCCGTGATGACGTGATGCTGCCGCTGATGCGCCAGACCGCCAACGCCATCCGCGAACTGGCGATCCGTTTCGCCGACGTGCCGATGCTGTCGCGCACCCACGGTCAACCGGCCTCGCCGACCACCCTGGGCAAAGAACTGGCGAACGTGGTTTACCGTCTTGAGCGCCAGATCACCCAAGTCGCTGCCGTTCCGCTGCTGGGCAAGATCAACGGCGCTGTCGGCAACTACAACGCTCACCTGTCGGCCTACCCTGAGATCGACTGGGAAGCCAACGCCCGCGCTTTCATCGAAGACGAACTGGGCCTGGGCTTCAACCCGTACACCACGCAGATCGAACCGCACGACTACATCGCCGAGCTGTTCGACGCGATCGCCCGCTTCAACACCATCCTGATCGACTTCGACCGCGACATCTGGGGCTATATCTCCCTGGGTTATTTCAAACAGCGCACCATCGCTGGCGAAATCGGTTCGTCGACCATGCCGCACAAGGTCAACCCAATCGACTTCGAAAACTCCGAAGGCAACCTGGGTATCGCCAACGCACTGTTCCAGCACCTGGCGAGCAAACTGCCAATCTCCCGCTGGCAGCGCGACCTGACCGACTCCACCGTACTGCGCAACCTCGGTGTCGGCTTCGCCCACAGCGTGATCGCGTACGAAGCCAGCCTCAAGGGCATCAGCAAGCTTGAGCTCAACGAGCAGAAGATTGCCGCTGACCTGGACGCGTGCTGGGAAGTATTGGCCGAGCCGATCCAGACCGTGATGCGTCGCTACAACATCGAAAACCCGTACGAAAAGCTGAAAGAACTGACCCGCGGCAAGGGCATCAGCCCGCAAGCGCTGCAGACTTTCATCGACGGCCTGGACATGCCAGCCGCCGCCAAGGCCGAGCTGAAATTGCTCACCCCGGCCAACTACATCGGCAACGCTGTAGAACAAGCCAAGCGCATCTGATCGACCGCTAGACCCTTTTAAGACGCCCGGCCGCGCCGGGCGTTTTTATTCCCGTCTGAAAAGTGCATTTTTTCAATAGGTTACACATGAATCCTGATATTCCTCTTCAACTTCTGGGCGGCATCACGGCACGGGAATTCCTGCGCGACTACTGGCAGAAAAAGCCGCTGTTGATCCGTCAGGCGATTCCTGATTTCGAAAGCCCGATCGACGCCGACGAACTGGCCGGCCTGGCGCTGGAAGAAGAAGTCGAATCGCGACTGATCATCGAGAATGGCGAGCGTCCGTGGGAACTGCGTCGCGGCCCGTTCGCCGAAGATGAATTCAGCAAGCTGCCTGAGCGTGACTGGACCCTGCTGGTGCAAGCCGTGGATCAGTTCGTCCCGGAAGTCAGCGAACTGCTGGAAAATTTCCGCTTTCTGCCGAGCTGGCGCATCGACGACGTGATGATCAGCTACGCCGCGCCGGGTGGCAGCGTTGGTCCGCACTTCGACAACTACGACGTGTTCCTGCTGCAAGGCCACGGCAAGCGCAACTGGAAGATCGGCCAGATGTGCAACACCGAGAGCCCGATGCTGGCCCACGCCGACCTGCGCATCCTCTCCGAATTCGAAGCCACCGATGAATGGGTGCTGGAACCGGGCGACATGCTCTACCTGCCACCGCGCCTGGCCCATTGCGGCGTTGCCGTTGATGAATGCATGACCTACTCGGTCGGCTTCCGCGCACCGAGCGCAGCTGAAGTGCTGACCCACTTCACTGACTTCCTCAGCCAGTTCCTGTCGGACGAAGAACGCTACACCGACGCCGACGCCTTGCCGACTGCCGATCCTCACCAGATCCAGCGCGACGCACTCGACCGCCTCAAAGGCCTGCTGGCCGAACACATGAGCGACGAGCGCCTGCTGCTGACCTGGTTCGGCCAGTTCATGACCGAGCCACGCTACCCGGAACTGGTGGTGGGCCCGGAGGAGGTTGAAGAAGAGGACTTCATGTCCGCCCTGGAGCAAGGCGCGATCCTGGTTCGCAACCCGAGCGCACGCCTGGCGTGGTCTGAAGTCGATGACGACCTGCTGCTGTTCGCCAGCGGCCAGAGCCGTTACCTGCCAGGCAAGCTGCGCGAACTGCTGAAGATGATCTGCGCCGCCGACTCGCTGCACACCGACAACCTTGGCGACTGGCTGAGCGACGAAGACGGTCGCGGCCTGCTGTGCGAACTGGTCAAGCAAGGAAGCCTGGGGTTTGCCGATGAATAAGATTCACGTACGTGTCGCAGACTGGCAGAAGGACAACGCCGAGATCCGGCGCATTCGTGAGACGGTGTTCGTCGCCGAGCAATCCGTTCCGCCAGAACTGGAATGGGACGCCGATGACATTGATGCAGTGCATTTCCTCGCTTACGAAGGCGACTTTCCGATCGGCACCGCCCGCCTGCTGCCCGATGGGCACGTCGGCCGGGTGTCGGTACTCAAGGACTGGCGCGGCCTGAAAGTCGGCGATGCACTGATGCAAGCGGTCATCGGTGAAGCCGAAGAGCGCGGACTCAAGCAGCAGATGCTCAGCGCCCAGGTACAAGCCACGGCGTTCTATGAGCGCCTGGGCTTTCACATGGTCAGTGAGGAGTTCCTGGAAGCCGGGATTCCGCATGTGGACATGGTTCGCCATTCCGCTTGAGACCCTGTGGCGAGGGGGCTTGCCCCCGCTGGGTCGCGAAGCGGCCCTAAATTATTGGGGCTGCTGCGCAGCCCAGCGGGAGCAAGCCCCCTCGCCACAAAAGCTGCATGTAAACACCACAAAACGCCCCGCTATCTTCGGATGCCGGGGCGTTTTGCTGCCTACGATTCAACTAGCGCCACTCCAGGCCGACAAACTGGCACTATCATCAATTCAAGTTGGCGGAGATAACGGATATGTCCCTACGCACCCTGCTCAGCACCCTGCTGGTGGCCTGCAGTTTTTCGGTCATGGCAGCCACCGAAATCGTGCCCCTGAACTACCGCACCAGCGCCGACCTGCTGCCGGTGGCGCAAGATTTCATCGGCAAGGACGGACAGGTCAGCACCTACGGCAATCAACTCATCGTCAACGCCGATCAGCGCAAGATCGACGAACTTAAAGCCCTTCTTTCGCAACTCGACACCGCACCCAAGCGCCTGCTGATCACCGTCGATACCAGCGACAACAACTTCCAGGGTGACCAGAGTTATTCGGTGAACGGCGCCAAGCCAAGCCAGACCCGCATCATCAACTACAGCACCGATAGCCGCGACGGCGGTATTCAGCAAGTGCAGGCCAGCGAAGGCGCACCGGCACTGATCCAGGTCGGCCAGAGCGTGCCGATTACCAGCAGCCAGACTGATACCTACGGCGGTTACAGCAGCGAGACCCAATACCGCAACGTCACCCAGGGTTTCTATGTCACGGCAAACGTCACCGGCGACATCGTTCACCTGTCGATCAGCACCAACCGTGACCGCATGAGCCAGGAACGTCCCGATGTAGTGAACGTACAAAGCACCGACACAACCGTCACCGGCCACCTCGGTGAGTGGATCCTGCTGGCCGGGGTCAACGGCCAGACCCAGGCCGACAAACAGGGCCAGACCCGCAGCTACTCGACCCAGAGCCGCAACGACATGACATTGCGGGTGAAAGTCGACACCTTGGACTAAAGCACCAAAAACTGACTGACGAGTCGTATTAGACCAAAGATGTAGTGCCTTAAAAAAAGCACTACAAAACGTTTGACGAGCCAAAAAAGCAAAGGCATGATGGCCTCGCTCCCGCTAATCAGAGGCCCTGGCAAGGGCCTTCGAGGCGATGTTCGCACCTACCCCCGCGAACCGCTTCGTGTCTGTACCGCCCACAAGGTGTGTTTGACGAGGTTGTCGACTGGAACGAAGTTGTCCCGAGGGACGGAAGCGTAATAGGTAACCCGGCACCACACTGATGTTCGCACCAAGGCCCACGACGCCCGAATGCGCCCGCAGTTCGCCTTTACCTGCTCACTTCCCCTCGAGCCGATCGTTCATCCCGTCGCCCTCCCCGCCAAATCCGACTTGACCGCTTAAGCTTCTGGTCAGCGAGCGCAGGAATTTTCCACCGCAGAACAACTTTTCATAAAGACGCGACGAGGTTTATCTCCCATGGCACTGACACGCGAACAGCAAATTGCAGCCCTCGAAAAAGACTGGGCTGAAAACCCGCGCTGGAAAGGCGTGACACGCACTTACTCCGCTGCTGACGTCGTCCGTCTGCGTGGCTCGGTTCAACCTGAGCACACCTTTGCAAAAATGGGCGCCGAGAAGCTGTGGAACCTGGTTACCCAGGGTGCCAAGCCAGCCTTCCGTCCTGAGAAAGATTTCGTCAACTGCATGGGCGCCCTGACCGGCGGCCAGGCTGTACAACAAGTCAAGGCCGGCATCCAGGCGATCTACCTGTCGGGCTGGCAAGTGGCTGCGGACAACAACTCCGCCGAATCGATGTACCCGGACCAGTCGCTGTACCCGGTGGACTCGGTTCCAACCGTGGTCAAGCGCATCAACAACTCGTTCCGTCGTGCCGACCAGATCCAGTGGAAAGCCGGCAAGAACCCGGGCGACGCTGGCTACATCGACTACTTCGCGCCGATCGTGGCTGACGCTGAAGCCGGTTTCGGCGGCGTACTGAACGCTTACGAGCTGATGAAGAGCATGATCGAAGCAGGCGCCGCCGGCGTTCACTTCGAAGACCAGCTGGCTTCCGTGAAGAAATGCGGCCACATGGGCGGCAAGGTACTGGTTCCTACCCAAGAAGCCGTACAGAAGCTGACCGCTGCTCGCCTGGCTGCTGACGTTGCCGGTACTCCGACCATCATCCTGGCCCGTACCGACGCTAACGCCGCTGACCTGCTGACGTCCGACTGCGACCCGTACGACCAGCCATTCGTGACTGGCGAACGTACCCAGGAAGGCTTCTACAAAGTGCGCGCCGGTCTGGACCAGGCCATCGCTCGCGGCCTGGCCTACGCTCCTTACGCCGACCTGATCTGGTGCGAAACCGCCAAGCCGGACCTGGACGAGGCTCGTCGCTTCGCTGAAGCGATCAAGAAGGAATACCCGGACCAACTGCTGTCGTACAACTGCTCGCCTTCCTTCAACTGGAAGAAAAACCTGGACGACGCGACCATCGCCAAGTTCCAGCGCGAACTGTCCGCCATGGGCTACAAGCACCAGTTCATCACCCTGGCCGGCATTCACAACATGTGGCACAGCATGTTCAACCTGGCGCACGACTACGCCCGCAACGACATGACTGCCTACGTGAAGCTGCAAGAGCAGGAATTCGCTGACGCCGCCAAGGGTTACACCTTCGTGGCTCACCAGCAGGAAGTGGGCACCGGCTACTTCGACGACATGACCACCGTGATCCAGGGTGGCTCGTCCTCGGTAACCGCGCTGACCGGTTCGACTGAAGAAGAACAGTTCCACTGATCTGCTTCGCCTGAGACATCAGCCGATGCGGGCCGAATAGAAAGCTAACCGCAGCGCTGCACATCTGACGCCCCGACTGGTTCGGGGCGTTTTTTTGCCTGGGATTCAACAAACACTGCAAAACCCCTTGTAGGAGCGAGCCTGCTCGCGATGAGGCCGACACATCCAGCAGAGATGTCACCTGACAGACCGCTATCGCGAGCAGGCTCGCTCCTACAGGGGATGGTGGTGATCCGGAAAAACATTGATCCAGAGCGCCATCTCTGTCAGAAAAATCCGCTAAAACACGCCCCGCCGCTACTTGCTGTAACGCCCATATAAGACAACTTCCCGAGTATCCGAAGGACAAGCAGTTTAAAAACCACGCCAAACAATACTGATTATCATTTAGCAACAACTATGTTCGTTACATTCCCTACAAAACATAATTGACGAAATGCCGGCTAATGCCCAAGGCGCAAGGCCTGCGGGGTTTTTGAAGCGCGCTATGTCCTTATTCCTATAATAAATTTCGCTATAGGAATTTTACTTGCCGGGTGTTTAGCCATAAAATCAGCGGGATTGATTGCTGCGACATATCGTCACTGCTTTTGTTTCTTTTCAAGCTCAGAGACCCTTGCTCTCTGTTAAGGATTACCAGCATGCCCGAAGCGACAGGACTCATGGCCCACAACTGGGGCTTTGCCATTTTCCTTCTAGGCGTCGTCGGCCTCTGTGCCTTCATGCTGGGCGTCTCCAGCCTCCTTGGGTCAAAAGCCTGGGGCCGCAGCAAAAACGAACCGTTCGAGTCCGGCATGCTACCTACAGGTGGCGCCCGCTTGCGGCTCTCAGCCAAATTCTATCTGGTCGCGATGCTCTTCGTGATCTTCGATATCGAAGCCCTCTTTCTCTTTGCATGGTCTGTGTCCGTCCGCGAAAGCGGCTGGACCGGATTCGTCGAAGCTCTCGTTTTCATAGCAATTCTGTTGGCAGGCCTTGTCTACCTATTCCGAGTGGGCGCCCTTGACTGGGCTCCGGAAGCTCGGCGCAAGCGGCAAGCGAAGCTGAAACAATGAGGCTTTGGCAATGCAATACAATCTCACCAGGATCGACCCCGATGCTCCTAACGAGCAGTATCCGATTGGCCAGCGGGAAACCGTTTCCGATCCGTTAGAAGATCAAGTCCACAAAAACATTTTCATGGGCAAGCTAGAAGACGTGCTTAACGGCACGATCAACTGGGGGCGCAAGAACTCCCTGTGGCCGTATAACTTCGGTCTTTCGTGCTGCTACGTGGAAATGACCACCGCCTTCACGGCGCCCCACGACATCGCGCGCTTTGGCGCCGAGGTTATCCGGGCATCGCCGCGGCAGGCGGATTTCATGGTTATCGCCGGTACCTGCTTCATCAAGATGGCGCCGATCATTCAGCGTCTCTACGAGCAAATGCTCGAGCCTAAATGGGTCATCTCCATGGGTTCGTGCGCCAACTCCGGTGGCATGTACGACATCTACTCCGTCGTTCAAGGGGTGGACAAGTTCCTGCCCGTGGACGTCTACGTGCCTGGCTGCCCGCCCCGTCCTGAAGCTTTCCTGCAAGGCTTGATGCTGTTGCAGGAGTCGATTGGACAGGAGCGTCGCCCGCTTTCCTGGGTCGTCGGCGATCAAGGCGTCTATCGCGCCGAGATGCCTTCCGAGAAGGAAAAGCGCCGCGAACAGCGAATCGCAGTCACCAACCTGCGCAGCCCCGACGAAGTCTGATCCAGATCTGCTTCTTAAAAAGAACGAGAACCTGGCTTCATTCTTTACGTTGACCGAAAGCGATAAAATAACCATGACTACAGGCAGTGCTCTGTACATCCCGCCTTACAAGGCAGACGACCAGGATGTGGTCGTCGAACTGAACAACCGTTTTGGCCCGGAGGCGTTCACCGCCCAGCCAACCCGCACCGGCATGCCGGTGCTTTGGGTTGCCCGTGCCAAACTCGTCGAAGTCCTGACTTTCCTGCGTAACCTGCCCAAGCCGTACGTCATGCTCTATGACCTGCACGGCGTGGACGAGCGTCTGCGTACCAAGCGTCAAGGGCTGCCGAACGGCGTCGACTTCTCCGTGTTCTATCACTTGATGTCGATCGAACGTAATAGTGACGTAATGATCAAGGTCGCCTTGTCCGAGAGCGACCTCAGCCTGCCGACCGTCACCAGCATCTGGCCGAACGCCAACTGGTACGAGCGTGAAGTCTGGGACATGTTCGGCATCGACTTCAAAGGCCACCCTCACCTGTCGCGCATCATGATGCCGCCGACCTGGGAAGGTCACCCGCTGCGCAAGGACTTCCCGGCCCGCGCCACCGAGTTCGACCCGTTCACCCTGAACCTGGCCAAGCAGCAGCTCGAGGAAGAGTCCGCGCGCTTCAAGCCGGAAGACTGGGGCATGAAGCGTTCCGGCCCGAACGAGGACTACATGTTCCTCAACCTCGGCCCGAACCACCCGTCCGCGCACGGTGCGTTCCGCATCATCCTGCAGCTGGACGGTGAAGAAATCGTCGACTGCGTACCGGACGTCGGTTACCACCACCGTGGTGCCGAGAAGATGGCCGAGCGTCAGTCCTGGCACAGCTTCATCCCGTACACCGACCGTATCGACTACCTCGGCGGCGTGATGAACAACCTGCCGTACGTGCTCTCGGTCGAGAAGCTGGCCGGCATCAAGGTGCCGGAGAAGGTCGACGTCATCCGCATCATGATGGCCGAGTTCTTCCGGATCACCAGCCACCTGCTGTTCCTGGGTACCTACATCCAGGACGTCGGCGCCATGACCCCGGTGTTCTTCACCTTCACCGACCGCCAGCGCGCCTACACGGTGATCGAAGCCATTACCGGTTTCCGTCTGCACCCGGCCTGGTACCGCATCGGTGGAGTCGCCCACGACCTGCCGCGGGGCTGGGAAAAACTGGTTAAAGACTTCGTCGAGTGGATGCCAAAGCGTCTGGACGAATACCAGAAAGCCGCACTGGACAACAGCATCCTGCGTGGCCGGACCATCGGCGTCGCCGACTACAACACCAAAGAGGCCCTGGAATGGGGCGTCACCGGTGCCGGCCTGCGTTCGACCGGTTGCGATTTCGACCTGCGTAAAGCGCGTCCGTACTCGGGCTACGAGAACTTCGAATTCGAAGTGCCGCTGGCCGCCAATGGCGATGCCTACGACCGCTGCATCGTGCGTGTCGAGGAGATGCGCCAGAGCATCAGGATCATCGACCAGTGCCTGCGCAACATGCCGGAAGGCCCGTACAAGGCGGATCACCCGCTGACCACGCCGCCTCCGAAAGAGCGCACGCTGCAGCACATCGAAACCTTGATCACGCACTTCCTGCAGGTTTCGTGGGGCCCGGTCATGCCGGCCAACGAATCCTTCCAGATGATCGAAGCGACCAAGGGCATCAACAGTTATTACCTGACGAGCGATGGCGGCACCATGAGCTACCGCACCCGGATTCGCACCCCAAGCTTCCCGCACCTGCAGCAGATCCCTTCGGTGATCAAAGGCAGCATGGTCGCGGACTTGATTGCGTACCTGGGTAGTATCGATTTCGTTATGGCCGACGTGGACCGCTAAGCATGAACAGCACGCTTATCCAGACAGACCGTTTCACCTTGAGTGAAACCGAGCGCTCGGCCATCGAGCACGAGTTGCATCACTACGAAGACCCGCGCGCGGCGTCGATCGAAGCCCTGAAGATCGTCCAGAAGGAACGTGGCTGGGTGCCGGACGGCGCTCTGTACGCCATCGGCGAGATCCTCGGCATCCCGGCCAGCGACGTTGAAGGCGTGGCGACTTTCTATAGCCAGATCTTCCGTCAGCCGGTCGGTCGTCACATCATTCGCGTCTGCGACAGCATGGTCTGCTACATCGGCGGCCACGAGTCCGTGGTCAGCGAAATCCAGAGCAAGCTGGGCATCGGCCTGGGTCAGACCACCGCCGACGGTCGTTTCACCCTGCTGCCGGTCTGCTGCCTCGGCAACTGCGACAAGGCGCCGGCGTTGATGATCGACGACGACACTTTCGGTGATGTGCAGCCAGCAGGCGTTGCCAATTTGCTCGAGGGCTACGTATGACCCTGACTTCTTTCGGTCCGGCCAACCTCATCAAGCGTTCGGCCGAGACTCACCCGCTGACCTGGCGCCTGCGTGACGACGGCGAAGCCGTATGGCTCGACGAGTACCAGGCCAAGAACGGTTACGCCGCTGCGCGCAAGGCCTTCGCCGACATGGCTCAGGACGACATCGTCCAGACCGTGAAAGACTCCGGCCTCAAGGGTCGCGGCGGTGCTGGCTTCCCCACTGGTGTTAAGTGGGGCCTGATGCCAAAGGACGAATCCATCAACATCCGCTACCTGCTGTGCAACGCGGATGAAATGGAGCCCAACACCTGGAAAGACCGCATGCTGATGGAGCAACTGCCCCATCTGCTGATCGAAGGCATGCTGATCAGTGCCCGCGCGCTGAAAACCTACCGTGGCTACATCTTCCTGCGTGGCGAGTACACCACCGCCGCCAAGCACTTGAACCGTGCCGTGGAAGAAGCCAAGGCAGCCGGCCTGCTGGGCAAGAACATCCTGGGCTCGGGTTTTGATTTCGAGCTGTTCGTCCACACCGGCGCCGGGCGTTACATCTGCGGTGAAGAAACCGCGCTGATCAACTCCCTCGAAGGCCGCCGCGCCAACCCGCGCTCCAAGCCGCCCTTCCCTGCCGCCGTTGGCGTATGGGGCAAGCCGACTTGCGTGAACAACGTCGAGACCCTGTGCAACGTGCCGGCGATCATCGCTGACGGCGTGGACTGGTACAAATCGTTGGCCCGCGAAGGCAGCGAAGACATGGGCACCAAGCTCATGGGCTTCTCCGGCAAGGTCAAGAACCCTGGCCTGTGGGAACTGCCGTTCGGCGTTACCGGTCGCGAGCTGTTCGAAGACTACGCCGGCGGCATGCGCGACGGTTACAAGCTCAAGTGCTGGCAGCCTGGCGGCGCCGGTACCGGCTTCCTGTTGCCGGAACACCTGGACGCACAAATGTACGCCGGCGGCATCGCCAAAGTGGGCACCCGCATGGGTACCGGCCTGGCCATGGCGGTGGACGACAGCGTCAACATGGTGTCCCTGCTGCGCAACATGGAGCAGTTCTTCGCTCGCGAGTCCTGTGGCTTCTGCACCCCGTGCCGCGATGGCTTGCCATGGAGCGTCAAGCTCCTGATGGCCATCGAGAACGGCGAAGGCCAGACAGGCGACATCGAGACCCTGCTGGGTCTGGTCGGCTTCCTCGGCCCTGGCAAGACCTTCTGTGCTCACGCACCGGGCGCCGTGGAGCCGTTGGGCAGCGCAATCAAATACTTCCGTCCAGAGTTCGAAGCCGGTATCGCGCCTGTCAGCGCCGCCGTCCCGCCTCTGGCAAGGCCGATCGTAGTCGGCGCGTAAACGCTTAAAAAAGGCGAAGGGTCCGTGCCCTTCGCTTTTCGTGTGATGACGCCGTAAGCGGCTGTGTTGATTCACGCGGATAACAAGATTCCATTAGCCACGCCCGCTGACACCGGGCCAACGAAGAACTTTGAACCATGGCCACTATCCACGTAGACGGCAAAGAGCTCGAAGTCGATGGGGCAGACAACCTGTTACAGGCATGTCTGTCGCTAGGCCTCGATATCCCTTATTTCTGCTGGCACCCTGCCCTTGGCAGCGTTGGCGCTTGCCGCCAGTGCGCGGTCAAGCAGTACACCGACGAGAACGACACCCGTGGTCGTATCGTCATGTCCTGCATGACCCCTGCCACCGACGGCACCTGGATCTCCATCGAAGATGAAGAATCCAAGGCCTTCCGCGCCAGTGTTGTTGAATGGTTGATGACCAACCACCCTCACGACTGCCCGGTCTGTGAAGAAGGCGGTCACTGCCACCTGCAAGACATGACGGTAATGACCGGCCACAACGAGCGCCGTTACCGCTTCACCAAGCGTACCCACCAGAACCAGCAACTGGGCCCGTTCATTTCCCACGAGATGAACCGCTGCATCGCTTGCTACCGCTGCGTGCGCTTCTATAAAGACTACGCTGGCGGCACCGACCTGGGTGTGTTCGGCGCCCACGACAACGTGTACTTCGGTCGCGTTGAAGACGGCACCCTGGAAAGCGAGTTCTCCGGCAACCTCACCGAGGTCTGCCCGACCGGTGTGTTCACCGACAAGACTCACTCCGAACGCTACAACCGCAAGTGGGACATGCAGTTCTCGCCGAGCATCTGCCATGGCTGCTCCAGCGGTTGCAATATCTCCCCGGGCGAGCGTTACGGCGAACTGCGTCGCATCGAAAACCGTTTCAACGGTTCGGTGAACCAGTACTTCCTGTGCGACCGTGGCCGTTTCGGCTACGGCTACGTCAACCGCGAAGACCGCCCGCGTCAGCCATTGCTGGCCAACGGCACCAAACTGAGCCTCGACGAAGCACTGGATAAAGCCGCCGACCTGCTGCGCGGCCGCAACATCGTCGGTATCGGTTCGCCACGTGCCAGCCTCGAAAGCAACTACGCGTTGCGCGAACTGGTGGGCGCCGAGCACTTCTACTCCGGTATCGAAGCTGCCGAGCTGGAGCGCATTCGCCTGGTCCTGCAAGTGCTTAAAGACAGCCCGCTGCCAGTGCCGAACATGCGTGACATCGAAGACCACGACGCCGTGTTCGTCCTCGGTGAAGACCTGACCCAGACTGCTGCGCGCATGGCCCTGTCCCTGCGTCAATCGGTCAAGGGCAAGGCCGAAGACATGGCCGACGCCATGCGCGTCCAGCCTTGGCTCGACGCCGCGGTGAAGAACATCGGTCAGCACGCGCTGAACCCGCTGTTCATCGCAAGCCTGGCTGAAACCAAGCTCGACGACATCGCCGAAGAGTGCGTTCACGCCGCTCCAGACGACCTGGCCCGCATCGGTTTCGCCGTGGCTCACGCCCTCGACGCCAGCGCACCAGCCGTTGAAGGCCTGGACGCTGAAGCCCTCGAACTGGCCAAGCGCATCGCCGATGCCCTGCTCGCCGCCAAGCGCCCACTGATCATCGCCGGTACTTCCCTGGGCTCCAAAGCCCTGATCGAAGCCGCCGCGAACATCGCCAAGGCTCTGAAGCTGCGCGAGAAGAACGGTTCCATCAGCCTGATCGTGCCAGAGGCCAACAGCCTCGGCCTGGCCATGCTCGGTGGCGAATCGGTCGACGCCGCGCTGCAAGCGGTGATCGACGGTAAGGCCGACGCCATCGTCGTGCTGGAAAACGATCTGTACACCCGTACCGACAAGGCCCGTGTCGATGCTGCCCTGACCGCCGCCAAAGTGCTGATCGTCGCCGACCATCAGAAGACTGCCACCAGCGATCGCGCGCAGCTGGTCCTGCCAGCCGCCAGCTTCGCTGAAGGCGACGGCACCCTGGTCAGCCAGGAAGGCCGCGCCCAGCGCTTCTTCCAGGTTTTCGATCCGAAGTACATGGACGCGAGCATCCTGGTTCACGAAGGCTGGCGCTGGCTGCATGCCCTGCGCGCAACCCTGTTGAACCAGCCGATTGACTGGACCCAACTGGACCACGCCACCGCCGCCGTCGCTTCCAGCACCTCGATCCTGAACCGCATCGTCGATGCCGCACCGTCCGCCGCGTTCCGCATCAAGGGCATGAAACTGGCCCGTGAACCGCTGCGTTACTCCGGTCGTACCGCCATGCGCGCCGACATCAGCGTGCACGAACCGCGTACCCCGCAGGACAAGGACACCGCGTTCGCCTTCTCGATGGAAGGTTACTCGGGCTCGGCCGAACCGCGTCAGCAAGTGCCATTCGCCTGGTCTCCGGGCTGGAACTCGCCGCAAGCCTGGAACAAGTTCCAGGACGAAGTCGGTGGTCACATCCGCGCTGGCGACCCGGGCACCCGCCTGATCGAAAGCGCCGGTGACTCGCTGAACTGGTTCGCCAGCGTTCCGCGCGCGTTCAACCCTGCTCCAGGTACCTGGCAGGTTGTGCCGTTCTTCCACCTGTTCGGCAGCGAAGAGAACTCTTCGAAAGCCGCTCCGGTTCAGGAACGCATTCCGGCTGCTTATGTTGCTCTGGCCAAGTCCGAAGCCGACCGCCTGGGTGTCAACGACGGCGCCATGCTGAGCTTGAACGTCGCTGGTCAGACCCTGCGTCTGCCGCTGCGCATCAATGAAGAGCTGGGCGCTGGTCTGGTGGCACTGCCTGCGGGCATCGCCGGCATTCCGCCAGCGATCGCAGGCTTTTCCGTTGACGGTCTGCAGGAGGCAGCTCAATGACCTTGTTCACTCCTGAAGTGATCGACATCATCATCGCGGTCCTCAAGGCCGTGGTGATTCTGCTCGCCGTAGTGGTTTGCGGCGCCCTGCTGAGCTGGGTCGAGCGTCGTCTGCTCGCCCTCTGGCAGGACCGTTACGGTCCGAACCGAGTCGGTCCGTTCGGCGCGTTCCAGATCGCCGCCGACATGATCAAGATGTTTTTCAAGGAAGACTGGACCCCGCCGTTCGCCGACAAAGTGATCTTCACTTTGGCGCCGGTCGTGGCCATGAGCGCCTTGCTGATTGCCTTTGCAATCATCCCGATCACCCCGACATGGGGTGTCGCGGACATCAACATCGGCATCCTGTTCTTCTTCGCCATGGCGGGTCTGTCGGTCTACGCGGTGCTGTTCGCCGGCTGGTCGAGCAACAACAAGTTCGCCCTGTTGGGCAGCTTGCGGGCCTCGGCACAAACCGTGTCGTACGAAGTGTTCATGGGCCTGTCGCTGATGGGCATCGTGATCCAGGTCGGCTCGTTCAACATGCGCGACATCGTTGAATATCAAGCGCAGAACCTGTGGTTCGTCATTCCGCAGATCTTCGGTTTCCTGACCTTCTTCATCGCTGGCGTCGCCGTGACTCACCGTCACCCGTTCGACCAGCCGGAAGCGGAGCAGGAACTGGCCGACGGTTACCACATTGAATACGCCGGCATGAAATGGGGCATGTTCTTCGTCGGCGAGTACATCGGCATCGTGTTGATTTCGGCGCTGCTGGTGACCTTGTTCTTCGGTGGCTGGCACGGTCCGTTTGGCATCCTGCCGCAGATCCCGTTCATCTGGTTCGCGTTGAAAACCGCGTTCTTCATCATGTTCTTCATCCTGCTGCGCGCCTCGATTCCGCGCCCACGGTATGACCAAGTGATGGATTTCAGCTGGAAGTTCTGCCTGCCGCTGACCCTCGTCAACATGCTGGTGACCGCTGCGATCGTGTTGCTCAACACGCCCGCCGTCGCGGCTCAGTGAGGATAGAGAATCATGAAGTACATTTTTGACATCGTGCATGGCTTCTACACCCAGCTTCGTAGCCTGGTGATGATCTTCAGCCACGCCTTCCGCAAGCGTGACACGCTGCAGTACCCGGAAGAACCGGTCTACCTGCCGCCGCGCTACCGTGGACGTATCGTCCTGACCCGCGACCCCGACGGCGAAGAGCGTTGTGTAGCGTGCAACCTGTGCGCCGTGGCGTGCCCGGTCGGTTGCATCTCGCTGCAGAAAGCTGAAACCGAAGACGGTCGCTGGTACCCGGACTTCTTCCGCATCAACTTCTCGCGCTGCATTTTCTGCGGCCTCTGCGAGGAAGCCTGCCCGACCACCGCGATCCAGCTGACGCCGGATTTCGAAATGGCCGAGTTCAAACGGCAGGACCTGGTTTACGAGAAAGAAGATCTGCTGATCTCCGGCCCCGGCAAAAACCCTGATTACAACTTCTATCGTGTTGCAGGTATGGCGATTGCCGGGAAGCCCAAAGGCTCCGCGCAGAATGAAGCCCAGCCGATCAACGTGAAGAGCTTGCTGCCTTAAGGAAGAAAGATGGAATTCGCTTTCTATTTCGCATCGGGTATCGCTGTGGTGTCCACGCTTCGCGTGATCACCAACACCAACCCTGTGCACGCCCTGCTCTACCTGATCATTTCGCTGATTGCCGTGGCCATGACGTTCTTCGCCCTCGGCGCACCGTTTGCCGGTGTTCTGGAAGTGATCGCCTACGCTGGCGCCATCATGGTGCTGTTCGTGTTCGTGGTGATGATGCTGAACCTGGGGCCCGCCTCGGCTCAGCAAGAGCGCGCCTGGCTCAAACCCGGCATTTGGGGCGGCCCGGTCCTCCTCGCCGCGCTGCTGCTGGTGGAACTGCTGTACGTGCTGTTCTCCCACCAGACCGGTGAAGCAATCGGCCACACCACCGTAGACGCCAAGGCCGTGGGCATCAGCCTGTTCGGTCCTTACCTGCTGGTGGTCGAACTTGCCTCGATGCTGCTGCTCGCTGCAGCCGTCACGGCGTTCCACTTGGGCCGCAACGAAGCCAAGGAGCAATGACGATGCCTGCTATCCCCATGGAGCATGGTCTGGCGGTTGCCGGCATCCTGTTCTGCCTCGGTCTGGTTGGCCTGATGGTCCGCCGCAACATTCTCTTCGTGCTGATGAGCCTGGAGGTCATGATGAATGCCTCCGCCCTGGCGTTCATCGTTGCCGGTAGCCGCTGGGCGCAGCCGGATGGACAAATCATGTTCATCCTGGTGATCAGCCTGGCAGCCGCCGAGGCCAGTATTGGCCTGGCGATCCTGCTGCAACTGTATCGCCGCTTCCACACGCTCGATATCGACGCTGCCAGTGAGATGCGCGGATGAACCTTCTCTATCTGACTTTCCTGTTCCCCCTGATCGGTTTTGTGCTGCTGGCGTTCTCCCGGGGACGCCTCTCGGAAAACCTTTCGGCGCTGATCGGCGTCGGCTCCATTGGCCTGTCGGCGATTGTCGCGGCCTATGTGATCTGGCAGTTCAACGTCGCCCCGCCGGAAGGCGGTCACTACACCCTGGTGTTGTGGCAATGGATGGCGGTGGAAGGCTTCACGCCGAACTTCGCCCTGTACCTGGATGGTCTGTCCGTGACCATGCTCGGTGTGGTCGTCGGCGTCGGCTTCCTGATCCACCTGTTCGCCTCCTGGTACATGCGCGGTGAAGACGGCTATTCGCGCTTCTTCGCCTACACCAACCTTTTTATCGCCAGCATGCTGTTCCTGGTCCTGGCCGATAACCTGCTGTTCGTGTACTTCGGTTGGGAAGGCGTGGGCCTGTGCTCGTACCTGTTGATCGGTTTCTACTACAGCAATCGCAACAACGGTAACGCCGCACTCAAGGCCTTCATCGTGACCCGTATCGGTGACGTGTTCATGGCCATCGGCTTGTTCATTCTGTTTGCCCAACTGGGCACGCTGAACGTCCAGGAACTGCTGGTGCTGGCGCCGCAAAAGTTCCAGTCCGGCGACTTCTGGATGGTCCTGGCCACCCTGATGCTGCTGGGCGGCGCTGTCGGTAAATCCGCGCAACTGCCGCTGCAAACCTGGCTGGCGGACGCGATGGCCGGTCCTACCCCGGTTTCGGCACTGATCCACGCCGCAACCATGGTGACCGCTGGCGTCTACCTGATTGCCCGTACCCACGGCCTGTTCACCCTGGCGCCGGAAATCCTGCATCTAGTAGGAGTCGTCGGTGGCGTGACCCTGGTCCTGGCTGGTTTTGCAGCCCTGGTCCAGACCGACATCAAGCGTATCCTCGCCTACTCGACCATGAGCCAGATCGGCTACATGTTCCTGGCCCTGGGCGTCGGTGCCTGGGATGGCGCGATCTTCCACCTGATGACCCACGCCTTCTTCAAGGCCCTGTTGTTCCTTGCGTCCGGCTCGGTGATCGTTGCCTGCCACCACGAGCAGAACATCTTCAAGATGGGCGGCCTGTGGAAGAAACTGCCACTGGCCTACGCCAGCTTCATCGTCGGCGGCGCGGCCCTGGCGGCCCTGCCTCTGGTAACCGCAGGCTTCTACTCCAAGGACGAAATCCTCTGGGAAGCGTTCGCCAGCGGCAACAACGGTCTGCTCTACGCAGGTCTGGTCGGCGCGTTCATGACTTCGCTGTACACCTTCCGCCTGATCTTCATCGCGTTCCACGGTGAAGCGAAGACCGAAGCCCACGCCGGTCACGGCATTGCCCACTGGCTGCCACTGTCGGTGCTGATCGTATTGTCCACCGCCATCGGCGCGATGATCGTTCCACCGCTGCACGGCGTGCTGCCGGAAAGCGTCGGCCATGCCGGCGGCGAAGCCAAGCACAGTCTGGAAATCGCCTCGGGCGCCATCGCCCTGGCCGGTATCCTGCTGGCTGCGCTGCTGTTCCTCGGCAAGCGTCGCTTCGTCACCGCCGTCGCCAACAGCGGCATCGGCCGTTTCCTCTCGGCCTGGTGGTTCGCCGCCTGGGGCTTCGACTGGATCTACGACAAACTGTTCGTCAAGCCGTACCTGGCGATCAGCCACATCCTGCGCAAAGACCCGCTCGACCAGACCATCGGTCTGATCCCGCGCATGGCCAAAGGCGGTCACACCGCCCTGAGCCGTACCGAGACCGGTCAACTGCGTTGGTACGCCGCCTCGATGGCTGCTGGTGCCGTGCTGGTCATTGGCGCCGTCGTGCTGGTAGCGGTCTGATATGAACCTTGCGAATTTGCGAAAGGAAACGAACCCGTCATGATTCTGCCTTGGCTAATCCTGATCCCCTTCATCGGCGGCCTGCTGTGCTGGATGGGTGAGCGCTTCGGCGCCACCCTCCCCCGCTGGATTGCGCTGATCACCATGTCCCTGCTGCTCTCCCTCGGCCTCTGGCTGTGGGCCAACGGTGACTATTCATTTGCTCCGGCGCCTGGCGCCGATCCGACCTGGGCGCTTGAGTTCAAGCACGTCTGGATCCAGCGCTTCGGCATCAACGTGCATCTGGCCCTCGACGGCCTGTCGCTGTTGATGATCCTGCTGACCGGCCTGCTGGGTGTGCTCTCGGTACTCTGCTCGTGGAAAGAGATCCAGCGTCACGTGGGCTTCTTCCACCTGAACCTGATGTGGATCCTGGGCGGTGTCGTCGGCGTGTTCCTGGCCCTCGACCTGTTCATGTTCTTCTTCTTCTGGGAAATGATGCTGGTGCCGATGTACTTCCTCATCGCGCTCTGGGGTCACAGTTCTTCGGACGGCAAGAAAACCCGGATCTACGCGGCGACCAAGTTCTTCATCTTCACTCAGGCTTCCGGCCTGATCATGCTGGTGGCGATCCTGGGCCTGGTATTGGTCAACTTCAACGACACCGGCGTGATTACCTTCAACTACGCCGACCTGTTGAAGACCAAGATGTCGATGACCACCGAGTACATCCTGATGCTCGGCTTCTTCATCGCCTTCGCGGTCAAGCTGCCGGTCGTACCGTTCCACTCCTGGTTGCCTGATGCTCACGCCCAGGCACCGACCGCAGGTTCCGTCGACCTCGCTGGTATCTTGCTGAAAACCGCTGCCTACGGCCTGCTGCGTTTCGCCCTGCCGCTGTTCCCGAATGCCTCGGCCGAGTTCGCGCCGTTTGCGATGACCCTGGGTCTGATCGGGATCTTCTACGGTGCGTTCCTGGCGTTCGCGCAAACCGACATCAAGCGTCTGATCGCCTTCTCGTCCGTTTCCCACATGGGCTTCGTACTGATCGGCATCTACTCCGGCAGCCAACTGGCGCTGCAGGGCGCGGTGATGCAGATGCTGGCCCACGGTCTGTCGGCGGCGGCACTCTTTATCCTCTCCGGTCAGTTGTACGAGCGTACCCACACCCGCGACATGCGTGAAATGGGTGGCCTGTGGTCGAAGATCGCTTACCTGCCAGCCTTAAGCCTGTTCTTCGCAGCAGCTTCCCTGGGCTTGCCGGCGACCGGTAACTTTGTCGGTGAGTTCCTGATTCTGATCGGCACCTTCGCCAGCGCTCCTTGGGTCACCGTGATCGCGACGTCCGGCCTGGTGTTCGGTTCGGTGTACTCGCTGATCATGGTCCACCGTGCCTTCTTCGGCCCGTCGAAATCGGACGCGGTGCTGCATGGCATGGACGGTCGCGAACTGATCATGGTGGTCGGTCTGGCTGCACTGCTGATTTACATCGGCGTGTACCCGCAGCCGTTCCTCGATACCTCTGCCGCTACGATGCATGGCGTGCAGCAGTGGCTCGGCACCGCCTTCACTCAACTCGCTTCGGCCCGGTAAGAGCGCTATGGAATTCACGACTCAACACTTTATCGCGCTAGCGCCGTTGTTGATCACCAGCGCCACGATCATCGTGGTGATGCTGGCGATCGCCTGGCGCCGCAACCACTCCCAGACCTTCCTGCTGTCGGTGGCGGGTCTGAACCTGGCACTGCTGTCGATCCTGCCTGCCCTGAAAGTCGCGCCCCTGGCCGTGACCCCATTGCTGCAGATCGACAGCTTCGCCTGCCTGTACATGGCGCTGATCCTGGTCGCCACCCTCGCCTGTGTAACCCTCGCCCACGCCTACCTCGGCGATGGCGGCACGGGTTACCCGGGCAACCGTGAAGAACTGTACCTGCTGATCCTGATGGCCGCCGCCGGTGGCCTGGTGCTGGTCAGCGCGCAGCACCTGGCCGGGTTGTTCGTCGGCCTGGAACTGCTCTCGGTACCGGTCTACGGTCTGGTGGCCTATGCCTTCTTCAACAAGCGTTCGCTGGAAGCCGGCATCAAGTACATGGTGCTGTCGGCGGCAGGTTCCGCGTTCCTGTTGTTCGGTATGGCCCTGCTCTACGCTGACGCCGGTTCCCTGAGCTTCGTCGGCATCGGCCAAGCGCTGGCGGCTACTGGTCTGCCAAGCTCGCTGGCTCAATTGGGCCTGGGCATGATGCTGATCGGCCTGGCGTTCAAGCTGTCGCTGGTACCCTTCCACCTCTGGACTCCAGACGTCTACGAAGGTGCTCCGGCACCGGTTGCAGCGTTCCTGGCTACCGCTTCCAAAGTGGCTGTGTTCGCGGTGATGGTGCGTCTGTTCCAGATCTCGCCAGCGGCGAGCAGCGGCGTGCTGAGCAACGTGCTGACCATCATCGCTATCGCGTCGATCCTGTTCGGTAACCTGCTGGCCCTGACCCAGAGCAACCTCAAGCGTCTGCTGGGTTACTCGTCCATCGCCCACTTCGGCTACCTGCTGATCGCCCTGGTGGCGAGCAAGGGTCTGGCCGTGGAAGCCATCGGCGTGTACCTGGTCACCTACGTGATCACCAGCCTCGGTGCTTTCGGCGTGATCACCCTGATGTCCTCGCCGTACAAAGGCCGTGACGCAGATGCCCTGTACGAATACCGCGGCCTGTTCTGGCGCCGTCCGTACCTGACCGCCGTCCTGACCGTGATGATGCTGTCCCTGGCCGGTATCCCGCTGACCGCGGGCTTCATCGGCAAGTTCTACATCATCGCCACCGGCGTCGAGTCCCATCAGTGGTGGCTGGTCGGCTCCCTGGTACTGGGCAGCGCCATCGGCGTGTTCTACTACCTGCGTGTGATGGTCACCCTGTTCCTGATCGAGCCAAACCTGCGTCGCGTCGACGCCCAGCTGCACTGGGAACAACGTGCAGGCGGCGTGATGCTGCTGGCGATTGCCGTACTGGCGTTCTTCCTCGGCCTGTATCCGCAACCGCTGCTGAACCTGGTTCAACAGTCGGGCCTGGCGGGTTGATCGCTTGAGCGACACTTGGTAGAAAACGGAAACGGCACCTTCGGGTGCCGTTTTTTGTGGCGAGCTGGCTCGCTCCCACAGTGGACCTTCTCCCTCCTCCGGCCGTTGCTGAACCTGGCTTTGTGATCCGCGCACTCGAACCCGTCGGCGCGGAACCAGTACAGGTTGGCGAACAGCCGGTCTGATCTCGCTGAAGACTTTGGCCAGCACCTTGGACTCGTACCCTGGGATGGCGATGGTTTTCTGCTCATCCCGCTAAACGGCTCAGCGGCCGTGATGAAACTTTTCAGCACTTCGAGTTGCTGGTCGGCTATCGGTGTGGACTATTTGAGTGACTGCCGATCCATTTCTTCGCTGTGACTTCTTAGGTATCAACCCAGGCCCTCAACGCCCTCAACGCGAATGCCAGTCACATCTACTTAACCTTAATTTCAATCTTCCATCGTCCCGGATACCGTTTTCCCTTAGAACCACACACGCATAGGGCATTTAACTCAATGCACGGAAGAACTAGAAATATATAAAAACATGAATAGATATTTCTTACATTTGCAATTCGACAACACCTTAGAGGCAAGCTTAATTTACCGATCAGACCAACAACACAAAACGGCCAATAATGAAAAACGCATTAGTCATTCAACACCTGCACTTTGAAGACCTGGGCACAATTGAGCAACTACTGCTTCAACGAAACTACAACACCCAAATAATTGATGCTACTTCCGATGCACTTCACAGTGTTGACTCGGTAAAACCCGACCTGATGATTATTCTTGGTGGACCGATAGGTGCCTTTGATGAGAAAAAATTCCCATTTATAGAAAGCGAAATTGCGCTCATCAACAAACGTTTGCAAAGCAACAAAAAGACCTTGGGGGTATGCCTCGGCGCCCAGCTTATAGCGAGGATATTGGGAGCTTCAGTTTATCCAATGGGGCAACTGGAAATTGGCTTTTCCCCCCTCCGATTGAATGAACACGCACTCCACTCATGCCTTGAACCCTTGAATGACATACCTGTCTTGCACTGGCATGGAGACAAGTTTGACATCCCCAAAGGCGCTGCGCATTTAGCCAGCAGCGAACTCTGCGCCAACCAGGCATTTAGTGTCGGCAACAACATATTGGCTCTTCAGTTTCACCTGGAAATTGACTCTGACCGTATCGAGCAATGGTTGGTAGGCCATGCAGCCGAACTTAATACTGCATCCATTGACCCTCGTGATCTGCGCCAACAAGCATCCTTGCATGGAAGTCGTTTAAAAACAATTTCCCAAAAAGTAATTTCGAACTGGCTTGACCTGCCTGAAAAATAATACCCCAGGACTGACACTCAAAAAGGTAACCTACCGTGAACACACAAGTAACTCATACTTACTCGGTTGCGCAGATGCTCGAAAAACTTTCCGTGCTATGGAGCACGCGGGCCGCGGTAAACAACAAACAACCTCCTTTCTCGGAACTGGCGTTCGACCCCGGTAAAAATGACTTCTGCGAGAGCCTGCTTCCGTTCAGAAATCATCCAGCATGGATCGAAGCCTCCCACGAAATTAAATCCACATGCCTGTCTTATGCATGGATAATCTACAATCTCAAAACAATTTACATCGAGTGCGACATCGTTACGCCTGCGTGCGAGGACATAATAAAAACTCCGCCAAGTGCTACCAGGAATCGCGCATTACTTCAGGAGTCCATTTCTGAAGCACTGCTTGATGAGGCGCTGCACACCAAAATGTCAGTTACCGCGTGCAACTACATTTATCACCATCGAGACCTCGCTTACCTGAATTTCACCGACTTCAATCTGATCAAGTGGAAGAACTGGGTTCTTTCATCCTGCTCTGCGGAATGGGAGCGCAGGCTTACTCGATTCGGGATCGCTTGCGCAAGTGAAACACTCATAACGGACTACCTAAAAACTTTGGCGGAAGATGGCTCCGTTCAAAGCATTTGCCACCAGGTCACCAAAACTCATGCGATGGATGAATGGAGCCATTCCAGTGTGTTCAGCTATGTAGCTGCAGATCTTATAACAACATTGTCAAACAGCGAAAAAGCGCATTTGAAAGCGGTCATAAAAAAAACCGTATCAATGTTTGCCAACAATGAAATGAACGCGTGGGAAATGGCATTTTCACATGCTCGTCTGCCTCGCTATTCAGACATCATCCAGGACACCGATTCGCTAGGCGAAGTCAAAGTTTATACTGACTCAGTCGATAATCTGTTGAGCAGAATAGGTCTCAACGAAATAAATTGACGGGACATCCAACTTCGTCTGAAAACCCAGAACCCATCAAAAAACGCAATCAACTCTTTATCATGTAGGGGGAAACCATGGAACGGTTTACGTTCTTGAGTTGCGAGAAAATATCCGATATCGCAACCAACACAAAGACCTACCTGCTACGCGTACCCGGCGCCATCACAAACGATGATTTTAAACCGGGGCGCTTTATTGTGATCAATCACCCCGACCAAAGTGGCACCTCACAGAAACGCAACTATTCGATCACAGCGCTGAAGGAAAACAACCTCATTGAAATAGCGGTAAAAAGTACCGGCAACAACGGCGTTTCGGACAACCTGCATTCCAACATAAATTCAGGATCACTACTTTGCTTGTCTAACGTTGGCGGAAATATCACATCAGATTGCATTTCGGCTTATCGCCATGTATTGATGTTGGCCGGAGGTATCGGCATCACTCTGCCGATTGCACTTATTCGTTGTTTGGCCAAACTCAAAAAAAACGGTGAGCCAACTCCAAAAGTAACGCTCCTGGTTAGTTCACCCACTATTGGCAGCATCCCTTTCCTTGCGGAACTCCTTGCTCTAAAGCTTGGATCAAACTGGTTTGATGTTCGTTTCTTTATTACCAAAGAGACAGTTAACACTCACTCGCATCACTTTTTTGGCGGACGCCTGAGTAAACGGGTCTTACTGGAATTACCCCCCGCAGACGCAGCAGTTATTTGTGGCAGCCATAACTTTGTCATTACCCAGCAGGCACTCGTCTCGGAGTTCAACTACAACATCCCTTTTTATATTGAGGCGTTTAGCAGTCCGGAACGCCCAGTACCGGAACCAGATCGCATCTCACAGACCACTGTATGCGCACGCTCAAATCAATTGGACTATCACTTCGAAATCAATGCTGAAACAACGCTGCTTGATGCATTGGAAGCCAACCAAGTGCCCATCCGCAGTCAGTGTCGATCGGGTATCTGCGGCAGTTGCAGAATCAAGGTAGTTTCCGGGTCATGTAAAAGAGCACCTGATTTTTCGCTCAGCACCGAGGAGCGGCAGTCGGGTTATGCTCTGGCCTGCTGCTCTTACGCCGAGGGTGATCGGCTCACAATTGAGGTCTAGTCCCTTACTTGGCAGGGCCGCGCAACAACGATAGTACTGACAATCGAGTAGGAGGCGGTTTCACAACCGCCGTCCTCTCACACCACCGTACGTACGGTTCCGTATACGGCGGTTCAGGCTATACGATTAAGCCGGTTTATCGTATCCAGTATTGAGACCAGCCCGAGTCGATCCCATAGCTTCTTCGGTAGCGTCTGATTCATATGTGACGCTCCCGAGTTCCACCATGGGCCTCGGCCATTGACCGCCGATTTCCACGCCCGCGCCTCGTCGATTCCCAAACGTATCAGGTTGCGCGCCCTCGTAGAGGGCCGCTTCCATTGACGCCATATGACGCAACGAAGTTTGTGACGCACCCAGCCATCAAGCTCCTCAAGTGGCCGCTTGCTCTGACTCAGCTTGAAGTAGCCAGCCCAACCACGCAGCACGGGAGTCATTTGCTCAACGATATATCTCATTGAGCGGCCCCGTATCCGACGCAAGAGTTCCCTGAGTCGGTCGCGCAGGCGGTGCAGGCTTATGCTCGCTACCCTCAGCTTCGGCTGTTTATGCCAGCTCATCCCATAACCCAAGTAATCACAGGCCCAAGGCCGTGCCACGCGGCTCTTTTCCCGATTCAGTGTCAGTTTCAGACGCTGAGTCAGGAAGCGCTCAACACTGGCCATGACCCGTTCGCCTGCACGATAACTGCGCACATAAATGTTCGCATCGTCGGCATAGCGCACGAAGCGATGGCCCCGCCGTTCCAGTTCGCGGTCGAGTTCGTTGAGCAGGATGTTCGACAGCAACGGCGAGAGCGGGCCGCCTTGCGGCGTCCCCTCCTGCCGTCGGCTGGCGATCCCGCCCGACATCACACCCGCTTCGAGGTACCGGCGGATCACTCTGAGCGCTCGCTTATCCACAACCTGACGCTCTATATGAGCCATCAACACGTCGTGGTTGACTCGATCAAAGAACTTCTCCAGATCGAGCTCCACGCACCAGCGGTAACCCGCCGCCACATGGGCGCGAGCTGTTTCGATGGCTTGGTGGGAGCTTCTGCCCGGACGAAAGCCGTAGCTGTAGTCCGAGAACAAGGGGTCGAAGATCGGCGTGAGCTGTTGCAGCAGAGCCTGTTGGATCAGGCGATCCACGACGCTGGGGATACCCAGCTGACGGGTTCCGCCTTTGGGTTTGGGGATGTCGATGGCGCGTACACCTTGAGATGGTACTCGCCGGCCAGCAACCGAGCCTTGAGGGTCGGCCAATACTGTTTCACGTAGCCGGCCAATTCGTCGACCGTCATGCCATCGGCACCCGGCGCACCCTTGTTGCTGACCACGCTTTGATACGCACGCTTGAGGTTGGCGGGTGCAAGCACCCGCTCCATCAGCATGTCCGGCTCCGCGTTCGTCCACGCCACAGACGCCGCCGATGTCTGCGCACTGACAACCGCAAGCCCAGGATTCTGTCCAGGACTTGGGGTTACAGTTCTCTTGTGGAGAAATTTCTGCATTTCGGTATTCAACGAGACTCTGGCGCCTACTGGCGGCATAACCTGTTCGGCCCTTGGTGACGGAGTTACTCGTCACTTACTACGGCTTCGGCTGACTTCTGCACGTTCATCCCGTCGCCTCTCGACGCTCGGTAGCACACTGGCAAACATGCAGATCTCCCAGGGTAATTCGCGCGACCTTCCTGCTTATGCCTGTCGGATTTACGTCGTAGCATTCCGTGCAAGTATTGGGCTTTAGTGAGCATTGCCACCTGACCCCGCTACGCCGCCTGATCCGCTTCCTGTTCGTCAGGCCAGCATTTTGCCTCGGGCTTCCTTCAGATTCGCAGTCACCCGCGACACCCTTGCCTCTGGCTAACACTTCCCCTTGCCGGGTGTGTAGAGGACTTTCACCTCCAAGTCACCAGCATGGCCACCACAGCCAAACTGATTGCGCTTACGCGCAACGCGCCATGCCTGGCGCACAACAAAAACGGCACCTTTCGGTGCCGTTAGCGTTTCACATTACAGACGATTATTTACGCGCCGCCTCCCAAGACTTCAGCAGTTCGTTATAGCTCACGGTCTCGCCCTTAGGCTTCTCGTTCGCCAGTTTCGGCTTCGGTGCGCCCGGCTGATCAAACCAGTATTGCGCGTCGCGTTCCGGGTTCATTTTCGGCGCGCAGGTGGCTTGCGCCTTCGAGCGTTCCAGACGGCTCATGATTGCGTCCTGATCCTTGGCCAGGCCGTCCAGTGCCTCTTGCGGGGTTTTCTCGCCGCTGGCGGCTTCGGCGATGTGGCTCCACCACAACTGCGCCAGGCGAGGATAATCCGGCACGTTGGTCCCGGTCGGGGTCCATTGCACGCGGGCCGGGCTGCGGTAGAACTCCACCAGGCCACCGAGTTTCGGCGCCAGGTCGGTCATGGCCTGCGAGTTGATGTCAGACTCGCGGATCGGGGTCAGGCCGACGATGGTTTTCTTCAACGACACGGTTTTCGAAGTCACGAACTGCGCATACAGCCAGGCCGCGAGTTTCTGTTTCTCAGGCGTGGATTTCATGAAGGTCCAGGAACCCACGTCCTGATAGCCCAGCTTCATGCCCTCTTCCCAGTACGGTCCGCGCGGCGACGGCGCCATGCGCCATTTCGGCGTGCCGTCGGCGTTCATCACCGCCAGCCCCGGTTTGGTCATGTCGGCGGTGAACGCGGTGTACCAGAAGATCTGCTGGGCGATGTTGCCCTGGGACGGTACGGGGCCGGATTCGGAGAAGGTCATGCCCGCCGCTTCCGGTGGCGCGTACTTCTTCATCCAGTCCACATACTTGGTGGTGGCGAACACCGCCGCCGGGCCGTTGGTGTCGCCGCCGCGGGTCACGCTGGAACCCACCGGATGGCAATCCTCGACGCGGATGCCCCACTCGTCCACCGGCAAACCGTTGGGCAGCCCCTTGTCGCCACCACCGGCCATGGAGAACCAGGCATCGGTGAAGCGCCAGCCCAGGGACGGGTCTTTCTTGCCGTAGTCCATGTGCCCGTAGACGCGCTTGCCGTCGATTTCCTTGACGTCTTCGCTGAAGAATTTGGCGATGTCTTCATAGGCCGACCAGTTCACCGGTACGCCCAACTCGTAGCCGTACTTTTCCTTGAACTTGGCCTTCAGGTCCGCACGCTCGAACCAGTCGGCGCGGAACCAGTACAGGTTGGCGAACTGCTGGTCGGGCAATTGATAGATCTTGCCGTCCGGCGCGGTGGTGAAGGAGATGCCGATGAAGTCCTTGATGTCGAGGGTTGGCGAAGTGAAGTTCTTGCCCTCGTTGGCCATCAGGTCGGTGATCGATTCGGTCTTGCCGTAGCGGAAGTGCGTACCGATCAGGTCCGAGTCGTTGACCCAGCCGTCATAGATGTTCTTGTCCGATTGCATCTGGGTCTGCAGCTTTTCCACCACGTCGCCTTCCTGCAGCAGGTCGTGGGTCAGCTTGATCCCGGTGATATCGGTGAAGGCCTTGGCCAGTACCTTGGATTCGTACTCGTGGGTGGCGATGGTTTCCGACACCACTTTGATGCTCATCCCGCGAAACGGCTCAGCCGCCTTGATGAACCACTTCAGCTCTTCGAGTTGCTGATCGGCCGTCAGGGTGGATGGCTTGAATTCACTGCCGATCCATTTCTTCGCCGCGTCTTCATAGGCATCGGCCCAGGCAGACGCGCTCAAACCGCTGAGTGCCAGCATGGCTGCCAATGAAATGCTATGTCGCAGCTTATTGTTTTTGTCGAACATAGAGACCTCCTGTTTAAGTTTCGGAGCAACATTGCCGAGCGATTCGACTAGCCCCAACGCATCACAGCCAACAGCCACACCAGGGACATCGCGAAGGCGACCCAGATGCTCCAGTCGGTGACGCCGATTACCAGCAAATGCAGGTAGGCGCTGCCGAGAAGACCGATGAACAAGCGATCGCCACGGGTGGTGGCAATCGGTAGAAAACCTCGCCGAAGCACGCTCGGCGAACGCAATTCCCAGGTGGTCATGCCCACCAGGATCAAGCCGATGACACCAAAAAATGCCGCCGTGGGGACGGTCCAACTCATCCATTCCATCATCAGTTCCTCATACCCGGCCCAGGGCAAAGCCCTTGGCCACGTGGTTGCGAACAAACCAGATCACCAGCATCCCCGGCAGGATGGTCAACACCCCCGCCGCCGCCAGCACGCCCCAGTCGATACCGGATGCCGAGACAGTGCGGGTCATCACCGCTGCGATCGGCTTGGCGTTCACCGAAGTGAGGGTTCGCGCCAGCAGCAGTTCGACCCAGGAAAACATGAAGCAGAAGAACGCCGTGACACCGATGCCGGAGCCGATCAGCGGGATGAAAATCTTCACGAAGAACTTGGGAAAGCTGTAGCCATCGATGTAGGCGGTTTCGTCGATTTCCTTGGGCACGCCGGACATGAAGCCTTCGAGAATCCACACCGCCAGCGGCACGTTGAACAGGCAGTGGGCCAGGGCCACGGCGATGTGGGTATCGAACAAGCCGATCGAGGAATACAACTGGAAGAACGGCAACAGGAACACCGCCGGTGGCGCCATGCGGTTGGTCAGCAGCCAGAAGAACAGGTGCTTGTCGCCGAGGAAGCGATAACGCGAAAACGCATAGGCCGCCGGCAGCGCCACGCTCAGGGAAATCACCGTGTTCAGGCTCACGTAGTACAGCGAGTTGAGGTAACCGGTGTACCAGCTCGGGTCGGTGAAGATCACCTTGTAGTTGTGGAAGGTGAAATCCTGGGGAAACAACGTCAGGCCGCCGAGGATTTCGCTGTTGCTCTTGAACGACATGTTCAGCAGCCAGTAGATCGGCACCAGCAGGAACAGGATGTAGAGCAGCAGTGGAACAAGCTTTCTCTTGCTCATGGCGGGCCTCAGCGGTTGGCGTCGGAGTGAGTCATGGCGGTGTAGAACAGCCAGGACACCAACAGGATGATCAGGAAGTACACCAGCGAAAATGCCGCCGCCGGCCCCAGGTCGAACTGCCCGATCGCCATTTGCGTCAGGGTCTGGCTCAAGAAAGTCGTGGAATTGCCCGGACCGCCGCCCGTGAGCACGAACGGCTCGGTGTAGATCATGAAGCTGTCCATGAAGCGCAGCATCACGGCGATCAGCAGCACACTCTTGAGCTTGGGCAACTGGATATGCCGGAACACCGCCCAGGCCGAAGCACGGTCGATCCGCGCCGCCTGGTAATACACATCCGGAATCGCCCGCAATCCGGAGAAGCACAGCAGCGCCACCAGCGAGGTCCAGTGCCAGACATCCATCACCAGCACGGTGACCCAGGCGTCCATGGTGTTCGCCGCATAGTTGTAGCTGATGCCCATGGCCTTGAGGCTCGCCCCCAGTAGACCGATGTCGGCGCGGCCGAAGATCTGCCAGATGGTGCCGACCACGTTCCACGGGATCAGCAACGGAATCGCCAGGATGATCAGCACCACCGACGACCAGCGGCCCTTGGTCGGCATGGTCAGGGCAATCGCAATCCCCAGGGGGATTTCGATCAGCAGCACGCAGGCCGAGTAGATGAACTGGCGCAGCAACGAGTCGTGCAGGCGTGGATCGAGCAGCACCTGCTTGTACCAGTCGGCGCCGACGAAGTAGCGGCTGGACTGGTCGAAGATGTCCTGCACGGAATAGTTGACCACGGTCATCATCGGGATCACCGCACTGAACGCCACCAGCAGGAACACCGGCATCACCAGCCACCAGGCCTTGTTGTTCTGCACCTTGTTCATGGCTGCGCCTCTTGGTTGGCATTGGCTTCGAGCAGGAATTCATCGGCGTAGACCATCAACCACTGCGCCGGAAAGCTGATGTAGGCCGTGCCTTGCGGCACCGGTTTGTCTTCCGCCAGGCGCACTTTCAGGGGCGCGCCATCGAGGTCGAGGCTCATGATCTTGTAGGTACCCAGGTCCTCGACGTGTACGACCTTTGCCCGCAGCGCGTCATCAAAGGCTTCGTCCCACACATGGACGAACTCCGGACGAATACCGACCTTCAGGGTTTTCCACTCCGATTCAGCAATACACTGCTGCATCGCCTCCGACAGCGGCAGGTGCGTCGAGGTGAAACCGACACCGCCCGGTTGCGGCTGCACCTCGATCAGGTTCATCCCGGGGCTGCCGATGAAGTAGCCGACAAAGGTGTGGCTCGGGCGCTCGAACAATTCCCTTGGCGTGCCGAACTGCACGATCTGCCCGCCGTACATCACCGCAATCTTGTCGGCGAAGGTCGAGGCCTCCAGCTGATCGTGGGTGACGTAGACCATGGTGATGTTGAACTGCTCGTGGATCTGCTTGAGCTTGCGCCGCAGTTTCCACTTCAGGTGCGGGTCGATCACGGTCAGCGGCTCGTCGAAGAGGATCGCCGACACGTCGTCGCGCACCAGCCCGCGGCCCATGGAGACTTTCTGTTTTTCGTCGGCGGTGAGGTTGCGCGCCTTTTTGCTCAGCAGGTTCTGCAGGTCAAGGACTTCGGCGATTTCCTGCACCTTGCTATGGACCCGGGCCTCGGCCATGCCCTGATTGCGCAGCGGGAAGGCCAGGTTATCGAACACCGTCATGGTGTCGTAGACCACCGGAAACTGGAAAACCTGGGCGATGTTGCGCTTTTCCGGGGTCAGATTGTTGACCGCTTTGCCGTCGAACAGCACATGGCCCTGGGACGGGCTGAGCAGCCCGGAAATGATGTTGAGCAAGGTTGATTTGCCGCAGCCCGAAGGACCGAGCAAGGCATAGGCGCCGCCCTGCTCCCAGATGTGGTCCATCTCGCGGATCGCGTAGTCCTCAGGTCCCACCGGGGTCTTGGTGTAGCTGTGAGCGAGGTTCTGCAAACGGATTTCGGCCATCAGGCAACCCTCGTGACACGCCGGCCAGGCGCCTGGACCAGCCGCCCCTGCGTATCGAACACAAACAGTTTATGGGTCGGGATGTAGATGCGGATCGGCGCATCGACGTCGTATTCGTGGACACCCGGCAAGTGCAGCACCAGCAGGAAGTGCTCGTTGCGCACGTGCAGGAAGGTTTCCGAGCCGCTGATTTCCGCGACTTCGACAGTCACCGCCAATTCGAGGTCATCGTCGTTGCTCGGCACCAGCGAGATATGGCTGGGTCGCACGCCGAAACGGAACTCGCCCTCGCCCACCGGGCGCAGATCGACGTTCAGCGGGAAGTGCACGAAGTTGGCGAAACTCACCTCGTTGCCGGCAATGCGTCCCGGCATCAGGTTGATCGGCGGCTCGGAGAACAGCTCCGCCGCCAGCACCGTTTGCGGCTGGTGATAGACCGAGGCGGACTGGCCGCTCTGGATCACCCTGCCTTCGTGAAGAATGGTGGTGGTGCCGCCCAGGGCCAGGGCCTCGTTGGGTTCGGTGGTGGCGTAGATCGCAATGGTATGGCGCGCCTTGAACAGCTCGCGCATTTCCTGGCGCAGTTCTTCGCGCAACTTGTAGTCGAGGTTGACCAGAGGCTCATCGAACAGGATCAGCTCGGCGTCCTTGACCAGCGCCCGGGCCATGGCCGTACGTTGTTGCTGACCGCCGGAAAGCTCCAGCGGATAGCGCTTGAGAAACTTGTCGATGCGCAGCATCTTCGCGGTTTCCAGCACCTTGCTCTGGATCACTTCGCTGGATACACCGGCCTGGCGCAGCGGCGAGGCGATGTTGTCGAACACCGTCATGGTCGGATAGTTGATGAACTGCTGATAGACCATCGACACATTGCGCAAGCGCACGGGGCGTTGGGTGACGTCGACGCCGTTCATCAGGACGCGGCCGCTGTCGGGCTTGTCCAGACCGGCCATCAGGCGCATCAGGCTGGTCTTGCCGGACAAGGTGCGCCCCAGCAAAACGTTGAAGGAACCGGGTTCAAAACTCAGGTTGGCATCGTCGATCCAGGTCTGGCCCTCGACGGTGCGGCTGACGTGTTCCAAGGTGAGTGACATGGCTCGGCCTTTTTATTATTGGAGTCAAGCGACCGGAGCTCTAAAGCGACATCCGTGCCAAAAATATCAAGCTGTTGATTCAGCTAGAAATTCCCGAACAAGACGGCAAAAACGCGTTCGTTGCTGAACACAAATGAACAATCGGAAATGAACAATTGAACAGTTCACCCATTGACAGTGAACAATAGTGAACAACACTCTACGGACTGTTCACGGCCCTCGTAGGATCTGCCGGGATCGGCACTACCCCATAACAACAATAAAAGCTTGTTCAGAGATCGACTGCCATGGCCGCACCCGCATCGCCGTTGCCCCACGACGCCATCATCCAGGACTCCTGGTCCCGTTGCCGCGCGTTCGGCCTCAGTCACCAGAGCACGCCGGCATTCGACCAACTGCCGGCCGCGGGCATCGCGCAACTGCTGGAGAGCCAGCATTCACTGGTGCAAACCACCCATCAGGAAGTGCTGCCCTATTACGAGAACATTCTGAGCAACTCCAATTGCCTGATCATGCTCGCCGACCACCAGGGCCAGGTGCTTACGTCGTGGGGCACCCAGCGCTTTATCGAACCGAAACTGGCCCGGGGTTTCAGCGCTGGCGCCAGCTGGATGGAGCGCTGCACCGGCACCAACGCCATCGGCACCGCCCTGGCCTGTGAACAAGCGGTGCACATCGAGCACGATGAACACTATCTCAAGGCCAACCGCTTCATGACCGGTTCCGCCGCGCCGATTTTCGATGCCGAACGCAAAGTCATCGCGGTGCTGGACGTGTCCAGCGACAGCTACCTGCCGCCCTCCCACACCCTGGGCATGGTCAAGATGATGAGCCAGACCGTGGAAAACCGGCTGATCCTCAACCTGTTCCATGGCCAGCATTTCCAGCTGACGTTCAACACCGGGCTGAACAACCTCGACAGCCAATGGGCAGGGTTACTGATTTTCGATGAGACCGGACAGGTGTTGTCGGCCAATCGCCGGGCCGACAATCTGCTGGGCATCAGCCTGTCGCGGGTCAATGTCGAAAGCCTGTTCAAGGTCTCGCTGCTGGAGTTGCTGAACCAGCCAGAAGGCCTGCCCTTCGCCCTGCAAACCTCGGGGCGCAACCGCTTTCAGTGTCTGTTGAAGCGGCCGAAACAGGCATTGATTCAACCCCGAGTGTTCACCGAGCCGGTTGTAGCTGCACCCGCGGCCATCAGCCTCAACTCCCTGCATTTCGGCGACAGTCGCGTGGAAAAGGCCGTGCGTCAGGCCGAGCGCTTGCTGGAAAAAGACATTCCCTTACTGATCCACGGTGAAACCGGGGTCGGCAAGGAAGTGTTCGTCAAGGCCCTGCACCAGGCCAGCTCACGCAGCAAACAAGCGTTCATCGCCGTCAACTGTGCAGCGATTCCCGCCGAACTGGTGGAATCCGAGTTGTTCGGTTATGAGAAAGGCGCGTTCACCGGCGCCAACCAGAAAGGCAGCATCGGGCTGATCCGCAAGGCCGACAAAGGCACGCTGTTCCTCGATGAAATCGGTGACATGCCGCTGCCGACCCAGGCGCGCCTGTTGCGGGTGTTGCAGGAGCGTTGCGTGCAGCCGGTGGGCAGCAGCGAATTGTTCCCTGTGGACCTGCGCATCATTTCCGCGACCAATCGCTCGTTGCGCGAACAGGTACAACTTGGGCGCTTTCGTGAGGACCTGTACTACCGCATCGGCGGCCTGACCCTGGAACTGCCGCCGTTAAGAGAACGCAGCGATAAAGAAGCGCTGTTCAAACGCCTGTGGGAACAGCATCGCGAACCCAGCCAATGGGCTGGGCTGAGCCGCGAGGTGTTGGAGCTGTTCGACCGTCACCCGTGGCCGGGGAATTTGCGCCAGGTCAGCAGTGTGATGCAGGTGGCATTGGCGATGGCCGAGGAACAGCCGATAAGGCCGGAACATTTGCCGGATGATTTTTTTGTCGACCTGGAAATGGAGCCGGTCGATACGCCGGAGCCGTTGGCCGTGGATCTGAATGATGCCGAGGATTTGAACCGGCAGTTGCAGGCGGCAGGGGGGAATATTTCGTATCTGGCGCGCAGGCTTGGGGTAAGCCGTAATACCCTCTACAAGCGATTGCGTCAGACTGAATGACGAGTGAATCGCACCGATAGCATTCGGCTTGAGACCATCGCGAGCCTCGCTCCTACAGGGGGATCTATGTTGCTCACAAAACTCAAACCTGGCGAAAATCCAATGTAGGAGCGAGCCTGCTCGCGATGGCGTCAGCTCACGCACCTCAAAAACAACAGCCATCCCATAAACAAAAACCCGCACTTGGCGGGTTTTGTTTTACAGCGGATCAAGCAATCAGTCAGCCAGACGCCAGGTCGTGCCGCCCTTGCCGTCTTCCAGCACCACGCCCATGGCGGTGAGCTGGTCGCGGATGCGGTCGGATTCGGCCCAGTCCTTGCCGGCACGTGCCGCCAGACGCGCTGCAATCAGCGCCTCGACTTCGGCTGCATCCACACGCCCTTCGGCGCCGGCCTGCAGGAAGTCATCAGCCTCAAGCTGCAACACACCCAACACGCTGGCCAGTTCTTTCAAACGGCCTGCCAGACCGGCCGCTGCGTTCAGATCGCTCTCGCGCAGGCGGTTGATCTCGCGGACCATCTCGAACAGCACCGCGCAGGCTTCCGGCGTGCCGAAGTCGTCGTTCATCACCTGGGTGAAACGCTCGACGAAGGCTTCGCCACCCGCAGGCGCCACGTTCGGCAGGCCTTTCAACGCATGGTAGAAACGCTCCAGGGCACCTTTGGCGTCCTTGAGGTTGTCTTCCGAGTAGTTGATGGCGCTACGGTAGTGGCTCGACACCAGCAGGTAACGCACGACTTCCGGGTGGTACTTGTCGAGCACGTCGCGAATGGTGAAGAAGTTGTTCAAGGACTTGGACATCTTCTCGCCATTGATACGGATCATGCCGCAATGCATCCACGCGTTGGCGTAGGTCTTGCCGGTGGCCGCTTCGCTCTGGGCGATTTCGTTTTCGTGGTGCGGGAACTCAAGGTCGCTGCCGCCGCCATGAATGTCGAAGGTCTCGCCCAGGCAGCAGGTGGACATCACCGAGCATTCGATGTGCCAGCCCGGACGCCCGGCGCCCCACGGCGATTCCCAGCTCGGCTCGCCCGGCTTGGCGGCTTTCCACAGTACGAAGTCCAGCGGGTCCTGCTTGGACTCGTCGACTTCGATGCGCGCGCCGATGCGCAGGTCTTCGATCTTCTTGCGCGACAGCTTGCCGTAGCCCATGAACTTGCCGACGCGGTAGTACACGTCACCATTGCCCGGGGCGTAGGCGTAGCCCTTGTCGATCAGGGTCTGGATCATCGCGTGCATGCCCGGGATGTGATCCGTGGCACGCGGCTCCATGTCCGGCTTCTTGATGTTCAGGCGCGCTTCATCTTCGTGCATCGCCGCGATCATGCGCTCGGTCAACGCTTCGAACGACTCGCCGTTCTCGCGGGCACGGTTGATGATCTTGTCGTCGATGTCGGTGATGTTGCGCACGTAGGTCAGGTCGTAGCCGCTGAAGCGCAACCAGCGCGTCACCAGGTCGAACGCGACCATGCTGCGGCCGTGGCCCAGGTGGCAGTAGTCGTACACGGTCATGCCGCACACGTACATGCGCACCTTGTTGCCATCGAGCGGCTTGAAGACTTCTTTGCTCTTGGTGAGCGTGTTGTAGATCGTAAGCACGTTAATTCCTTGACGCTAAATCACTGGCCCCACGAATCACGCAGGGTCACGGTACGATTGAATACCGGCTGACCTGGTTTCGAGTCCTTGAGATCGGCGACGAAGTAACCTTCGCGCTCGAACTGGAAACGGTCTTCCGGCTGTGCATTGCCCAACGAAGGCTCGGCACGACAACCGGTGAGTACCTGCAGCGAATCAGGGTTGATGTTGTCCAGGAAACTGGCGCTGTCTTCGGCCTTCTCAGGGTTGGCCGAACGGAACAGACGATCGTACAGACGCACTTCGCACTCGACGCTGGCGGCTGCCGGCACCCAGTGCACCACGCCTTTGACCTTGCGGCCTTCAGGGTTCTTGCCCAGGGTGTCCGGGTCGTACGAGCAGCGCAGTTCGACGATGTTGCCATCGGCGTCCTTGATCGCTTCGTCGGCGCGGATCACGTAGCTGCCACGCAGACGCACTTCACCGGCCGGTTCCAGGCGCTTGTAGCCCTTCGGCGGCTCTTCCATGAAGTCATCACGGTCGATGTAGATTTCCCGGGCGAACGGCAACGCGCGCATGCCCATGTCTTCTTTCGGGTGGCACGGTAGTTCGAGGTTCTCGACCTGGCCTTCCGGGTAGTTGGTGATCACGACTTTCAGCGGACGCAGCACGCACATGGCGCGCGGGGCGCTGTGGTCGAGGTCGTCACGAATGCTGAATTCGAGCATGCCGAAGTCGACCACGCCGTCGGAACGGTTGGTGCCGATCATTTCGCAGAAGTTGCGGATCGATTTCGGCGTGTAGCCACGGCGGCGGAAACCCGACAGCGTGGACATGCGCGGGTCGTCCCAGCCGTTGACGTGCTTTTCATCGACCAGTTGCTTGAGTTTGCGCTTGCTGGTGATCGTGTAGTTCAGGTTCAGGCGGCTGAACTCGTACTGGCGCGGGTTGGCCGGCACTGGCAAGTGCTCGAGGAACCACTCGTACAGCGGACGGTGGCTTTCGAACTCCAGGGTGCAGATCGAATGGGTGATGCCTTCGATGGCGTCCGACTGACCGTGGGTGAAGTCGTAATTCGGGTAGATGCACCACTTGTCACCGGTCTGGTGGTGGTGAGCGTGACGGATGCGATACATGATCGGGTCGCGCAGGTTCATGTTCGGCGAGGCCATGTCGATCTTGGCCCGCAGCACCCGTGCGCCGTCCTTGAACTCGCCGGCTTTCATGCGGGCGAACAGGTCCAGGTTCTCTTCGACGCTGCGGTCGCGGAACGGGCTGTTCTTGCCCGGCTCGGTCAGGCTGCCACGGTATTCCTTGGCTTGCTCAGGGGTCAGGTCGTCGACGTAGGCATTGCCGGATTTGATCAGTTCCACTGCCCAGTCATGCAACTGGTCGAAATACTGCGAGGCGTAGCGCACTTCACCGGACCATTCGAAGCCCAGCCATTTGACGTCGCTTTCGATCGCGTCGATGTATTCCTGGTCTTCCTTGGCCGGGTTGGTGTCGTCGAAACGCAGGTGCGTGACGCCGCCGAACTCCTGGGCCAGGCCGAAGTTCACGCAGATCGCTTTGGCGTGGCCGATGTGCAGGTAGCCGTTGGGTTCAGGCGGGAAACGGGTGACGATCTGCGTGTGCTTGCCCGAGTCCAGGTCTGCCTGGATGATCGGCCGCAGGAAGTTGACCGGCACGGCAGGGCCGGTCTTGGCATTCGAGGTAGGGTCGACAGTGGGCTTGCTCATAGGATCCTTGAACGTACAAGTGCGTGGCCGTAATGAAGGCCGGACAAAACAAAGCCGCTATCATAGCCGATGCCGTCAAGTACCTGACAGAGCGCACTCTGTAAACCGTCGCATTTAATAGGCCGTAAATGAAAAAACAGCCTCGAAATTCGCGTCTGGCACGCTAAACTGCGCACCTTGGCCAAAAAGGCTGAACCGGTGGCGGGACGCGATGCTCCAACACCACGAATTCCTTAGATATGCTTCATCTCAAAAGAGTACCGATCATGACCCAAGTCAAACTGACGACCAACCATGGCGACATCGTCCTCGAACTGAACGCCGACAAAGCCCCGATCACCGTGGCCAACTTCGTCGAGTACGTTAAAGCCGGTCACTACGAAAACACCGTTTTCCACCGTGTCATCGGTAACTTCATGATCCAGGGCGGCGGTTTCGAACCAGGCATGAAAGAAAAGAAAGACAAGCGCCCAAGCATCCAGAACGAAGCTGACAACGGTCTTTCCAACGACAAGTACACCGTCGCCATGGCCCGCACCATGGAGCCGCATTCGGCTTCCGCACAGTTCTTCATCAACGTGGCCGACAACAGCTTCCTGAACCACAGCGGCAAGAACGTTCAGGGCTGGGGCTACGCGGTATTCGGTAAAGTGACCGCAGGCACCGACGTTGTCGACAAGATCAAAGGCGTGGCCACCACCTCCAAGTCCGGCCACCAGGACGTACCAGCAGACGACGTGATCATCGAGAAAGCCGAGATCATTGAGTGATACTGCTGATTTCAGATTTACATCTGATCGATGCGCGCCCGGACATTACCCGGGCGTTTCTGGATTTGCTCGCCGGACGCGCCCGCTCGGCGAGTGCGTTGTACATTCTGGGCGACTTCTTCGAGGTGTGGATTGGCGACGACGCCATGACCCCCTTCCAGCGCTCTATCTGCCAGGCCCTGCGCGAGTTAAGCGACAGCGGCACGGCCATTTTTCTGATGCACGGCAATCGCGACTTCATGCTCGGCAAGGCGTTCTGCAAAGAAGCCGGCTGTACCCTGCTGAAGGATCCGAGTGTCGTGCAGCTCAACGGCGAGCCGGTGCTGCTGATGCACGGCGACAGCCTGTGCACCCGCGACGAAGCCTATATGAAGCTGCGTCGCTATCTGCGCAACCCGATCACCCTGTTCATCCTGCGGCATCTGCCGCTGCGCACCCGGCACAAGCTGGCGCGCAAACTGCGCAGTGAAAGCCGCGCGCAAACGCGGATGAAGGCCAATGACATTGTCGATGTTACGCCTGAGGAGATTCCGCGGATCATGCAGGCATTCGGCGTGAAGACCTTGATCCACGGGCACACCCACCGTCCCGCGATTCACAAGTTGCAGCTTGGCGAGCAAGCAGCCAGGCGCATTGTGTTGGGGGATTGGGACCGTCAAGGGTGGGCGTTGCAGGTGGATGAGCAAGGGTTTGCGCTGGCGCCGTTTGATTTCACTCCGCCACCGCAACTCGCTGCACCCGCGAACTAACTACCGAACACAAAACCCTGTAGGAGCGAGCCTGCTCGCGATAGCGGATTCAAATTCAACATTTCTGTTGACTGATCCACCGCTATCGCGAGCAGGCTCGCTCCTACAGGGGTACTGCGGTGCTTAGTGTCCCGCGGAAGCCGCAGGCCCAGCCTTCGCCGTAAACGGCGGCTTGGCCAGCCACACGATCAATATCAGCCCGATGAACATCCACCCCAGCAAGGTAAAGTAGTCCACCGTGGACATTATGTACGCCTGGCTGATCACCATCTGGTCCAGTTGCGTATAGGCCTTGGCCCCTGCCCCGCCCAGGTTGGTCAGTGCTTCGCGGGTCGCCGGATCGAAGGGGGTGATGCTTTCGGTCAGGTAGGCGTGATGCTGGTCCGCCCGACGAATCCAGATCCAGGTGGTCAATGACGCCGCGAAACTGCCGCCCAGGGTCCGCAAGAATGTCGCCAGTCCCGAACCGTCGGCGATCTGGCTCGGCGGCAGGTCCGAGAGCAGGATGGTCAGGGTCGGCATGAAGAACAGCGCCACGCCGATCCCCATGAACAGTTGCACCATGGCGATGTGCTGGAAGTCCACTTCATTGGTGAAGCCTGCGCGCATGAAACAGCTCAGGCCGATGGCCAGGAACGCCCCGCCCGCCAGCAGGCGCATGTCGAATTTCGGCGCGTATTTGCCGACAAACGGCGCCAACAGCACCGGCAGGATCCCCAGCGGGGCCACGGCAAAACCGGCCCAGGTCGCGGTGTAGCCCAGCCGCGTTTGCAGCCACTGCGGCAGGATCAGGTTGATCCCGAAGAACCCGGCATAGCCCAGGATCAGCACGATGGTGCCGTAGCGGAAGTTGCGATGGGCGAACAGGCGCAGGTTGACCACCGGGTGTTCGTCGGTCATTTCCCAGATCACGAAGAACGCCAGGGCCACCACCGAAATCACCGAGCCGATCACGATGAAGCTGGATTCGAACCAGTCGGCATCGTTGCCCTTGTCGAGCACGATCTGCAAAGCCCCGACGCCAATGATCAGCGCGATCAGACCGACGTAATCCATCGGCTGGCGGCTGGTGACCACCGGGCGCTTTTTCATCTGCTGGGTCACCACCCATGCCGCGAACAGACCGATCGGCACATTGATGAAGAAAATCCACGGCCAACTGTAGCTGTCGGTGATCCAGCCGCCGAGGATCGGCCCGGCAATCGGCGCGACCACCGTGACCATCGCCAACAGCGCCAGCGCCAGCCCCCGTTTCGCCGGGGGGTAAACCGCAATCAGCAGGGTCTGGGTCATCGGGTACAGCGGCCCGGCCACTACCCCTTGCAGCACCCGGAAGCCCACCAGTTCAGGCATCGAGGTGGAAACACCGCACAGGAACGAGGCCAGCACGAACAGCAGCGTCGCCCAGACAAACAGCTTCACCTCGCCGAAACGCCGACTGAGCCAGCCGGTCAGCGGCAAGGCGATGGCGTTGCTCACGGCGAACGAGGTGATGACCCAGGTGCCCTGCTCCGAACTCACGCCGAGGTTGCCGGAGATCGTCGGCAACGCCACGTTGGCAATGGTGGTGTCGAGCACTTGCATGAAGGTCGCCAGCGACAGGCCGATGGTGCTGAGCAGCAGGCTGGGTGGCGTGAAAGACGCGTTATTGCTCATCGCGAATCCTTTGAAACAGGTCTGGCGCTGCGCCGGTTGCCGGCGCAGCTGACGGATTGGCGAATCAGCGTTGCGCGGTCTTGCTGACCGCGGCGCTGTTGTCGTGGATCAACTGGGTGATCATCGCGTCGGCCTCGGTCAACTGACGGTCGTATACGTTGGTGCTGAACGAAGCCTTCTGCGGTGGCTGTTGCGCCAGCACCGGCCCGCTCTGGTCGTGCAGGTCCACATCGACCATGGTCGACAGGCCGACCCGCAGCGGATGTTTGGCCAGTTCTTCGGCGTTGACGTGGACTCGCACCGGCACGCGCTGCACGATCTTGATCCAGTTGCCGGTGGCGTTCTGCGCCGGCAGCAAGGCAAATGCGCTGCCGGTCCCGGCACCGAGGCTGTCGATGGTGCCGCTGTATTTCACGCTGCTGCCGTACAGGTCAGTCTCGATCTCCACCGGTTGGCCGATGCGCATGTCACGCAGCTGGGTTTCCTTGAAATTGGCGTCGATCCACAGCTGATCCAGCGGAATCACCGCCATCAACGCGGTACCCGGTTGTACGCGCTGACCAAGTTGTACAGAACGCTTGGCCACATAACCGGTCACCGGCGCAATCAGCGTGCTGCGCGAGTTGTTCAAGTACGCCTGACGCAATTGCGCGGCGGCGGCCATCACGTCCGGGTGCGATGAAACCACGGTGTCATCGACCAGCGCACTGGTGGTCTTGAGCTTTTGTTCGGCGTTGGCCAGGGCGTTTTGCGCCGAGGTCAGGTCGTCGCGGGCGTGGGACAGCTCTTCCTGGGAAATCGCCCCGCCGGCGGCGAGGTTCTTGCGGCGGCTGAAGTTGTCCTGGGCCTTTTGCACTTCGGCTTTCTGGGCGTTGACCTGGGCCTTCATGCCGTCCACATCGCTGTACAAGCCACGCACCTGACGCACGGTCCGCGCCAGATTGGCCTGGGCGTTTTGCAGTCCGATTTCGGCGTCGTTCGGGTCGAAGTTCACCAGCACCTGGCCTTCATGGACCAGATCGCCGTCATCGGCGCCGATGCTGACCACGGTGCCCGTGACCAGCGGGGTGATTTCCACCACGTTGCCGTTCACATAGGCATCGTCGGTGCTTTCGCTCCAGCGCCCATAGAACTCGTGATAGGCCCAGACGCCCGCGCCACCGAGCACGACGGCGGCAGCCAGGACCAGCAGCATGAACTTGCGCTTGCCCGAATTGGGGTTGCCCTGGGTGTTTTCAGGAGGTTGAGTTGTATCGGCAGTGGCCATGACAAGTACCTTGAATTAGTGGGTCAGCGTGGCTGGCGTGGCGTTGGCCGAGGCGATGGCCTCAGGCTGGTAACCGCCGCCCAGCGCCTGCATCAGTTGGATCGACAGGTCAATCTGCTCGGCATTCAGGTTGGCCAGCTGACGCTGGGCCTGGAGCAATTGCTGCTCGATGCTGAGCACGTCCAGGTAGTTGCCGATGCCGGAACCGTAACGCTGGACCACGGTGTTGTAGGAATCCTGGGCGATGTCGGTGGCGTGCTGCTGGGCAGCGATCTGCCGGCCGATATCACGCAACTGGTTGATGCTGTCACTGACATCCCCCAGCGCCTTCACCAGGCTTTTGTTGTACTGCGCCACGGCGAGGTCGTAATCGGCGTCGCGGGAATCGAGGTCGGCGCGCAAGCGGCCGCCGTCGAAGATCGGCACAGAGATCGTCGGTGCAATGTTGAAGAAGCGGCTGGCCGAACCAAACATCGCATCGCCCAACAAGGATTCGGCGCCGGCAGCGGCGCTGAGGTTCAGGTTGGGATAGAACCGGGTCTTGCCGGCGTCGATGCTTTTGCTCGCCGCTTCGACCCGCCAGCGCGCGGCCACCAGGTCCGGGCGACGCCCGAGCAGTTCGGCCGGCAGCACCGAAGGTAGCGCTACCGCACCCGGCTGAAGAATGTTCGGACGGGTAATTTCATTGCCGCGGTCCGGTCCTTTGCCGAGCAGAACGGCCAGGGCGATTTTCGCGCTGTTCAAGCGTTTTTCGGCGTCGATCAGGTTGGCCTGGGAAGTGGCTTCCAGGCTTTCGGTCTGCTGGAACTGGTACTGGCTGTCGATCCCGGCAGTCAGGCGTCGCTGACTCAGGTCGAACATTTGCCGGGTGCGCTTGAGGTCTTCGTTGGACAGGTCGTAGACAATATGCGCATGGCCGAGATCGCTATAGGCCCGGGCGACATCGGCGGCCAGGGTCAGTTGCGCTGCCTGCTGGTCGACTTCGGCGGCGCGGGCCTGGCCGAGGGCCGCTTCCCAGGCATCGCGCTGACCACCCCAGAGGTCGAAGTTGTAATTGAAACTGCTGCTGATGTTACGCACGGTGGCGTACGTGTCGCCCTGCCCGCGCGGGTCCTGGTCCCGGGCCAGGCGCGAGCGGCTGACACCGGCGCTGGCATCCAGGGTCGGCATCCGCTCGGCGTCGGCGGCGGAAGCGGCAGCGCTGGCCTGATGGGCACGGGCGTCGGCGATCTGCATGTCCGGGCTATCGCGCAGGGCCTCGCGGATCAGGCCGTCGAGTTGCGGATCGCCGAGGCTTTTCCACCAGTCGCTTTTCGGCCAGGCGGCGGGGGACAAAGTCACACCGCTGAGGGATTGCCCGGCCTTGAGGGTCTTCGCGTCGAGGCTGACACCTTCGGTTTTCAGGCCGCTGTAACTGGCGCAACCGGCGACGCTCATGGCCAATAGCACCAGGCTCAAGCCGGTACGCAAGGGGTTACTGCTCATTTGTCACCTACCCGCAGCAGGGTGATCGCGTCACCGGCTGCCACCAGAATTTTCTTCAGGATCAGCTCCAGGGTTTTCAGTTCTTCTGGAGTGATGGCACCGGCCAGTTCATTCATGGCTTCGGCGCCGATGTGCGGCAGGCGGTCGGCCAGCTTCTGACCTTCTTCGGTCAGTACCAACTGCACCTGACGGCGATCCGCCTCGGAGCGTTGGCGGGCAAGGAAACCCTTCTGTTCCAGACGGTCGAGCATGCGCGTCATCGAGCCGCTGTCCAGGGACAGGTGACGGCACAACTCGCCCGGCGAATCGACGCCGAACTGGGCAATGATGATCAACACCTTGAACTGCGCGGCGGTGATGCCGTGGGGTTCCATGTGGGTGTCGATGATCCGGTCCTTGAGCAGTGCGGCACGCCCTAGCAACAGGCCGAGATGGCAATTCTGGAAATCTTCTGGAGAGAAATGTTTCATCTGACCACCAATTAGCTGCCTAGGCAGTGAATGTATGTCGAGATGTTACTGCCTAGGCAGCGAATGTCAATGCAATAGTTAGGAGGCTTGGTAAATAGTTGACCAGTGGTGTCGGGTTTTGTGGTCATAGACGGATGTCACCGCTTTTCTGACCTTATTGTTGATGGTGTACATATCCATTGCTGCGGTAACGGCGGCCTATGGTTCCGCCCTTACGGCGGGTTACTTGGAAGAGCCCCAAGTAACCAAGGGCTCTTGCCCCTGACGTTCGGTGCCTCGCCAAGGCTCGGCATGCCCTCGCTCCGGTCCTGCTCCGTGGGCCCGCCGCCATCGGCCATCCATGGCCGGCGGCGGCTAACCCGGCATCCATGCCGGGTTGCCCACTGCGCAGAACCGGAACGAAGCCTCACGAGGGGGCAAGAAGTTCAAAAGCAAAAGCGAGGCGGCCTACCGGCCGGCCTTTTCGCGGGGTTCGTTCGCCTGTGAGAGTTGAGTCGGCTGGCAGGCCGTCATCGTCGGAACGCCGCCCGGACAAAGCTCGCTCCACAGAAGAACAAAGGCAGATCGGCGTACACTCACGCTTCTCACCACTCAACAGGCCGAGCGTTAGCTCGCCTGCAGCTCTTGATCTTGATCCACCCGCCCCCTCGGCAGGCTGAGTGGAGGCGTTCATCCGGGGGTGGGCGCGCAGCGCCGTTCGGCGCAGCCGAACACATCGAGAGGAGGTCGAGCGAAGCCGACCGGAGGCGATGCCCCCGGATGAATGCCGGAGCGAAGGAACCCCGAGCCCAGGCGAGGGGCCGGACGTTCGGGGCGAGCGTTTTTTGGGTTACTTTTTTTAGGCGCTTGTAAAAAAAGTGACTCGCCGTCAGGGCGAAACCATAAGCCGCCGTTACCGAAGAAACGGATATGTACTCAGTCAACAAAGCAAACGCCGGCTATCAGGCCGCCTGAGCAGGCAAACCGGATTGCCGAACCGCCGCTTGATTGAGAATTAGAAATCCCGCTTGTAGAAGATGTCCAGCGAACTGGCCACGCCGCCGGCGGCTTCGAGGTAGACCTTTTTGCTCAGCTTGTAGCGCAAGGCAATGGTGTTGGCCGGTTCGAACACGCCAACGCCATAGCGCAGGCTGAGCTTCTCGGAAATATTGCCGCTGGCCACCACGCTGGTGGCGTCGCCACTGCCCTGGGTGTCGAGCTGGAAGTCCTGGATGCCCAGGTTCTTGGCGATGCCGCTGGTCACCCCGGAACTGCCCATCAACCCCAGACCGAGGGCCGCCTGGGCGAGCATGTTGTTGTCTTCGCCATTGCTGCTCAGCGGACGCCCGAGCACCAGATAGGACAGGGCCTGCTCCTGGCTCATGGCCGGTTCGGAGAAGATCTGCGTGGTCGGCTGCTCGGCGCTGCCACTCAAACGGATGCCGGCAATGATGTCCTCGGTCTTGCGAATGGCCTCGATGTCCAGGTACGGCTGATCGATGGGCCCGGCAAACAGCAAACGCGCCCGACGCACCGAAAGCCGCTGGCCGTAGGCGCGATAGCGCCCGTCGTTGAGCCACAGCTCGCCACGGGTGTCCATGTTGTCGCCGATGTGCACATGCCCCTGCACATTCGCGGTCAGGCCAAATCCTGCAAAGCTCAGCTTGTCCTCGCCGACCACCACTTCGATGTCCATCTTCATTGCCAGCGGCGGTTTGCCCTCCTCGGTCTGCTGACCGACGATCACCGTGTCATCGGAGACCTTGACTGTCGACGGCGGCAACTCGCGAATAATGATGTCGCCCTTGGGCACCAGCACTTTACCGGCGATGGCCAACTCGTCGCCTTTCATCGAGATTTTCAGGTCCGGTGCGACTTCCAGTTTGGCGTATGGCTCGACGGTGACTGGCAACTGCGACCCCTTAAGCGCCAGATCCACCACCAGCGCCTGACCCCAGGCGACGTTGCCGTTCAGGCTGCCCTGCCCGGCCTTGCCACTGTTCCAGCCACCGTTCAATTGCACGCTTTCACCGACAATGAGCGCTTGCACGTGCAGGTTTTTCAGCTCCATCGGCAACTCAGGCCCGGAGATCTGACCGTCGCTGAGTTGCAAGCTGCCATTGACCTGCGGCGCCAGCAGTCCACCGGAAATCGTGCCGCTGCCATTCAAGCGCCCGGTCAGCTTCTCGACCATCGGCACGAACGGCCGTGCCACCGACAGGTCCAGCCCGCTCAAGCGGAACGAGCCGCTCAACGGTTTGTTCTTTGGCAACGGATTGAGCTGCGCTTGCACCATCAGCTCGCCGAGTTTGCCGCCGACGAAGTTGAGCTCGGTGTCGATGCGCTTGGGCGTGAGTTTGCTGGTGAGTTTCAGGGTCTGGTACGGGAAGTCCAGCCACTGGTCCTTTTCCTTGATGCGCAACGTGCCGCCGCCGGCATCGACGCTGACCTGGCCGTTCGGGCCACTGGCCGGCAGGTCCAGTTGCAGGTCGGCGTTGAGCCGGCCCTGCCAGGCGAAATCCTTCGGCAACCACTGCGCGAGGCTGTCGATCGGGAATTGCTTGAGGTGATAACGCAGCTTCGGCTCGGGCATCAGGCGCGAGTCTTCCCCGCACAGGCTGGCCTGGCCGGATGCCCAGCAATGGGCGCCAAAGTTGATTTTGCCGTCCGCCATACGTTCGAGCTTCGCCGGCCCTTGCAGCTTCCAGTCCTGGCCGCCGGCCTGGATATCACCGCTGGCCAGGCGTCCGCGCCAGTTGCCTTTATCCAGCGCACCATCCAGACCCAGCGCCAGTTTCAGCTTCGGCCCTTGCAGATCGAGGCTCAGCTTCTGGTTCTTGATATCGCCCTGGCCGCTGGCGGTCAGGGTTCCCAGTGAAGTGTCGCCGGCCTGGATGCCGCTGCCCTTGAGGTCGATTTTCGCCCGTTGCGCACTGTCTAGCGTCGCGTCGAGGTTCAGGCTTTGCAGGCGATTGTCCTGGAAAGCCAGTTGCGAGCCTTGCAGGTCAAGCTTGCCCTGGGGCGCCTTGAGCGTACCGGCGACATCCACGCGGCCATTGAGCTGGCCGTGCAGCTCCGGCCAGAGCTGGGCCAGGCGCGGCAGCTTGAGATCGATCTGGCCGGCGAGTTTCTGTTGCAGGCTGCCTTTGCCGCTGATGCTGTTATCGCCGAGGCGAACCTGCAGGGCGTTGAGGTTCCATTGCTCGCCACGGCCATCGGCCTTGGCCTGGATCACCGCCGGTTGACCGCGCAGTTTACCCTTGAGGTCCAGGTCGGCATTGAGGCTGAGAACTTCGTTCTTCATCTCGCCCGTGCTGCGCAACGGCCCGGCCAGTGTGCCCGGCAGCTGCGCGACCCAGTACGCCGGGTTGATCGCCGACAGGTCAAGCGCGGTGTCCCAGGCAATGCCGTCGGCGAATTGCAGGTTCAGGTGCCCTTCAGCCTTGCCCTGCCCGGCCTGGAGTTGAATCTGTTGCAGGTAGATCTTCGTCAGGTCGCCCGCGAACGGACTGGCAAGGGTGAAAGCGCCGGCCGGACCATCCGCCGCCGCAGCGAAATGACCGAGGTACTTGCCGTCGGTGTAAGAGACTTCGCCGGTGAACGTGCGAAGCGCTACCTGCGGTTCGTCGATGAGCGGATAGAGCCTGTGCCACGGAAAGTCCAGCCAGTCGATCTTCGCCTCGGCGCTCAGGCCCTTGCTCCAATCCACAAGCCCTGTGAGCTTGAGGCTTTGCTTGTCGCTGGCGGTCAGGTCCAGCGCGGCGATCTGCGCGCCCTTGGCGTCGACCTTGCCTTGCAGCACCACGGCGACTGGCCCTTGCTCGGCGGGCAGCGTGGCTTTGCCGAGCAGCGCGTAGCCGTTCTTCAAGTCGCCAGCGCCGGTGAGCTCCAGCTGATTGAGTTGCAGGGTGTCCGGCAGATCGGTACTGGGCTTGAAGCCATCGGCGGTGATCCGGACCTTGGCCGGCAGGTTTTCCGCCAGCGGTTGCAGTTCGCCGGTCAGTTGCCCGTTGAGGTAACCGCTGCTGTCGGCTTTCAGGTTCAAGGTCTTGAGCAGGTCGCCGTCGACTTTCAGCGCCAGCGCCAGGGGCTCAGGTGTCGACAACAGGGTCAGCTTGCCGGAAGCGCTGAGGGGCCAATTGCCGGCGGGTTGCAGCAGACCGGACAGGTTCAGGCTCAGGTCATCGCGCTGTATCGACACCGCGTCGATCTTCAAACCGGCCGAGGTCCAGTGCGCCGCCAGTTGCAAACCCTTGAGCTCCTCGCTGCCATTGAACAACAGGCTGCCGACCTTGATCTCCCCCAGTTCGAGGGCCAACGGTAACTTGAGCTCCGGGAGCGTGATCGGGCCGTTGTCTGGCTCTTCGGCAACCGGCGGGAACGTCAGGCTGACCTGATCGGCCTGCAATTGCTCGATGCACAAGGTCATGCGGGTCAGGCACAACGGCGACCAGGCGAAAATCACCTTGCTCAGTTCAACCCGGTTGCTGTCCTGTTGCCACAGCACCCGGTCGGCACTCCACTGCCCGCCCAGCCGGCCCTGAAAGTTTTCCAGGGTCAAGCCCGGCACGAAACCCAATGCCCAGCGGCTGCCCGTCGCCGTGCCCAGCACCGTGGCGAGCGTCAGGACAACCATTGCCACCAGCGCCGCCATCGTCAGCAGTGTTGCTTTCAAACCACGCTTCACAGCTCAGGCCCCATGGAAAAGTGCAGTCGAATGCCGCCATCGTCATCCAGCGCGTGGGCCAGGTCGAGGCGGATCGGCCCCACCGGCGATACCCAACGCACGCCGATACCGACCCCGGTCTTGAGGTCCGGCAATTCGAGTGTGTTGAAGGAGTTGCCCTGATCGACAAAGGTCGCGATCCGCCATTTTTCGGCGATGGAATACTGGTATTCCGCGCTGGCAGCGACCATGTAGCGGCCACCGATGCGGTCGCCGTCGGAGTTTTCCGGGGACAGGCTCTGATAGTCGTAGCCACGCACGCTCTGGTCACCACCGGCGAAGAAACGCAACGATGGCGGCACCGATTTGAAACCGTTGGTGGCACTGCCGCCGACCTGCAGCCGCCCGAGGAAGCGGTGATTATCGAACACCGTGGTCAGGCCTTTGACCAGCGCCGTGCCGTAGATCAGGTTGCTGTCGGAACCCAGGCCTTCCTTGGCCACTTTGGATTCGAATTGCAGGCGATAGCCGTTGTGCGGGTCGATGCGGTTGTCGCTTTTGAGGTACGAATAGCTCACGCCTGGCATCAGCAAGTTACTGAGTCCCGAGTCGTCGCCGAGCTGGTAATCCTCGCGCTGCCATTTGAGCGATACCACCCGTTGCCAGCCGCTGGGCAGTTTGCTGTGCCATTCGGGGCCCAGGGTCAGCAGCTTGCTGTGGGTGTCGGTGCCGGCAATGTCCTCATTCTGATAGCCACCGGCAAAACGCAGTTTGTCGGTCAATGGCGGGTCCAGCGGAATGTCGTAGAACAGCCCGACGTTTTGCCGAGGTGCCGAGACTTCGGTTTCCCAGCCATAACTGTGCCCTTGCGCGTTGACCCAGTGCCGGGTCCAGTTGGCCTTGGCGCGTGGACCGACGTCGGTGGAGAAACCCAGGCCCAGGCCCATGGTCCGCGGCTTGCGGGTTTCGAGCTTGACGTCCACCGGGATCGCATCGTCCCTGGACCCCGTGGGTGCCGCGTCCACGCGAACACCTTCGAAGTAGCCGCTCGATTGCAGGTTCTGATTGAGTTCGGCGATCAGTTCCGAGTCATACGGCGTGCCGGTCTTGAACGGCACCATGCGTTGCAGCAGCTCGTCATCGAACGGCGTATCGCCCTCGAAACTGACCTTGCCCAAGGTATAGCGCGGACCGCTTTCATAGATCAGTTCGATATCGGCGACACCGGCACGGGGGTCGACCGACAATTTTGAACGGGTGAAACGGCCACTGAAAAAGCCATAACGCGAAGCCTGATTCTGGATCAGCCGCTTGGCGTCCTCGTAATGCCCATGATTGAGCACGGCGCCAGGCTTGAGCGCATCGCTCTTGGGGACTCGAAAGGATTTGAGGGCGGCTGCCGGACCGTCAACACGCACCGTGACATTGCGCAAGTGCACCGGCTCGCCGGGGTCGACCTTCAGCACCAGGCGCGGCTTTTCGCCACCCTTCACCTCGCTGTCGATGTGCGGCTGGTAATAACCCAGGGCCTGGGCGGCCTTGCGCGCCTGTTCTTCGGCGCCACGGCTGAAGCGCAGCAACGCTTCTTCATCGCGATCGCCGAGGCTGCCGATATAGCCTTCAATATTGGCTTTCAGCTCATCATTGGACGGTTTGATCCGTACATCCAATTCACTTTGTGCCAACGCCGCACAGCTGGTCATCAGCATCAGTACGCCGCTGGTAATTCTTCCTGGAAACTTCATAGGCGCGGATGCTATCACGAGCTTGAGAGCGTGATAGAGCCTGACATGCCCGGAAAGTTCGCCGTTCAAGCCGTTGCAGTATGTAACACCTGGGGATTGGGGTGAAAAAACACGTGTTCGCGAATCGGTCCTACAGCAACTTCACCGATTTCCTCATAGCCCTGACGCTTATAGAACTCCAGGTAGCGAGGGTTCCCGGTATCGAGGATCACTCCCTGTGAATTTTCATCCACCGCGCACCAGTTGTGCACGGCTTGCAACAGTTGCTCGCCGAAATGTTTGCCCTGGAACTGCGGATGAACCCCCAGCAACGGCAGGACGTGCACCGATTCGTTCGGTACGCAGGCCTCCACGGCGGCGTGATAATCGAGGTAGCGACGGGTGCAGCGAAATCCCGTACTGAGCACCATGCGCAAGCGCCAAGCCCAACTTTCGGTGACGCCGAGACGACGTTGCGGCGGTGCGATCAGGGCGATGCCAATCAGGCGGTCGTTGACCAGCAGGCCGATGGCCGGCAGGTCCTGGAGAAAGTGCTGGGTCACCAGCTCGCGCACGGTGGCGCGAACCCGCTGTTCGTAGCCAAGGCGCTCGGCTTCGAACAGATAGCCGAAGGTCGGCTCGTGTCGATAAGCCTGGTACAGCAGCGAACGCGCTTCGCGGGCGTAGCCGCTGTCGAGCATATGGATATCGGCGATGACGGTTGAGGTTTCGGGCATGACGGTTGATCTCCCCGGCACAGCTCGGGTGGCTGCGCTCTTGTTGTTACGAGCCTGTCGGCGCTGACACAGTTCCTTACAGATCCGCAATGAGTGTAGGCAATGAAATCGCCTTCGCGAGCAGGCTCGCTCCCACAGGTGCCGTTGTGTGAGCAAATTCTGTGGACGATACAACCCACTGTGGGAGCAGGCTTGCTCGCGAAGGGGCCAGGACTGCCTACACAGATCTGACAGAACCCAGTAAATCCCCTCACCCCACACTGGCCCGATTCCCACATGTCAGCTAGCATCGCCCTTTTGCCAGGACTGCCGACCATGAAGATCGTCTCCTTCAACATCAACGGGCTGCGCGCCCGTCCCCATCAGCTGGCGGCGCTGATTGAAAAGCACCAGCCCGATGTGATCGGCTTGCAGGAAACCAAGGTCCACGACGATCAGTTCCCGCTGGCCGAGGTTCAGGCCCTGGGTTATCACGTGTACTTCCACGGGCAAAAAGGTCACTACGGCGTCGCCTTGCTCTCGCGCCAGGAGCCGCTGGCCCTGCATAAAGGTTTCGCCACCGACGAAGAAGACGCCCAGCGGCGCTTCATCTGGGGCACCTTCGCCGATGCCAACGGCGTGCCGGTGACCATCATGAACGGCTACTTCCCACAGGGTGAAAGCCGCGACCACCCGACCAAGTTCCCGGCCAAGGAACGTTTCTACGGCGACTTGCAGCAATTACTGGAAAGCCAGTTCAAGAACGACCAGCCGCTGGTGGTGATGGGCGATGTGAACATTTCCCCGGAAGACTGCGACATCGGCATCGGCCCGGACAACATGAAGCGCTGGCTGAAAACCGGAAAATGCAGCTTCTTGCCGGAAGAGCGCGAGTGGATGGCCCGCCTGAAGAACTGGGGCTTGGTGGACAGTTTCCGCCACCTGAATCCGGACGTGACCGACACCTTCAGCTGGTTCGACTACCGCAGCCGTGGCTTCGAAGACGAACCCAAGCGTGGCCTGCGTATCGACCTGATCCTCGCCTCCCAGGGCTTGCTGCCACGGGTGAAGGCTGCGGGGGTGGACTACGAACTGCGTGGCATGGAAAAACCATCGGACCATGCGCCGATCTGGCTTGAGTTGAGCTGATTTCTCCCGGCCACATCAATCCCCTGTAGGAGCGAGCTTGCTCCGGGCGGCGTTCCGACGATTGCGGTGTGACATTCAGCACCAATGTTGACTGACAGTCCGCCATCGCGAGCACGCTCTCTCCTACAAGTGTCATTTTTCGGAAACCTTACTGACTTAATCTCCCGACACCTCCTTTGGCTATGTAAGGTGCCGGCATGATGCTGCGCGTGTTGTTCCTGTTGATGCTGTGCACGGGCTTGCCGCAGGCGGCCTCGGCTGGCGACTTGCCGACACCCGAACACGGCCCGGTGCTGCGAATTCAGGGTTCCAACACCATCGGCGCCGCATTGGGACCGGCGCTGGTCGAGGGCCTGCTGAGTGAACAGGGCCTGCGCAGGATCCACCGCGAAACCCCGGACACCGCCAACGAACTGCGCATCGTCGGCGAAACCGTTCAGGGCCGTCGGGTCGTGGTAGAAGTAGCGGCCCATGGTTCCAGCACCGGTTTCACTGCGCTAAAAACCGCCAGCGCCGATCTTGCCGCCTCGTCGCGCCCGATCAAGGACAGCGAACTGGCCAGCCTGCAATCGCTCGGTGACCTGAAAAGCCCGAGCGCCGAACAGGTCATCGCCATCGACGGCCTGGCGATCATCCTTCACCCGGACAATCCGCTGAATCAACTCGACACCGTGCAACTGGCGCGCATCTTCAGTGGCGAGGTGAAGACCTGGGAAGACATCGGCGGTCGCGGCGGGCCGATTCATCTGTATGCGCGGGATGATCAGTCCGGGACCTACGACACTTTCAAGGAACTGGTCCTCAGCGGCCGTGGGAAAACCCTCGGCAGCGCGGCGAAACGCTTCGAGTCCAGCGAGCAACTGTCCGATGCGGTCAGCGCAGACCCGCAAGGCATCGGTTTTATCGGTTTGCCCTACGTGCGCCAGGCCAAGGTCGTGGCCATAGTCGACGGTCAATCGCAAGCCATGCTGCCGCTCAACAGCCTGATTGCCACTGAGGACTATCCGCTGTCCCGCCGGTTGTTCTTTTACCTGCCACCGACGGGGAAAAATCCCTGGGCCCAAGCGCTGGTGGCCTATGCCCAAAGCAGCAAAGGGCAAGCGATTGTCGCCGCCAACGGGTTTATCGCCCAGACCGTCCAGGCCATGGCCGTTACGCCGAATGCGCTGATGCCAGAGGGATACCAGTCCCTCAGCCGTCATGCCCAGCGGCTGTCGGTGAATTTTCGCTTCGAAGAAGGCAGTGCCAGCCTGGACAACAAGGCGCGGCAGGACCTGACGCGGGTGCTCGACTATATAAAGCAGCAAGACAAAATGTCCGGACAAGTGACGCTGGTGGGTTTTGGCGATGCCAAGAGCGACCCGGCGCGCGCCGATCTGTTGTCGAAGCTGAGGGCCATGGCGGTACGGCGGGAGTTGGTGAAGAACGGCGTGGTGTTTCGCGAGATACGCGGATTCGGTGCCGAGATGCCGGTGGCGGCCAATAGCGCCGATGAGGGAAGGATCAAGAATCGGCGGGTTGAGGTTTGGGTTTACTGATTTGAATACAGAACAATGTGGCGAGGGGGCTTGTCGGAACGCCGCACCGCCCCGTTCGGCTGCGAAGCAGTCGCGAATCATCCACCGCGTTGTATCAGAGCCAACACGGTGAATGGATTCAGGCCCGCTTCGCGGTCCAACGGGGGCAAGCCCCCTCGCCACAAATACTCACTGCCCACAAATTCTTTGCGGTCTTAGTGCCCGCTACGCATCATTTCCTTCGGCACATATTTGCCGATCTCAAACTTGCCGATCGCCGCACGGTGCACTTCGTCCGGGCCGTCGGCCAGGCGCAGGGTGCGCTGCATCGCATACATGTAGGCCAGCGGGAAATCGTTGGAAACCCCTGCCCCGCCATGGATCTGGATCGCCCGGTCGATCACCCGCAGCGCAACGTTCGGCGCCACGACCTTGATCTGCGCGATCTCGCTTTTCGCCACTTTGTTGCCGACGGTGTCCATCATGTACGCCGCTTTCAACGTCAGCAGGCGTGCCATGTCGATTTCCATCCGCGAGTCGGCGATCTTGTCGATGTTGCCACCCAGGCGTGCCAAAGGCTTGCCGAACGCCGTGCGGCTCACCGAGCGTTTGCACATCAGTTCCAGTGCGCGCTCGGCCATGCCGATCGAACGCATGCAGTGGTGAATCCGACCCGGGCCAAGGCGACCCTGTGCGATTTCGAAGCCGCGTCCTTCGCCCAACAGGACGTTTTCGTACGGCACCCGCACGTTTTCAAAGTGCACTTCGGCGTGGCCATGAGGTGCATCGTCGTATCCAAACACCGGCAGCGGACGCACGATCTTCACACCAGGCGCATCCACCGGCACCAGGATCATCGAGTGCTGGGCGTGACGTGGCGCGTCCGGATCGCTCAGCCCCATGAAAATCAGGATTTTGCAGCGCGGGTCGCAAGCACCCGACGTCCACCATTTCTTGCCGTTGATCACCCACTCGTCGCCATCGCGCACGGCACGGGCGGCCATGTTGGTGGCGTCGGAGGACGCAACGTCCGGTTCGGTCATGGCGAATGCCGAGCGGATCTCGCCGCGCAGCAAGGGTTCGAGCCAGCGTTGCTTCTGCTCTTCGTTGGCATAGCGCACCAGCACTTCCATGTTGCCGGTGTCCGGTGCCGAGCAGTTGAACGGCTCTGGTCCCAGCAGCGAACGGCCCATGATTTCCGCCAATGGCGCGTATTCGAGGTTGGTCAGGCCGGCACCGAGCTCGGACTCAGGTAGAAACAAATTCCACAGGCCCTCGGCCTTGGCCTTGAGTTTGAGTTCTTCCATGATCGCGGTCGGCTGCCAGCGATCGCCCTCGGCGACCTGGCGCTCGAACACGGCTTCGGCGGGATAGACGTAGGTGTCCATGAACGCTGTTACGCGCTCACGCAGTTCCTGAACCTTGGGCGAATAAGCGAAATCCATGAGCGAGATACCTTCTTGGGGGAGGTTGTTTAGGTCATGTATCGATGCTAGAACAGCGTTGATAATTTACCTAGCCTATTCTCGGCGTGTATAAACATTCATCACCGATATATGATCGGCTGATCGTCACGGTCAGCCCGCCCACACAATAAGAGAGCCGCGTAATGAATCTGAGCAAGGTCGATCTCAACCTTTTCATCGTCTTCGACGCGATCTACACCGAAGCCAACCTGACCCGCGCCGGGCAGATTGTGGGCATTACCCAGCCGGCGGTGTCGAACGCTCTGGCCCGGTTGCGCGAAACCTTCAACGACCCGTTGTTTGTGCGCACCGCCCAAGGCATGGTGCCCACGCCCATGGCCCAGAACATCATTGGCCCGGTGCGCAACGCGCTCTCGCTGCTGCGCGTGTCGGTGCAGGAAAGCCGCATTTTCAACCCGCAGCAAGCGGTCAAGACCTACCGCATCAGCATGACCGACCTCACCGAAGCGGTGATCCTGCCGCTGCTATTCCAGCGCCTGCGCCGCCTGGCGCCGGCGGTGATCATCGAAAGCTTCCTGTCCAAACGCCGTGAAACCACCAAGGAACTGGCGGCCGGTCGCCTCGACTTCGCGGTGGATGCGCCGCTCAACACCGACCCGCAGGTGCGTCACGTCAAGTTGATGGAGGACCGCTATGTGTGCGCCATGCGCAAGGGGCATCCGCTGGCGGGCAAGGAGAAACTCACGCTGGATGATTACCTGAGCCTGACCCACATCCATATTTCCAGCCGTCGCAGCGGCCTCGGCTATGTCGACCTGGCCCTGGGCAAGATGGGCATCCAGCGCAAGATCGCCCTGCGCTCCCAGCATTACCTGATGGCCTCGCAAGTGTTGCAGCAGACCGACATGGTCATGACCGTGCCGGAGCGCTTCGCCCGCCGTAACGACCTGCACGCCTTCTATCTGCCGGTCAACGATGTGCCGCCGGTGGAAACCCACCTCTACTGGCACGAAAGCACCGACCAGGACCCGGCGAACCGCTGGATGCGCGAGCAGATGATCGAGTTGTGCCAGCAGGTGACGGCGCAGGAGAAAAAGCTCGAGAAGGTGTAGGGCCTTATACCGAGTTATCGTTCATCGCGAGCAGGCTCGCTCCCACATTGAATTTACTGTGAACACGAAATCTGTGTACTACGAAGATCCCCTGTAGGAGCGAGCCTGCTCGCGATGGGGCCAGCAAGAACAGCAAAAATCGCTACCCCTTGACGTAAACGTCAACCTGCCATTAGCTTAGCGCCATGACCTTTTGCGAGCGCGCCCATGAGCAGCCAGACCTACAGCATTTCCGATCTCGCCCGCGAGCTCGACATCACCACCCGCGCCATTCGCTTTTATGAAGAGCAAGGCCTGCTCAGCCCCGAGCGTCGCGGTCAGGAACGCATCTACTCGCCCCGCGACAAGGTCAGCCTGAAGCTGATCCTGCGGGGCAAGCGCATCGGTTTCTCCCTGGCTGAATGCCGCGAGCTGATCGAGCTCTACGACCCGTCCAGCGGTAACACCAAACAGTTGCACAGCATGCTGGCGAAAATCAGCGAGCGTCGGGAGCAGCTTGAACAGCAAATGCTCGACATCGAACAGATGAAACTGGAACTGGATACCGCCGAGGAGCGCTGCGTGCAGGCGCTGGAGCAGACGCTCAAAAGCCAGGAATCGATTCAGTAAATCCACACTATCCACTGTGGGAGCGATCTGTGGCGAGGGGCTTGCCCCCGTTGGGCTGCGAAGCAGCCCCAAAATTTCCGATGTATCGAAGATCTTGTGAGTGCTGCGCACTCAAACGGGGGCAAGCCCCCTCGCCACAGCTCGCTCCCACAGGGTTCTCAGCGCATTCAGACAATAACAACAGGTCGAACCCCATGCC
>NZ_JAGYGI010000011.1:0-203806 GCF_019947365.1 Pseudomonas sp. GL-R-26 | reverse complement strand
TGGCGATCGAGAGCGAGACCCTGGTGCACCTCGATGGCAGCAACGAAACGCTCCTGCAAGAGACCCGGCGCAGCTACCACGAACTGCCCGGCGATGCGTTCCTGCACGGCCGCCCGGTCACTCAGCAGACCACCCTCAATGGCAAGACCAGCACCGCTTCCTACGCATACGAAAGGCTCACCAGCGCACTGGCTGGAGAAGCCGTGTTGCAAACCACTGAAACTTTCAGAGGTTTTGATGATGTACCCGGCACAAAGGAAGTCCGAAAAACCATCATCAGTGAAGACTCATTGCTTCACGGACAGCCATTGCTGAGCCGAGACGACAATGAAGTGCGAATTCGCTACACCTACGATTCACTGATTCGGGTAGTCAGTGAAACCGTCGCACCAGGCGAGGCGGAATTCGAAGCCACGCGCCAGTACGAGTACTTCCTGACATCGCTGGATGGACAGCAGGCCAGTCAGGTGGTGACCGATGTCAAAGGGGTGAAGACCCGTAGTCTTGTCGATGGCCTCAGCCGCCCGGTGTACGAAGAACGCCAGGATGCGGACAATCCGCTGCGCGCCGAGGCGTATCGGCAGACATGGGCGGCACGTTACGACCTGTTCGAGAATTTGATCGAGGATACTCAATACGACTGGAGGGGTGCACAACAGGTCGCCCTGACCAGCAAGCTGGAATATGACGCGTGGGGCATGCAGTGCAGTGTCACGGGGCCGGACGGCGTGAAGGTCCATGAGCGCACCAACCCGATAGGTAGCGCTCAGTGGAAAGGGCCGATCCAGAGCAGTTGGAGCGAGGGAGCAGAAAAGGTCAGCGGCAAGACGCTGACGTACCTGAATTTGTTCGAAAAGCCGGATCGTGTCGAGCGGTTCGAGACCGACGAAACGCTGGTCGGCAAGCACCAATATGGCTATGACGGGCTGGGACGCACCGTCGAGGAGACCGATGCCCGCGATGCCACCACGCAATACGAGTACGATTCGTTTGACCGGTTGATCACCAATATTCTGCCCGGCGGCGCTGTTGTACAACGCCGTTACGCCGAACACAGTTCCGAAGATTTGCCGACGCAAATCAGCGTTGACGGTATCGTACTTGGCGAGCAAACGTTCGATGGCCTGGATCGCATGAGCGAGTCTGTCACAGGAGGGCGCAGGCAACGCTTTACCTATAAACCGGGGCAAACCCGTCCGGCGACGGTCATCACCGCCAGCAATCAGGAGATTGCCTATGATTATCAGCCGCAACTGGGCGAGGAGCCCAGCATGCGACGCCTGCCTGATAAAGAACCGGCTCAATACGTGCGCGACGGTAAAAATGCGCGGTTGGTCAGTTGCAAGGAAGAAGGGCTGGAGTTGACTCGCCAATACTTCAGCACCGGTGAGGTCAAAAGCGAGTCACGGGTTCAGAACGGCAATGTCGACATCATGCACTACGACTACAGTCGCCAGGGCCTGTTGCTGAACTACACCGACGTACTTGAGCAGACCCAATCCTATACCTATGACCTGGCAGGGCGCCTGGAACACACCCGACTGGGCACCACCTCTTCAAGCTTTACGTATGACAGCCTGGGGCAACCGAGCACGATCAGTACTCGGGACAGCGCCAGTGGGCAACATGTGACCATCAGCCTGGAACACGATGGATTGGGGCGTGAGACAAAACGTACCTTCGATCTGAACGGCATCGAGCAACAACTGACGCAGGTCTACAACGAAGTCGACCTGTTGATGCGCAGAACGCTGCGCGAAGGCCCGACACTGCTGCGTGATGAAACCTATGAATATGATCCGCGCGGGCGCCTGGTGCTTTATCAGTGCGAGGGCAGCCAGCCCCCGGTGGATCCATATGGGAAAGCCATTATCAGTCAGCTGTTCAGGTTCGACGCCATGGATAACCTGACTCGTGTAACCACAACGTATCAGGGCCCCGGCGGCACCAGAAGTACCAATAACGCCGTTTATAGCTACACGGGTGTCGACCCGGCCCAACTGTCAAAAGTGACCAACTCGGCCTCGGCTGACGGGTATCCCGCTGTCATCGAACTTGAGTATGACGAGAACGGCAATTTGATTCGTGATGAAGTGCGTCGGGTGCTGGAATACGATGCGCTGAGCCGTTTGGTCAGTGTCAGCGCCTTGCCGGGCGAATCGCCGAGTGGCTATCGCTACGATCCGTTGGACACCTTGTCCGGGGTCGACAGTGGCAATGGGGAGCAGCAGCGTTTTTATCAGGGCGGCGAACTGACCAGTCTTAAACAGGGTGGCAACAGCATAAGCTTCCTGCGCGGCGATGGAGTTGTGCTCGCCGAGCACCAGGCAGGTGCTGACCCAAAGTCGTTGATGCTGGTCGCTGATCAGAAAAACACGTTATTGAGTGAGGTCGCCAGCGGCAGGGCCAATCACGTAGCGTTTACGCCCTATGGTCACCCCAGTGCGCAACAGCCGGTGATTGCGGGTTTGGGTTACAACGGCGAATTCAGCGAGCCGCAAACGGGCTGGCAACTGCTGGGTAATGGGTACCGCGCCTATAATCCTCGGCTGATGAAGTTTCATAGCCCGGACAGTTTCAGTCCGTTTGGGGAGGGTGGGGTGAATGCGTATGCGTATTGTGAGGGGGAGCCGGTTTTGAGTGCGGATCCGGATGGGCATTCAGTGTTTGGGAATTTTCTTCGGGTGTTTAGACCTACTACCAGGACCCATGCTAATCCAGACGTGGCTAGGATGCTGTTAGAAAATACTAAAAAACGCCCTGCATCGGTGTTTGATATTAAGGAGAAACATGTAAGTCAACTGGGCAAGGTTGCCAAATATCGAAATGAGGAATATTCAAAATTGCGCGCGGATGTTAGAGCGCATGGTGAAAATAGTGAACTTTTAGCCGAATACAAGGGCTCAGAGAATCTTAAAAGTGAATTAAGTTTCGGTGAGGTTTTAGAATTCGCGAAAGAAAAGGTTTCTGACGTAAGATTCATTCATACGTGGGCGGGAGAGCATGTCGGTAGGCCAGGAATCACTAAAGATGGTGCGCAGTTGTTAAAAGATAAGTTGAACGAATTCTCAAGGATCGCTGAAAAGACTAGGGGGCAGAAAGAGGAAGTGTTCAGTAGGGTTATAGAAGATCGACAGTATAAGAAAAATCAGGAAAATGCGATTGCCGGAGGTAAACCTAAAACTAATAAGCGAGACAATCAGAAACCTGGCTATAGGGGGTAAGCTACATCGCGTATTTATCTGTCCGACTAAACTGGATGGCACCGAAAGTGCTAACAGCCATCCAGTTTTTTGCCAGCCATTACATGTTAACCATGGCGAGTTGTCAGGCTGATTAATAACAAACCCTCACCCCAACCCACTCACCCGCGCAAACTCAACCAACCCACCGTCATGGTCAAGTCCCAACTTGTCCATGGCGGTTCTTTTTTGGCGGCTGATGGTTTTTTCGCTGCGGTTCAACTGCGCAGCAATCTGCCGGCCGGAGAACCCCTGGACAAACAACCTCACCACCTCCAGTTCACGCTCGGAAAGGCTGGCCAGTGGCAGGCGTGTGCCGCTGGCGGGCAAGGCGTGGGTTTCCAGCAGGGTGGCAAAGGTTGGACACACGTACAGACGCCCTTTAACCACCGTTTGCACCGCCCGCTTCAGCTCACTCAGGGGGCTGCGCTTGTCGAACAAACCACCAACGCCTGTGTTGAGCAGCGCTTGCAACAGTGAAGGGTTACGCAGCGTAGTCATCACGATCATCGGGATATGGCCGAAGTGGCGTTTGAGGTAACCCATCAAGGCCAATCCATCGGGCAAGCCTGCGTAGGGCATCGAGTAGTCGCTGATCAGCAGGTCGCAGGGGGTGTGCTGCAAAAGCCCGATCAGCTCTTTGGCATTATGGGCTTTGGCCACAATCGAGAGCGCCGGTGGCGTCGGCGTGGACAGGGCGATTTCGGCTCCCGCCAGCACGACCGGGTGATCGTCCGCGAAGATGATGCGTAGCGGGCTGCCGGGGCGGTGCCCGTACGATACGGGCGTATCGTCACAGGCACTGTCGCTGGGGGTTGAAGGAGTTGAGCAATGAGGCGTTTGATGCGGGTTCATGAAATGTCTCAACAGAGGGCGATGACACGCAGACCACTGTGGAGACACCGGTTCAAGGCATATGAATCAAACCCTGCTCCAGCGCCATGACCATGGCGATCCAGCGCGACCTCACACCGAATTTTCGGCGAATGTTGCAAAAGTGATAATTCACACCGGCCTCGGTACAACTGACGATCTGGCCGATCTCCCATGACGACTTGCCGGCGGCGCTCCACTGCAGGATTTCCTTTTCCCGGGTGGTGAGTTTGATCGCTTGTGGTGGCTTGCTCTCCCGGGGCACGAAGTTGACAGCAGTTGGCGATGATCGAACTGACACGGAATTGGTGCGATACATAATTGAATCTCCCATTCATCATCATTGACGGCGTGGGCGCGGCGGAATCCTCCTACTGCATGAAGGTGTGGTTCGCGCGGCCGCCCTACAGACACGGATATAGGCTGTAGGCACGACTCCCTTATAGCGCGATAAAACCCTCATGGAACCTGTCAGAAATTACAGGTGGCCGACTTTAGTTGAGAACCGGCGAAAAGACTGTCGGCTAATGCATCCTGATTTGTAGGAGACATCGCCGTCCTCATGAAGCCTACGTACCTTGTGGTAATTTTTTGATTGGACGGGCTTTTTTGTCGTGGACACCAGCGGGTGTGCCGAAAAAAGCACGGGCAAAAAAAACGGATGGGCACAGTCCGATCCCGCGTGCGGTGTAATGCCCGTCCGTCGAATTGAACGCCTGGCAGGTGCCTGCCAGGTTGCTGCCGGTGATCTGCAACGGCTTCGGGTTGCCAGTAGCAGAAAGAACCAGGCGTTCCACTAACAGTTCTGTCAGTGGTGCCGTAACAGCAAGCAATATCTAATGGCAGGCATAACAATCATTGCCTGAGGACTGTGCTGTGGTCGACCGTGAACATCCATCCGCATTGCCGCAACTGACATATGTTGCTCTTCCGGTCACGATTGCTGCGACCCCGCAATCAGAGTCGTCCATCAGCGTCATTTGGGGTTACATGGCCGGCGGCGGGCACACCGGTACTCGATTGCTGTGGGAGACAGAAGGGGGGATGGTCGGCGGGTTCGATGTCCCGATCAGTTCATTACGCTATGTCCTCACCGGCCTCAAACCTGATACTCGATACACGATAAAAGCCTTCGGGCTCAAGGGTAGCGAGGTCTCTCCCGGCAGCAAGGATGCGCAGGCCACCACCAAACCCGCATCCTCGCTGCCGGCCAGCCCGACGAATCTCGCCACGGCGCCTACGAAGGACACCATCTCATTGACCTGGTCCGGCCCCGCGAACGCCTCCATCTACAAGCTCAGCTATGGCCGGGCACCCAGTGGACCGGTGATTCGCAACGAAACAACCATGAGCATGGCGTACACGTTCAATGGATTGAGCGCGGGCACCTTGTATTACTTCGAAGTTCGTTCATCCAACAATGTGGGCGACTCGGCACCGGCGCGCATAACCCAACAGACGTTGCAGGTGCCCTCAATGCCTGGGGGGCTGCGAGCGACCGCTTCCATTTCAGCGATGGCCGTGGAGTGGTCTGCCTCCATCGGTGCGGTCGACTATGTGATTCGTTTTGGAGTAGAACCCGGTGGTCCCGTGACGACGCTGACCACGCAGCTATTGCGGCATCCGCTGGAAAACCTGATCAAAAATACGCTTTATTTTATCGAGGTCAGTGCTCGTAACCACAACGGTGAATCAGCCCCGGCACGCACCACCCAGAAGACCCTTGATGGCCCGCCACTGCCTCCCAAACCTGGCAGCCTGCACGTCGTCACCACCCATGATGCTGTCAGTATCGTTTGGGCCCCACCGCAATCGGCCGGCTACCTGGTCAGCATCGGAATCGAAACTGCGCAACGCGAGGTTTTCGCTACAGAAGCCACGCCGTACATGAACCATCGCTTTCAAGGCCTGCGTCCCGACACTCGATATTTCATTGAGGTGCGTGCAACCAATGCCAGTGGTGAATCCGAACCCTCCCTGGCCAGTGCGTCGACCCCAACTTTTCAGGCCCCTCAAGACCTTTCCGTCGATGGACTCACAGATGATTCAGCGCGCTTGAGCTGGCGTGCGAATGCGGATTACACGACACAGACGCAATATGAGATTTATCTGGGCAATCAGCTTCTGATGACGCAAACCGAAAGCACCTGCCGGATCACCGGGCTGATCGAGCAGAGCGGGTATGAAGCCAAAGTGCGAGCCAAAGGCATCGGGAAATACGGCTTGGGGGACTATTTCTCCGGGTTCGTGTCGAAGCGATTCAACACACCGGCTTACGATGGCGTCCGCATCTGCGCGCCCGGAAACTTGAGGGGCACTCGCAACACCGCCACAACCGTGTTGCTCAGTTGGGACGATTCCTACGAAAGGTGCGATTTGTGTCCCAATGCCGTGGGCTATGAGGTATCCGGAGCCGGCATCGCGACCATCAACGTGGCGCGACCGCCGTGCGAAATATCCGGCTTGAGCACCGATCGCCAGTACCTGTTTTCGGTTCGGGCACGTGCAGGCGGGAACAACGTTTCGTCGCCAGCCGATTGTTTGATCGGTGCGTGTCCGGACACGCCATCCTCTTTGCAAGTTACCGGCATTACGGGCACTGGCGCAACGCTGGCATGGTCGATCCCGGCGGGCAACGTGGCCGTGGCCGATTACCTGGTTGCCTGCGATGGTTGGTTCGTTGGTGCAACCCGTGAAATGGAATACACCTTCTCGTTGTTGGAGCCCGGAAAGACTTACCGCGTGGAGGTCCGGGCGCGCAGTGGAGCAGGAGGACTGTCTGCCCCGGTGACCGCGACATTCACCACAGGCGATACATCAAATTCACCGCGCAATCTGCACGTCACGGAGAATGAAAGCCACAGGGTCTCCATTGTCTGGGACCCGCCATTGGGGCCTTCGCCGATTGGCTACAGGGTCAGTGTGCTGTGGACGCCAACCGACGTTATCCAGCCAGAACACACCCTGTTCAACCTGATCCCCGGATTGCCACTCAATATCGCCGTGTGCAGTCGTTTTGCAGCAGACGTTGTGTCGGATTGGGTGTATGTCCAGGTCTTGCCGAAACCTTAGCGCGAGGCCTGGCTTCCCAGATCACGCCAATGCACTCAACCACGCCGAACCCAGCAGTAACAGCGCCATGAAGCGATTGAACCGTTGCATCGCGTGGGGTGAGCGCAACCAACGGCTGGAGCCCGCGCCGAGCAATGCCCAAACCCCGAGGCAGGGCAATGAAATCAGGAAAAACGCCAGGGACAGGTACATCACATGCACAAGCCGGTCTTCACCCACCCCGGCGAACACACTGACCACCGCCAGCGCCATCATCCAGGTTTTCGGGTTGATCCATTGCAAGCCGGCCGCGCCGAGCAAACCAAGGCGCTGCCCGGCCTGCGCAGTGGCAGTGGCAGTGGCAATGGCAATGGCAACGGCAGGGGCGCGATAGATTTGCCAGGCCAGAAAACTCAGCCATGCCACGCCAGCCCACTGCATGAGCGTTTGCAGCTGGGGCCATTGAGTCAGTGAAGAACCGGCACCCGTACCCACCAAAAGCACAAGCATCGCGGCGCTGGCGCAAGCGCCAAGGATGATCGGAACCGCAGCGGCCAAACCGAATCGGGCGCTGTTGCTCAGCACCAGAATATTGGTCGGACCGGGGGTGATCGACGCCACAAAGGCGAACAGCAGAAAGGGCAGCAACGTCGGGAAAGAGGACAGCATCGCAGGCAGACTCCGGTGAAAATCAGTACGTTGATATTCACAGTCGCCGGTATTACCTGTCTGGAAGATTTGAGCAGCGCTTGCGGTACAGCGCCGGCGTCAGGCCGTAGGCGCGCATGAACCAGCGCCCAAGATGGCTCTGGTCGGCAAAACCCAGTGCCATCGCCACCGCTGCCGGCTGTTCGCCACGGGCCAGCATCCGCCGCGCCGTGGCCAGGCGCAATTGCACCAGATACGCGTGGGGCGCCATTCCATAGGCCGCCTTGAACGCGCGGGTCAGGCGGAAGCGGTCGACGCCAGTGACTACTGCCAGTTGATCGAGGCCGATGTCGTATTGCGCGTTGGCATGCAGGTATTCCCGGGCTTTCTGCGCCACCCGTGGCAGACGCGGGTCCTGGCCATCGCGGGCGCGCCAGTGCAAATGGCTGGTCAGGCGTTCGAGCAAGCCGTCGAGGGCGGTCTGGCGGACGATCTTCAGTTCACCGCGATGCAGGGTCTCAAACGCCAGGCTGGTGGCCTGGGCCAGGCGCGCATCGCTGGCCAGAGTGGCGGCGAAGCTCAGCTGGCTGTTGTCGGGGGCATGATCGAACACGGCGCCGAGTTCGCGCTGCAACCACTGTGGGTCGAGGTACAGCATGCGGTAGGTGAAACCGTCGGCGGTCGGCGCTTCACCGTCATGGATGTCACCGGGCTCCAGCAGAAATACCTTGCCCGGCGTGCTCTGGTGCCTGGCCCGTCGGCAATTGAATTGCTGGACCCCTTGCTCGGTGACGCCCACCAGATAGCTGTCATGCCAGTGCGGGTCGTAGGCGTGGCCTTCGAAATGCGCGCGCAGGGTCTCGATGCCGGTGTCGGCATCCTGGGCCAGGTCGATCCAGTTGTGAGCGCTCATGGGGCACCTGCGAAACGGTTTGCCGGACTATTTAACGCCTCGGCCAGGGCCATGCCTAGAACGTTTGTGCAGTCATCAGCCGAACAGGCCGGCGGCGATGTTGATCGAGAACCCGAGAATCGCGGTGTTGAACACAAAACCGATCAACGACTGCGCGAGCACGATCTTGCGCATGTCCCGCGTGGCCACGCCGACATCCGAGGTTTGCACCGCCACGCCGATGGTGAACGAGAAGTACAGGAAGTCCCAGTAGTTGGGGGTCGTCAGCCCTTCGGCAAAACGCAGCGCCGGCTCCTTGCCGTCCCAGATGTAATAAAGCCGGGCGTAATGCAGGCTGAAGATGACCCCGATCAGTAGCCATGAACCGATCACGGTCAGGGCGGTGAAGCCGTAATGCAAAAGCTTGCGCGTGGTTTCCAGGTCTTTGCTGCCGGCCAGTTCGAAGGTGATCGTCGCCAGGCTGGCCAGTGCCGCAATGCACACCAGCGCCAGCACCAGCCCGGCGTTTTCGTCTTCGATTTCGGCGATGCGTTTCACGTCTGGCGCTTTCGAGCGCATGGTGAGCCAGAGCATCAGCAGCAGGTAGATCCAGACGCCGGCATTCCAGCCGATGAGGATCTTGCTGATGGGCGAATCCGATGGAACCAGAATGCCCACCACGATGCCCAGGAGGATGGCGGCGGACAGGCGAGGGTGGGTGCGGGTGAGGAAGGACATGGAGGCTCGATGGGTTGGGGCTTTGCAAACACCTTAGCCCAGGTGAACACAATCTTGAAACCACAGAGGTCTCCTTGTAGGAGTGAGCCTGCTCGCGATAGCTGTGTGTCAGTCGACGATGATGTTGACTGATAGTCCGCCATCGCGAGCAGGCTCGCTCCTACAGAGGTTATTGTTTTGTCAGGTGTTTTTGTGGCGTTTGCGCACCAGTTTCATCACCACCACAAAAAACACCGGCACGAACACCACGGCCAGCGTCGCCGTGATCATCCCGCCGATCACCCCGGTGCCGATGGCCTGTTGGCTCGCCGAGCTGGCGCCGGTGGCGATCGCCAGCGGCACCACGCCAAGGATGAACGCCAGGGAGGTCATGACAATCGGCCGCAACCGCAGGCGTGCCGCTTGCAGGGTGGCGTCGATCAGGTCGTGGCCTTCGTCGTACAGGCTCTTGGCGAACTCGATGATCAGGATCGCGTTCTTCGCCGACAGACCGATGATGGTGATCAGCCCGACCTTGAAGAACACGTCGTTGGGCATCCCGCGCAAGGTCACGGCCAGCACCGCGCCGAGCACGCCCAGCGGTACCACCAGCAGCACCGAGGTCGGAATGGACCAGCTCTCGTACAACGCCGCGAGGCACAGGAACACGATCAACAGCGACAGCCCCAGCAGGATCGGCGCCTGGCTGCCGGACAAACGTTCCTGCAGCGACAACCCGGTCCATTCCTGGCCCAGGCCCGCCGGACCTTGTGCCACCAGACGTTCGATCTCGGCCATGGCCTCACCGGTGCTATGGCCCGGGGTCGGTTCACCGGAAATACTGATCGCCGGGTAGCCGTTGTAGCGGGTCAACTGCGCCGGGCCCTGGGTCCACTTGGCCTGCACGAAGGCCGACAAGGGCACCATTTTTCCGTGGGTGTTGCGTACGTGGATCTTCAGCAGGTCTTCCACCTGGCTGCGCTGGTCGCCCTCGGCCTGCACCACCACGCGCTGCATCCGCCCCTGATTGGGGAAGTCGTTGATGTAGGCCGAGCCCACGGCCGTGGACAGCACGTTGCCGACGTCGGCGAAGGACACTCCCAGCGCGTTGGCCTGCTTGCGGTCGACCACCAGTTGCACCTGCGGCGCTTCGGCCAGGGCGCTTTCACGCACGTTCATCAGGATCGGGCTTTTTTGCGCCGCCGCGAGTAATTCGGTGCGGGCTTCCATCAAGTTTTCATGGCCGAGACCGCCGCGATCCTGCAGGCGAAACTCGAATCCGCTGGACGTACCCAGGCCATCCACGGGCGGCGGCAGCACGGCAAACGTCACCGCGTCCTTGATCTGGCTGAGGGCGACGTTGGCCCGGTCGGCAATCGAAGCCGCCGAATCGTCGCTGCCTCGCTCGGACCAGTCTTTTAGCGTGCTGAACGCCAGCGCCGCATTCTGCCCGCTGCCGGAAAAGCTGAAACCCAGAATCACCACGCTGTCGCGAATGCCCGGCTCGCCGGCGTTGTGCGCTTCAACCTGCTCGGCCACCTGCACCGTGCGATTCTTGCTCGCACCCGGCGGCAACTGGATGTCGGTGATGGTGTAACCCTGGTCTTCTACCGGCAGGAACGAGGAGGGCAAGCGACTGAAAGCCAGGCCCAGACCGATCAGCAGCACGCCGTAGATCAGCAGGTAGCGCCCGGTGCGTTTCAACGCGTAGGCGACCCAGCCCTGATAACGGTCGGTCAGTTGTTCGAAGCGACGGTTGAACCAGCCGAAGAACCCGGTCTTTTCATGGTGCTCGCCTTTGGCAATCGGCTTGAGCAACGTCGCGCACAGGGCCGGTGTCAAGGTCAGGGCGAGGAAGGCCGAGAACAGGATAGAGGTGGCCATCGACAGCGAGAACTGCTGGTAAATCACCCCGACCGAGCCCTGCATGAACGCCATCGGAATGAACACCGCGACCAGCACCAGGGTGATGCCGATGATGGCCCCGGTGATCTGCTGCATGGCCTTGCGCGTGGCTTCCTTGGGCGACAGGCCCTCGGTGGCCATGATCCGCTCGACGTTCTCCACCACCACGATGGCGTCGTCCACCAGAATGCCGATGGCCAGCACCATGCCGAACATGGTCAGCACGTTGATCGAAAACCCCAGCGCCAGCATCGTCGCAAAGGTGCCCATCAACGCCACCGGCACCACCAGGGTCGGAATCAGCGTGTAGCGGATGTTCTGCAGGAACAGGAACATCACCGCGAACACCAACAGCATGGCCTCGCCGAGGGTGTAGACCACCTTGGTGATCGAGACCTTGACGAAAGGCGAGGTGTCGTACGGGATCGAGTACTCGACGTTCGCCGGGAAGTAGCGCTTGAGTTCGTCCATCTTCGCCCGCACCAGTGTCGCGGTGTTCAGCGCGTTGGCACCGGGAGACAGTTGCACGGCGACGGCGGTGGACGGTTTGCCGTTCAGGCGCGTGGAAAACTGGTATTCCTGGCTGCCGATCTCGACCCGCGCCACATCGCTGATGCGCACGGTCGAGCCGTCCGGATTGGCCTTGAGGACGATGTCGGCAAACTCTTCGGGGGTCGAGAGCTGACCCTTGACCAGAATGGTCGCGGTGATTTCCTGGGTGGTGCGGGTCGGCAGATCGCCGATGCTGCCCGCCGACACCTGGGCGTTTTGCGCGACGATGGCGGTGTTGACGTCCGCCGGCGTCAGGTTGAAGGCCAGCAGTTTCTGCGGGTCGATCCAGATCCGCATCGCCCGTTCGGCGCCGTACAGCTGCGCCTTGCCGACGCCGTCCAGCCGCTTGACCTCGTTCATCACGTTGCGCGCCAGGTAGTCGCTGAGCGCCACGTCGTCGAGCTTGCCGTCACTGGAGGTCAGGGTGATCAACAGCAGGAAACCGGAGGAGACTTTCTCCACCTGCAAACCTTGCTGGATGACCGCTTGCGGCAGGCGTGACTCCACGGCTTTGAGGCGGTTCTGCACATCCACCTGGGCCAGTTCCGGGTTGGTGCCCGGCTGGAAAGTGGCCTTGATGGTGGCGCTGCCCAGGCTGCTCTGTGATTCGAAATACAACAGGTGATCGGCGCCGTTGAGCTCTTCCTCGATCAGGCTGACCACGCTCTCGTCCACGGTTTGCGCCGAAGCGCCCGGGTACACGGCGTAGATTTCGATTTGTGGCGGCGCAACATCCGGGTATTGCGCCACCGGCAGTTGCGGAATAGCCAGCGCACCGGCCAGCAGGATGAACAGGGCAACCACCCAGGCGAACACCGGGCGGTCGATAAAGAACTGCGGCATAAAGAAGCGTCCTGCTTACTGACCAGTCGCCTGGGCAAGTGGAAGAGGGGTGTCGTCGATTTGCACTTTCTCGCCGGGACGGGCGTGCTGCAGGCCCTCGATGACGATACGGTCGCCTGCTTTCAGGCCGCCGGTGACGATCCAGCGGTCGTTCTGCACCGCGCCCAGTTCGACCGGTTGTTGCCCGACCCGCTGTTCGGCGTCGAGCAGCAGCACCTGGGCGATGCCGGCGCTGTCGCGCTGGATGGCCCGTTGCGGCACGCTGATACCCTGCTGGTTGACCGCTTGTTCCAGGCGTACGCGCACGAAACTGCCGGGCAGCAAGTCGAGGTCGGGGTTGGGGAACTCGCTGCGCAGGATGATCTGGCCGGTGCCGGGGTCGACGGTGATGTCGCTGAACAGCATCTTGCCCGGCAGCGGGTAGAGGCTGCCGTCATCCTGAATCAGCGTGGCCTTGGCCTGGTCCTGGCCGACCTGCTGCAACTGGCCGGAACGGAAGGCGCGGCGAAGTTCGTTGAGTTCGCGGGTGGACTGGGTCAGGTCGGCATGAATCGGGTTCAGTTGCTGAATCAATGCCAGCGGCGTGGTTTCGTTCTGCCCGACCAGCGCGCCTTCGGTGACCAGCGCGCGCCCGATACGCCCGGAAATCGGCGCGATGACGGTGGCGTAACCGAGGTTCAACCGGGCGCGTTCCACCGCGGCCTTGTTGCCGGCGACGTCGGCAGCCGTCTGCCGGACGTTGGCCCGGGCGTTGTCGTAGTCCTGGCCGCTGACGGCCTTGTCGTCGATCAACCGGGCGTAGCGCTGTTCCTGCAATCTGGCCTGGAACGCGTTGGCTTCGGCCTTGCGCAACGCCGCTTCGGCACTGTCCAAGTCAGCCTTGAACGGCGCAGGGTCGATGCGGAACAATACATCGCCCTGTTTCACGTCACTGCCTTCGCGGAAGGTGCGCTGCAAGACCACGCCAGCCACGCGGGCACGCACTTCGGCCATGCGCGGTGCGGCAATCCGCCCGCTCAGTTCGCTGCTGATGGTCAGTGGCCGCGCTTCGATGGTCTCGATGCGAACCGTGGCCAGCGGCGCCTGTTCCTCGGCGTTCGAGGACTTGTCACACGCGCCCAGTGTCAACGCCAGTGCAATCAGACTGAGCCTGGCAAGCAGATTCTTCGACATGTAATACCCCAATAAAGACCCCCAGCATCCTACTGGGCGAAGGCGAGGGTAGCGGTGAAGCTTTGTTGGTGCTGTGTGAAATTGTGTAAGGGTTTTACTCAGATGGGCGTGAGGGCTATATCCTTCAGTTCTTGATTTCAATTGCGCCAGATAGATTGCTATCGCGAGCAGGCTCGCGATGGCGGCGTATCTGGCGCCACAGCTCTTTCTGGAAACACCCCATGCCCAACATCCTCCTGGTCGAAGACGACACCGCCCTCGCCGAACTGATTGCCAGCTACCTGGAACGCAACGGTTATTCCGTCAGCGTGATCGGTCGCGGTGACCATGTGCGCGAACGTGCGCGGCTCAATCCGCCGGACCTGGTGATCCTCGACCTGATGCTGCCCGGCCTCGACGGCCTGCAAGTCTGTCGCCTGCTGCGTGCCGATTCGGCGACCTTGCCGATCCTGATGCTTACCGCCCGCGACGACAGCCACGACCAGGTCCTGGGCCTGGAAATGGGAGCCGACGACTACGTCACCAAACCCTGCGAGCCGCGGGTGCTGCTGGCCCGGGTGCGGACCTTGCTGCGCCGTAGCAGCCTCAGCGAGCCGCAGACCGCCAACGACCGCATTCTGATGGGCAACCTGTGCATCGATTTGTCCGAACGCACCGTGACCTGGCGCGAGCAATTGGTGGAGTTGTCCAGCGGTGAGTACAACCTGCTGGTGGTGCTGGCCCGGCATGCCGGCGAAGTGTTGAGCCGCGACCAGATCCTGCAACGCCTGCGCGGTATCGAATTCAACGGCACCGACCGTTCGGTGGACGTGGCGATTTCCAAGCTGCGACGCAAGTTCGACGACCACGCAGGAGAGGCGCGCAAGATCAAGACCGTGTGGGGCAAGGGTTACCTGTTCAGCCGTTCCGAGTGGGAATGCTGAGCCGATGTTCAGAATCCTCTTTCGTTTGTACCTGGTGACCATCGTCTCGTTCAGCGCCGCGATCTACCTGGTGCCGGATCTGGTGGTCAAGGTGTTCCACGAGCGCTTTGTCACCTACAACCTCGATTACTCGCGAGGGCTGCAAACGCTGATCGTCAAACAGTTCCACGGGGTCCCGGCCGAACAGTGGCCGACCCTGGCCGCTGAAATGGACAAGGACTTCTCTCCTCTGCACATCGTGCTCAGCAGCAATGACGACAGCAGCCTGACCCCTGATGAACGGCAGCGCTTGCGCCGCGGCGAGAACGTCGTGCGCGTGGGCGACTGGGGCTGGCGCACGCTGGCGGTCGCGCCGCTGAATGAGCGCACCGTGGTGCAGATGGTCGTGCCACCGGACCCGCTGGACGTCAACCTGTTGTACTGGAGCATCAACGTCCTGATCGGCGCGACCATGCTCGCGTGCCTGCTGCTGTGGCTGCGCCCGCACTGGCGTGACCTGGAACGCCTCAAGGGCGCGGCCGAACGCTTTGGCAAGGGCCACTTGGGCGAGCGCACGCAAATCTCCCCGAGTTCCAACATCGGCAGCCTGGCCAGTGTGTTCGACACCATGGCCGGCGATATCGAGAACCTGCTCAACCAGCAGCGGGACTTGCTCAATGCGGTGTCCCACGAATTGCGCACGCCGTTGACGCGCCTGGACTTCGGCTTGGCGCTGGCCCTGTCCGACGACTTGCCGGCGGCCAGCCGTGAGCGCCTGCAAAGCCTGGTGGCGCACATTCGTGAACTCGATGAGCTGGTACTGGAGCTGCTGTCCTACAGTCGCCTGCAAAACCCGGCGCGGCTGCCGGAGCAGGTCGAAGTGTCGCTGGATGAATTCATCGACAGCATTCTCGGCAGCGTCGACGAAGAACAGGAATCCCCGGAAATCGTCATCGACGTGCTGCTGCACGGCCAGTTCGAACGCTTCAGCCTGGACCCGCGCCTGACCGCCCGCGCCCTGCAAAACCTGCTGCGCAACGCCATGCGCTACTGCGAGAAGCGTATTCAGATCGGTGTGCAGGTCGATGCCGGCGGCTGTGAAATCTGGGTCGACGATGACGGCATCGGCATTCCGGACGACGAGCGCGAGCGGATCTTCGAACCCTTCTACCGCCTCGACCGCAGCCGCGACCGCGCCACGGGTGGTTTCGGCCTGGGACTGGCGATCAGCCGCCGCGCACTGGAGGCCCAGGGCGGCACACTGACGGTAGAAGCCTCGCCGCTGGGCGGGGCGCGGTTTCGGTTGTGGTTGCCGGCTTCGGCTTGACTGGCGCTCGGGATAGCGCTGCTCACGCGCTCAACCGCCCGCGCAACAGCTTCGCCATCTCCTCCAGATCCGCCATCGGCTGATGCCCGATCAGCATCCAGGCGTGTTCCATGTCAGCCCAATACACGATGTTCAGCTCGCGCCGCTGTTCCCGGGCGAAATGGCGGCTGCCGCTGTTGGAGCGGGTGACGCACAGCGCCATGGGGCCGTGCACCGGATCGAGGTAGGTAATCTGGGCGATGGGCACGCCGTCGTACTCGAGGATTTGCGCACGCTTGAACTCGGCACGGGGCAGGCTCAGTTTTGCCGGCGCGAGATCGAGGCCCAGGCGCGCATCGATGGTGCGCAGTTGTGCCCGTTGGGCGGCTTCATCGGCGGGCAAGTGATCCAGGGTTTCTGGCACGTAGAGCGCCATGTAATCGGCCACCAGGCCGCGCCAGTTGTGTGTCTGCTGACTCGCTTGCCAGCCGAGGAACAAACGGTCCGCCAGCACGCCGCCGGCCAGCAGCCCGGCCGCGGCGGCCAGGAACCAGCGTCGATTGAACCCGGGGCGGGCGGGTGAGGGCATTGTGGCGAGCATGGCTTGCAGGCGATCCACCGGCGCCTGTCGGGCCAGCTCATCGTAGGCGTCCTTGAACGGCAGGCTGCTGCGATCCAGCCACTGCAGGCGAAGGCCGAGCATCGGGTCGGCACTGACGGCCGCGTCGATGCGCGCGCGCTGCTCGGTATCGAGTTGGTTGTCGAGGTAAGCCACCAGTTGTTCGTCCGAGGGTATCGTGTTCATCAATGTTCTCCTCGGTTAGGGGTGGGCACCGTGTGCAACGGTGGGTATTCGGCCAGTTTCGCCCGTGCGGCGGCCAGGCGGCTCATGACCGTGCCGATGGGCACTTGCAAGACGTCAGCGACTTCTCGGTAGGACAAGCCTTCGACATACGCGAGAAACACCGTTTCGCGCTGGGTCTCGGGCAACGCATCGACGCGACGGATGACCTGCGCCGCCAACACGTGGGTCTGGGCCACGGATTCACCATCGAACGACAAGGCCTGATCGGCGTCTACCTGGCCCTGACCCTGGCGCACCCGTCGGGCGCGGACTTCGTTGAGCCAGATCGAATGCAGAATGCTCAGCAGCCAGCGGTCCATGCGCGTTCCCGGCACGTATTGCCCGGCCCGTTCCAGCGCCCGCACGCAAGTAGCTTGCACCAGGTCATCGGCGACATGCCGTTGCCGGGACAGCAGCAGGCCGTAGCGCCATAAACGCGCCAGATGCTGGTTCAGTTCCGTTCGTATTGCCTGATCGCTGGCGATGGCGACCTCCGTCCGCTCGGGTTGTCAGGTTTTCGATGAACCGTTGATGGCTTCGGCCAGATCCTGGTACTCCTCGCATTGAGTACTGCCACAGATGGATTTGATCTGCTGTAGTTGCTCCTGCGCAAGATCCAGCCGGCCTTTGATCACATAGGCCTCGCCGAGGTATTCGCGGACCTGCGCGTACTGCGGGTCGAGTTTCACTGATTGCAGGTAATAGCCGATGCCTTCGTCGGTACGTCCCAGTTTACGCGTGGCGTAGCCGCGATAGTTCAACGCTTTTGCCGTATTTGGCTGTTTCAGCGTGTCGAGCAGGGCCAGGGCTTCTTCATAACGCTCGGCCTTGGCCAGTTGATAGGCATAGTTGGTGCGGTCTTCGTCCGGCACCAGGTTGCTGGTCTGCTTGACGCACCGATGCGATCTGGTATCCAGCACCTGACCTTTCGGGCAGTTGGGCCTGGTGGGCATGTCGTCACCGCCGCCACCACCGTTGGCCAGGGCGAGGGAGCCGGACAACCCGACGGCCAGCAACAGGGGGGGCATCAGAACAGCAAAGCGAATATTCATGGGCATTGCTCCACAGGTTCATGGGTTTCGGATCAGGTTGCGCCCCGCCTGACGCAGCGCATGGTTGATGTGATGAGAACACCGCAGCATGAACAATTATTCGTTACGCGTGGTGTTTTCAAGGAAAGCACATAGCGCAGCGTTGTGTGCGCTGAAGATCCCTGTGGGAGCGAGCTTGCTCCCACAGGAATATCAACCCAGCAAACGAATCGGAGCACCCGCCGACCAGGCCACCACATCCCGCGCCACATCCTGCCAATCATCTAGCACTGCAATCTGCACTGGCATCAGCCTTTCCTCTTCAACGCACTGGGTTGGTCTTTTTCAGCCAGGCGAGCAGGGCCTGGTGGAATTGTGCCGCTTCTTCCATCTGTGGTGCGTGGCCCATGCCGGGGAATTCGACCAGCGTGGACTGGGGAATCATCTTGGCACTTGTTTGCCGTGGGCGGCGACGTCCGTGTAACCCATTTGCAGGGATTGGCCCTGGGATTCAAAGGCGAAGTGCTTGAGGGTGTAGGGGGAGTCAAAACCTTGCAACTCGGGGCCGTATTCCGGTCCTTCGGCGTGGGCAATGACGGGCAGGGTGGCGGTCAGTAAAAGGCTGGGCAACCAGCGGGAGAAGGGGCGCGACATGGGAGAGCTCCATGGAAAATCCGCCGATGCTGGATCGATTCGATTGGGGCGGCATTAAACACAGGCAACCGTCGCCCTTGATGGTTCAACCCATCCAGCCCAAAGTCGCCACGGCCAGCACGCCGTAGCGGGCACCTTTGGCCAGGGTGACGATCAGCAGGAAGCGCCCCAGCGGCTCGCGCATGACCCCGGCGACCAGCGTCAGCGGATCGCCGATCACCGGCAGCCAACTGAGCAGCAATGACCAGTGGCCGTAGCGTTGGTAATGCAGCCGGGCTCTTTCCAGGTGTCGGGGACTCACCGGAAACCAGCGTCGGTCGCGGAATCGCTCGATGCTGCGTCCCAGCCACCAGTTAAGCAGCGACCCCAGAACGTTGCCGAAGGTTGCCACGGCCAGCAGTGCCCAGAGCCAATAGCGATCGCTGAGGAGCAATCCGACCAGCACCGCTTCGGATTGCAACGGCAGCAGCGTGGCAGCACCGAATGCCGCGAAAAACAGCCCGAAGTACGCGCCGGACATCAATGGGCGGGATAGTCCGCAACCACCACGTCAGTGCCGTCCTTTTTCAGGCCGATGACCTGATAGGCATCGCTCATGCCGTCCATTTCCATGCCGGGCGAACCCATGGGCATGCCGGGGGCCGCGACGCCCAGCAGATCGTCGCGCTTGCTCAAGGCCAGGACCTGGTCGGCCGGGACATGACCTTCGACGAATTTGCCGTTGATCAACGCGGTGTGGCACGACGCCAGGCGAGGCGGCACGCCGTGCTGCTGCTTGAACTCGCTCATGTTGGCTTCGACGTGGTCTTCGACCTTGAAGCCATTGGCCTCCAGGTGGGTGATCCATTTTTTGCAGCAACCACAATTGGCGTCGCGATGAACCTCGATCGGAATGAGGTCGGCGGCCTGGGCCAGGGAGGACATGAACAGGGCGCTCAGGGCGATCAGACGCAGAGGGTTTCGCATGGGATTCGTCTCGGCTAACGGGCAAAAAAACGCATTCTGACCATTTTTATGGATCAGGCATTCAAGGAGTGTTTCGAAGTGCTACAAGGAGCCGCCGCTTGATGATGGTAGATCAACGCTGACAGGCAGATGAGGGGCACATTACAAAATCGTCAGGATAGGCTTGATGGGGGAGGCGGCCCGTTGCGCTTATCGAACGGGCCGGCAACCCTTAGCGGTCGAGCAGTTTCATGACTTCTTCCGGATAACGCAGGCCAGCGGTGGCATTTGCCGGAAAGATCGCTTCCAGCGCGTGCAGTTCTTCGGCGCTCAGCGCTACATCCAGAGCAGCCACGTTTTCTTCGAGGTACTTGCGTTGCTTGGTGCCCGGAATCGGAATCAGGTAGTCACCCTGGGCCAGCACCCACGCCAGTGCCAGTTGGCCCGCCGTCACGCCTTTTTCTGCCGCCAGCGCTTGTATCTGTTGCACCAGCAGCAGGTTTTTCGCGAAGTTCTCGCCCTGGAAACGCGGGCTGAAGCGGCGGTAATCGTCGGCCGCGAAATCATCCGGGTTTTTCAATGCGCCGGTCAGAAACCCTCGGCCCAACGGGCTGTAAGGCACAAATGCGACGCCCAGGCGCTGGCAGGCCGCCAGACAACCGTTTTCTTCCTGATCGCGACTCCACAGTGAATACTCACTTTGCAACGCACTGATCGGATGAACCTTGTGCGCCCGTTCCAGGGTCGCCGCCGAGGCCTCGCTCAATCCCAGATAACGCACCTTGCCGGCACTGACCAGTTCGGCCATGGCGCCGACGGTTTCTTCGATGGCCACCTGCGGGTCGATTCGGTGCTGGTAATACAGGTCGAGAGTGTCCACGCCCAGGCGCTTCAAGCTACCGTCGATGGACTGGCGAATGTATTCCGGCCGACCGTTGACGCCACGGGCGGTGGGGTTGGCCGGGTCGCGGACGATCCCGAACTTGCTGGCCAGGAACACCTGATCGCGCTTGCCGGCAATGGCTTTGCCGATCAGTTCTTCATTGGAGTGCGGGCCGTACATGTCGGCGGTATCGAGCAGGTTGACGCCCAGTTCCAGCGCGCGATGCAAGGTGGCCGTGGCCTCCCGGGTGTCGGTGCCGGTGGTGTAGAAATCGGTCATGCCCATGCAGCCCAGGCCGATGGCCGACACCTGTGGACCGTTTTTTCCCAATTGACGTGTGTGCATGAAATCAGCTCCCTGTGAAGTGAATCGCCATTGTTCGCCTCGACAGAAACAAGATAAACCGGCTAAAACGGCTATCACTATTCGTTAAATCTAAATAATCAGCCGGTGGAGCCAGCAATGGACCGTTTCAACGCCATGCGCGTCTTTACCCGAATCGTCGAGTTGGGCGGCTTTGCCAAGGCCGCCGACAGCCTGCAATTGCCCCGGGCCTCGGTCACCATCCTGATCAAGCAACTGGAGGCGCACCTTGGGGTGCAACTGCTGCAACGCACCACGCGGCAGATCAGCCTGACGCTCGACGGCGCGGCCTATTACCCGCGTTGCGTGCGCTTGCTGGCGGACCTGGAAGAGACCGAAGCGGTGTTCAGTGCCGCGCGCCACAATCCCAAGGGGTTGTTGCGCGTGGACATGCCGGCGGGCGTGGGGCGCCTGATTGTGATTCCGGCACTCCCGCAATTCACCGCCCGCTATCCCTTGATCGAGCTGGAAATCGGCCTGAATGACCGGCCGGTGGACCTGATTCGCGAAGGTGTCGATTGTGTCTTGCGCGGTGGTTCACCGCTGGACGATTCGCTGGTGGCGCGGCCGCTGGTGGTGTTGGATCAGGTGACCTGTGCCAGCCCCGACTACCTGCAGCGGCACGCCGCGCCTCATACGCTCGATGACCTGCGCGGGCACCAGATGGTCGAGTACGTCTCCAGCAGCAGCGGAAAACGCTATGGACTGGAGTTTGTTGTCGGTGGACAAGTGCAGTCGGTCGACTTGCCCAAGCAGGTGGCGGTCAACAGTGCCGATGGTTATCTGGCGGCGTGCGAGGCCGGATATGGCCTGGTGCAGATGCCGTACTATCACGTAGCGCGGCAACTGGAGGAGGGGCGTTTGTGTGAAGTGTTGAGGGAAGTGCCGCCACCGGGCATGCCGATGACGGCGCTTTATCCGCCGCACCGCCAGTTATCCCGGCGGGTGCGTGTGTTTGTCGATTGGCTGGTGGAACTGTGTGCCCAGCCCGGCAATGACTTTTACCGCAAGGATTCAGGGCATTGAGTGGTTGTTAACGATGCTGGTAGTAACCCGGTCCGCCATGGTTGTCATAGTGATCGTGGTGCCAGCCCCCGTGGGGGAAAACAATGCATCCGCTCAGGGTCAGGATGGCAAACAGGGGAATCAGCAGAGTGATTCGACGCAACATTTGAAAGTCCTCATGGTTATCGCCGCAATGAAGCTAAAACTCTTCATCGGCTGTAACATGAGACCCCGCTTGTAGCCGCTTATCCCCGAAACAGGGTAAGCGCTTGGCATGCGCGTCGATACAAACCGGATACATTTTCAGATTCAGGAACCCGCAATGACTCAGTCGCAACGTTTGAAATACTCGATTCTGATCTCCCTGGTGGTGCTGGGGATCATGTTTGGCCTTTCCTGGTTGCAGAACACCGGCGTCATCAGCGAAAAAATGTTCCAGTACATCGCCATTGGTGTGGCGGTGATCGTGGTGGTCATCAATGGCGTGATGCGCCGCAAGGTCAAGCCCTGATCATTCGATCATCGGTTGCGCAGGATGGCAGCAGCCTGTGGATGCAGGCTGTAGCTTTTGTCGGGGTTGAGGACAATCACGCCTTCGCTGCACAAACGTTTTAGCACTTCACGCACGCTGAGAAAGGACAGGGGTATATCCAGCTCCAGCAATTGGCTGTGCACGCCGCGCACGCCAAGGCTGCGGTCGTTTTCGGCGGCCGTCAGCAAGGCGTCGATGACTTTCAGGCGGATCAGACTGGTTCGAAGGCCAAAGCTTTTGAGCAGGATCCGGATCCGCTCGTTGCCGTGGCGATCGGTATGCGGCTCGAGTACGCCGACTCCCATGGAAGTACCCTTTGGCGCATTGCTACCGTCCGTTGGCAGTTGCGAGTTGTACATTGCAAAACTCCTTTCAGAGCCTGATCAGGAAAAAATGGGCGCTCTTACAGGACTAGACGTATGAGCCGCCCGAATCATGAAGGCTCGAATGTAGAAAATTTGTCGCCATCGCGTGATCAACCTGTCAGACCATGGGTCGTTGCACAGTAATTTCCTAAATTTTTGTGGTGAGCTTCGTCCCTACAGGGAGGCCTGGTGCGCGTGGGTATGCGCAGCCGTGGCCATCGATTTTTCGATCAGGAGCGAGCGTGATTATTTCCAGCCAGTTAACCAGGTTGAGCCTGGCGGGTGTGACTCTGGGGTTGAGCCTCGGGCTGAGCCTTGCGGCGAGCGCGAGCGGTACGCCTGCGCAAACGAGCGCGGACATCCGCAGAACCGGTTTCGGCGTGCCGCACATCCGCGCCGACAACGAACGCGGGCTCGGCTACGGCATCGGCTATGCCTACGCCCAGGACAACCTGTGCCTGCTGGCCAACGAGATCACTACGGTCAACGGCGAACGTTCGCGGTATTTCGGGCCGGATCAGTTCACCGTTGAGGAGCGTGAGAACCTGGTCAGCGATGTGTTTTTCACCTGGCTGAACACCCCGCAAGCTGTCGCCGGTTTCTGGCAGGCCCAGACCCCGCCAGTGCGTGAGCTGATTGAAGGCTATGTGGCGGGGTACAACCGCTCCTTGAGCGAACGTCGCGCCCAGGGATTGCCGCCGCAGTGCCAGGGCGATTGGGTGCGCGACATCACCACGTTGGATCTGGTGAAGCTGACCCGGCGCCTGTTGGTCGAAGGTGGTGTCGGCCAGTTTGCCGAAGCCCTGGCCGGTGCCACGCCACCCAAAGCCGTTGCCCAGGCGTCAAGTGCACAGGCAGCGTTCCAGGTGGCCGCCACGCGGATGCAGCGCTTTGCCCTGGACCGGGGCAGCAACGCCGTCGCGGTCGGCAGCGAGCGTTCCTTCAACGGACGCGGTATGTTGCTGGCCAACCCGCACTTTCCGTGGGTGGGCGGCATGCGTTTTTATCAGATGCACCTGACCATTCCCGGCAAACTGGACGTGATGGGTGCGGCGTTGCCCGGCCTGCCGCTGATCAACATCGGTTTCAATCAACATCTGGCCTGGACCCACACCGTGGATTCGTCCAGGCATTTCACGCTGTATCGCCTGCAACTGGACCCCAAGGATCCGACCCGTTACCTGCTCGACGGCCAGTCCTTGCCGCTGGACAAGCAGACCGTGACCGTTAACGTCAGGCAGGCGGACGGGCAGGTCCGGGCGATTTCCCACGAGGTCTACAGCTCGAAGTTCGGTCCGGTGGTGCAATGGCCGGGAAGACTGGATTGGGATCATCAATACGCCTATAGCCTGCGTGACGCCAATCTGGATAACGACCGCGTTCTGCAGCAGTGGTACGCGATGAACCGCGCTGAAAACCTCAAGGATTTCCAGGCCTCGGTGCACAGGATCCAGGGTATTCCGTGGGTCAACACGCTGGCGGCGGACGATCAGGGGCAGACGCTGTACATGAACCTCTCGGTGGTGCCCAACGTCAGCGTCGACAAGCTGGCGCAATGCAGCGATCCGCGGGTTGGCTTGCAGATGATCATTCTCGACGGTTCCAACAGCGCCTGTGCCTGGGACATCGACCCGCAGGCGCCACAACAGGGTATCTATGCAGCGGACAAGTTGCCGCAATTGCTGCGCAAGGATTTTGTCCAGCATTCCAACGACTCGGCATGGATGGCCAACCCGGCGCAACCGCTGACCGGCTATTCGCCGTTGATCAGTCAGGACAGCCAGCCATTGGGGCTGCGTTCACGTTTTGCCCTGGATCGTTTGAGTATGTTGACCAAGGCCGGCAAGGTCGGGGCTGCGGACTTGCAACGCATGGTGATGGACGATCAGGTTTATCAGGCGGATCAAGTGATGCCGGACCTGCTGCAATTTTGCGCGACGGATTTCGGTGCCGATGCAAAAACGCTTGCGCCACTGTGCGCCAGCCTCAAGGCCTGGGACCGCAACGCGAACCTGGGCAGCGGTCTGGGTTTTGTGCACTTCCAGAATGTCATGGAGGCATTGGAGTCAGTGCCGGAGGTATGGCGCGTGGCATTCGATCCGCAGGATCCGCAACATACTCCACGTGGACTCGCTGTCGATCACCCGCAAGTGGCGAAGGCGCTGCGGGCAGCGATGCTGGCTTCAGTTGAGCAGGTCAAGGCATCAGGACTGAAACCCAATAGCCGTTGGGGCGATATCCAGGTGGCCAGCAGCGGCGGACAACAGACGCCGATCCATGGCGGGCCGGGTGCGCTGGGGATCTACAACGCCATCCAGAGCGTGCCGCGCAGCGATGGCAAGCGTGAAGTGGTCAGCGGCACGAGTTACCTGCAAGTGGTGACCTTTGACGAAAACGGACCGCAGGCCAAAGGGCTGCTGGCGTTCTCGTTGTCCAGCGACCCGGCCTCGAAGTACTCACGGGACCAGACGCAGGCCTTCTCCAGGAAGCAATGGAGCGTGTTGCCTTTCACCGAGCAACAGATCCTGTCCGATCCGGCCTATCAGGTGCAGACGATCCGCCAGCAGGATGCCGAGGTGGCCGCGCAGTAAGGGAGTGGAGTTTTGCATGAACGCTGAAGGCCGCAGCCCGAAAGGGTGGCGGCCTTTTCAGCTTTTCGGGGAGGTTTGCGGAATCGCGTTGACCACCAGATTGCCGTTCTGGTTGCGGGTCAGGTAGACCGGCAGGACCCGCGGCAAGGATTTCACCAGGCCGTTGATCTCCTTGATGTTGTAGATGCCGCCGATGTGGATCGAACCGGTGCTGTGGTCAGCCACCATCAACGGTTTGTCCAGGTAGCGATTGATCAAGGGCAGCGCATCGCTCAGGGCCAGATCGTCGAGCACCAGCTTGCCCTGACGCCAGGCCAGCGCGCTGTCATTGTCATAGGTCTGGCTGATGCGGGGGATGAAATCGCCGCGGTGATAACTGGCCTGCATCGCCGGGTCCAGACGCAATCCGTCGCCGGGCAGGTCGGCGTTGCTGCTGACCAGTACCGAACCCTCGATCAGGTTGACCTTGACCTGGTCTTCATACATCCAGACGTTGAATTGGGTGCCGGTCACGCGAATCCGGCCTTCGGCGGCCTTGATCACGAAGGGGTGGCGGGTGTCATGGCTGACCCTGAAGAAGGCTTCGCCTTTTTCCAGCGTGACTCGCCGCTGATCCTTGTAGTTGCTGTACGTCAGCTCGCTGCCCAGGTTCAGTTCCACCTGGCTGCCGTCTTTCAAGGTGACCGTTCGAACATTGTCGGTCGCTTCGAAATGCTGGTACGCGTTCGGTACCCAGCCCAGGTGCCAGCCGCCATAACCGGCCAAAGGCAGTGCCAGGGCACATATCGCCGCGGCAATACCCAGCCGTCGCCACGGGTGTTCGGGTTGAGTGCGAACCAGCGGCACGACAGGTTCGGGACGGGGCAGGTCGCCAGCGACATCCCAGATCTCCAGCATTGCCTCGTACTCGAAGGCATGGAGCGGATGCGCGTCGCGCCATTGCTCGAATGCCTGGCGCTCTTGCTCGGTGCAGTCACTGGCGTGCAGACGCATGCACCAATGCGCAGCGGCATCGGTGATGGCGTCGTATTCGGCTTCCGAAAGCGTGTGATCGGTCATTGGCCCTTCCTGGTTTCCTGCATTCTAACCTTGGGGGAAGTCTGCGAGAACATCAGTCATGGCATTTAACCATCAATGTGTAATTTTTTTTCAACGCCTCGCCTCTGGAACACCTGCTATCGAGTAGCAGTATCCACAGGGGCGCCTGAAAAAAAGATCACATCAAACACTGCTGTAGCGCGCAGATCCGGGGATCTGCGCGTTATTACGCCGGGATCAGGGTTTAGGGGGCGTAGCGACCGGTATCGGGTCCAGTTGCCGGCCCATTTCGCAGATCAAGAAAGCGATCGAGTCGGCATTGTGCAAAATGACGTCGATGCGCTGCTTCGAATCCTTCGCGCTTAAAAAAGCGTCTCGTGCCTCATCCATGGTCTGGCTGCCCGTCAGCTTCAGGATAGTCTCACCAACGTGATAAGAACCCGGTATCGAATCCAGGCTGATCCAGGATTGCAGTCCGCTGTTCCAGCGTGCGAACAGTTCCTCCTCTGGGGTATCCATCGACAAGGCTTCTCGCTGGAAGTCCAGCTGAGACTGTTTCTTTTCTGCGTCCTTGGCGGTGACCGACGCTACCAAATCGCTGAATGGCAACCTGGCCTCAAGGTATGCAATGTCCACTGCCCCGGAAAACAAATGAGCGAACTCGTGTATCAAGGTCGCGGCCTGGCCGTGGCCGTCGAGATCGAAGGGCTGTGTCAGGCGGGATTTGTACCAGTCGAGTTGTTGATCGAAGAATTTTTCCGTGAAGTGCACATTGCGCTGTAGATCCTTCTGCACGACAAACGCAACGAGGTTGTCCTTCGAGTTCCGGTTTGAACCGACGATAAAGCGTTGCGAATTCATCCAGTCTTCGTCGGGATCGACCAGCGCGTTGCAGATAGGGACGATGGCCTGCCTGATTTTCTCGATCAGGGCGTTGTTGACCTGGTCAACATCAAAGAACTGTTTGAGGAAGGTATCGAGCCGTGTGCCCGGGGCGAGTTTTCTGAGTTGCACCAGGTTGTGCAGGCTGTTGAACGCGTAATAGCGAGCCATGTCGATGGCCTGCACGATCATGCGGGCTTTTTCGGGATGTCTTGCCCGGATTTCTTCCATCCCCCGGGCCTCGATGTTCAGCACCTCCCTGGCAACATAGGAATTGACATTCTGATTGCGCATTTTCGAGACGGCTTTGCCGAAGTGAACGGTGTGGAAATCCGGGTCGATGACCAGTTGGTTGTCAGGAGCAGTGTGTAACACGGGGCCTTCTTGCGTACCTTTGACCATTCGCCAGACCGCGCCGGCCTTGCTCACGCCGTACACCTTGCCGGCAATGGCGGCGAAGGTTTTCTGGCTGCCCGGTTCCAGATAGGTGCCGTCACTGCTGTTTTTCGCCAGGTCCTTGAGTTCAACCGTGGTTTCGAACGGTTGCAGCCGGGTACGCATTGCTGCTGTCGACAGAATCTTCGACCAGGGTTGCGCGATCACGGGGGTGACAACCGATGGAGCAACGGCTTCGCCGGTTGCCTGGGCGCTTTCGGCCCATCCCTCAAGCGACAACCGGCCCAATGACAGGATTTGTGCCGCGCCGGCAACAAAATCGCGCAACGCGGTTGTCCAGTGATGGTCCTGCAGGGCTTCGGCTGAGTTCAGGGCGTCCTTGTAGGCCTTCCAAAGAAACTGTACATACGCGAGTTTGCCCGGCAGCAGGCCCGAAATGCGCTCGATGCCGGAGCCGAAAAGATGTTTGACGGCCTCCCAGTCAGACTGAGCGGTAGCGTTTGCCTGGCTGCCGAGCATCTTCATCAGCAGCTTAGTGTTGTCATGGAACAAATGGGTGAGCAGGTTGCCACCGATGGGGTTGGACGCGAGGGTGATTTCGCTCGACTGGCCGACAGTGGACTCGAACAGGTTGCGAAACGCCGTTTGCTCACTGTCCGGCAGGCGACGTAGCAACATGTCTTGCAATGGCCCCGGTGTGTTGAGCGCCGCGACAACGCTGGCCTCGTTGCCGAACTCAATGAACGGTGAACCAGCGGGGTGGTAAGGGGCAAAAAGGATTTGCGGGCCTGACTTGCCCGAGCCTGGGCCAATCAGGTAAAGGCCCAGCGCTTTGACGGCAGCGGCACCGCTGGTTTTGATCAGTTGCAGTGGCCGGGCAATTGCGTGTGCGCCTTCTACAGTCGCCCGGGCGATGGCGTCCGGCATGTCCAGCACTTGCCGAAGCAAATCGAAGCCACTATCGGACAGCCGCTGTTGCAGTTTGAGTTCGTGGGCGTGTTGCAGCAGTTGCCAGGGCAATTGTTTGACGAAGCGCAGGATCCGTTTTTCAAAGTCCGCCGCTTGATTCGACAAGTTGTCGGTGACGTGTTTGGCATAGTTCTGCGTAATGTCCAGTGACAGCAGCAGTTGGCGGACAGCCGCCTGGTCCAGCCCCTCGGGCAGGGCTTGGGTGGTTGCCGACCTGACCTTGAACCCGGTGCCTTGCGCAATGTTGACGTGGTGCAAGGCGAACTCGGTGAGGCTCCGGGCGGGGCCGACCAGGGTCAGGTCCGGGGTGATTTCAATATTGTCAGGATCCAGCGCTGTTGCGGGGAAGCGGATGCGAAGCAACGACGTCAACGTTTCATGCACGTACGACTTGAGGGGGGTGATCCCGTGTAAATAGTCTTTGTCCTCAACAACGCTGTTGCGGTATTGCTCCAGCAGTTCAAGGTGCAGTCGCTGCTCTTGCAGCGGAGCCATTCCCAGCCAGGCGGGCAGGGACTGCTGCTGGCTGATCGCCCGGGCAATAGACGAGGCTCTTCGCAGGTTGGTGTTGAGCACCGCTGTGGTCAGGTCTTCAAGGGCTTTTTTCTGCTTTGTGTCGCTCAGGTCGAACGTGCGTACGTGTTCACAGCGAGCCAGGAAGTGCTCGATGGACGATTGCGCGACCCGTTCCAACACAGACCCTTCAATCAGCCGCAACGGTCCGAGTGAGTAGCGTTGGTGAAAGACGCGCTGGGCCGGGGTAAGGTTTTCCAGCAACGCCAGGCGTAGTTGCGGTTCGAGCAGGCGACGGTTCAGTTCCAGCCTTGCATGAGTGACGGTGTCAAAGACTTCCAGGCCCTCGGCGGGTGTCCACAGGATCGTCCGGCCGGAATGGGAGGGATCGAGTCCGCCACGCTCGGTCAGCAGCAGACAATGGGCCAACGGCAGGACATCCTCCTGGCCGGAGCGCTCCAGCGTCAACGAGTAGGCATCGGGTCGAAAACCCTTGAGTGACAGGCGGTTTTGCCGGTTGGGCAGGTCCGGGTTGAAGACCGTTTCGACAATGGCCCGATCCGCATCCCGCAGTGTCGCGCCGAGCACCCGCAGGCTGGCCTCGCCCCGCAGGCCAACGGAAAGTGCATGGGCCAGGTGGGGTTTGATGTTTTGCAGATAGTCCTGTTGCAAGGCCAGAGTAGCAAACGGTTGTGCTGCAAAATCTGCGTTGATCAGTGTTTCGATGTCGCTGAAGGTCTTGACGAAAGCGGCCGCCGTATCGGCCAGTACCATGGAGGGATGCTGATCGCCGGATAACACGGGGCGCGTGCTCCAGCGTCCGTCGGTAGCCTGCGTCAGCAGTCGCTCGCTGATCATCGAGCGGATATCCAGCGCTTTGTCGAACAGGGCGTGGATGTCTACGACGCCGTCACTGTGACGGAACACTTGCAGGGCGTAATCCATGTTCTGCAGCTGCTTGCCGATGATCCCGTCGAAGAGCCTGGGGAAGATCGCGCCGGAAATCACTTCGCCGGTCACATTCGGCCGGTCAAAACCAATGAAACGCTGGCGCTCCTCCAGACTCAGCAGGCCATAGAGTTCATCCTCGTGACCGGCCGCGCTGAACTTGCTCAGCACCGTATCGCGCAAGTCCTGATAGTCCTCGAGCACCTGCAGGCCTGCGGTGGGCGTGTAGAGAAACGCATTGCCGGCGCTGACCATCAGTGAGCCGGCCAACTCCACATAGTTGGCCTGGTACTCCCACAGGCGCACGGTTTCGACCGTCATTGATTCGTTCGTCCGGCTGGCCGTCGAGATCAACGCGTGCAAATCCTGGCTCTGCTCAGGGGTGATGATCCCGGCTTCGCGCTTGAGCAGCAGTTGCACTCGCGCCTGATCGGCGATGGCCTTGCCGAAGAACTGGCGACGCGATGCACCATCGGCGCTCGCCGCATCCCAGAAACCTTCGAGCTGCCCGATCAGCAGGCTGATCAGGTGACGTGAGATCGTCGTGACGGCGGCCTCCCAAAGTGGCTGGTCGGTTTTTGCCGGGGACTTTTTCGAATGGGAAAACTCAGGGGAAGACCCGGCTGGCCAACGCTGATGGCGATAGTGCAGGAGGACGGCCTCGCTCAGGGACAGGGAGTTGACCCAGCGTCGCGCCGGATGGCTTTCGTCAGCGTTCTCTGGCGTTGTTGCCTGGTAGAAGTTCACTTGGGTCTGGCGCTGATCCAGGCCGGGGAAAGCCGCTGCCAGCTGTTCATTGAGCAATGCGTCGAGCAGCGATGTCAGGGACGGCAGCGCTTTCAACTCGTCGAGCAGGGCCTGGTCGTTGAGTTGCTGATGGGTGGAGAGGGTATTGCGCTGTTCTTCGAACACGTCGCCATCGATGGTTTGAAAGTTCAGTTCGATGTCGGCGGCGTCCACCACTGCCTTGAGTTGCGTCAGCAGTTGTTCGGTCAGGTCCGTTCGGTTGGCGAACTTTTTTATTCCGGCGTACGGGGTGTAGAAAATCAAGCCATTGTCATCGGGCGTCGCGGTCAGCACAAAACTGCCGGCCAGCGCCATGGGTTCCAGGCCCGGGATTTTCAGCAGGATTTTCTTCGCCAGCATGGGCGGCGTCTGCTCATCGCGCAGTGCCTGGGTGGCCAGTTCGATATGGCTGAACCATTCGAAGTCCCTTTGCGTCAGCCCGTGGGTTTGGCCAAGTTCTCTCCAGAGGCCGCGCGACGTCAGCGCCTCGGGGAAGAACAACGGAGTTAATGGTGTAGACATCGTCGAGTCTCGTTCAAGGGGCCACTCAAAGGCGCCTGTGGATTGAGCATCGAGACTAAAAGCCGGTGCGTTGACGCGGGTGGTAAATAGTTAACGCACGGGGCGGGGGTATTCGTGACAGGGATATATCTCATTGCCCTGAGCGAAAGGTTGACAGGTCGCACGCCGCGCGTTGTTAATCGGCGGGTCTTTGTACGCTGTTGTTCCCTCCAATAATTAGTCTGGAGCTTCAGATGTCTGCGCCACACGATCACGCCTCTACCGCAGTTTCGCCACACCTGTCACTCGAAGCGCTGAGCGCTTTGCTGGAGAAGATTTTTCTGCGTCATGGCACGTCGGCCGAGGTTGCCCGGGTGCTGGCGCAAAACTGCGCCGGTGCCGAGCGCGACGGCGCGCACAGTCACGGGGTATTCCGCATTCCAGGTTATGTTTCGACGCTGCAAAGCGGCTGGGTCAATGGCCAGGCCGTTCCGGTGGTCGAAGATGTGGCTTCTGGGTTTGTGCGGGTCGACGCCAACAACGGTTTTGCACAGCCGGCCCTGGCGGCGGCACGCGAACTACTGGTGCAGAAGGCCCGAAGTGCCGGCATCGCGGTGCTGGCGATCCGTAACTCGCACCATTTCGCGGCCTTGTGGCCGGATGTCGAACCCTTCGCCGATGAAGGCCTCGTGGCATTGAGCGTGGTCAACAGCATGACCTGCGTGGTACCCCACGGTGCCGACCGGCCGCTGTTCGGCACCAACCCGATTGCCTTCGCTGCGCCGCGGGCCGATGGCTCGCCGATTGTCTTCGACCTGGCCACCAGCGCCATTGCCCACGGCGATGTGCAAATTGCCGCCCGCGAGGGTGAGCGCTTGCCGGAAGGGATGGGCGTGGACAGCCTCGGCCAGCCGACCACGGACCCGAAGGCGATTCTTGAGGGCGGCGCGTTGCTGCCTTTCGGCGGGCACAAGGGCTCGGCGTTGTCGATGATGGTCGAGTTGCTCGCGGCGGCACTGACCGGCGGCAATTTTTCCTTCGAGTTCGACTGGAAGAACCACCCTGGCGCCAAGACACCCTGGACTGGCCAATTGCTTATCGTGATCGATCCGGCCAAAGCGGCGGGGCAGAGTTTTGCCGAGCGCAGCCAGGAACTGGTGCGGCAAATGCACGGTGTCGGCCTGAAGCGTTTGCCGGGTGATCGGCGTCATCATCAGCGCGCGAAGTCGCTGGCCAATGGCATTGAACTGGATGGGCGGACACTGGCGAACTTGCGGGAGCTGGCGGGGCTCTGATCTTGTAGGAGCGAGCAAGCTCGCTCCTGCAAGGTTTGCGGTGTTTGATCGGAATGCTTAGCGACGCCCCAACAACAACCCCACCACCAGGCCAAACCCGGCTGAAATCGCCACGGTTTGCCATGGATGCCCGCCGATATAGGTTTCAGTAGCCTCGACCGCGGGCAGGGTGCGGTCGCGTACGCTGCTCACCGAATTCCTGGCCTGCTGGAGTTTCAGGGCGATTTGTCCACGAAGGGTCTCGGCTTCTTCCCCGACCAGTGAGGCACTGCTTTTCAGCAGCTTTTCCGACTCTTCGATCAGCGATTGAAGCTCGCTGAACGCTTGATCCTTGATTTGATCTTCGGCGGCTTGCGCGGCGGTTTTGCGGGCCATTGAAGTACTCCTTGCAGGTAAGTGGACAGTGAACAATGGAGTTTGCCGTTGTTGGAAAAGTTGCAGCTATTTTGCCCGGGGAGGTCATCTTCCTGAAAAACCGGCGCAGGACCTTTCGTCCTACAGTGTAAGATGTCGCCTATTTTACGCAGCAGGAAATTCCCATGAGCTTCAATCTGGCCGACAAACCCCTCGCCGAGCGCGCTGCGCTTGAAGACGAGAAATCCCGTCTGTTCGAACTCTGGCAAAACAACCTGGGCAAAGCCAAGGGTGAGGCCGCGCGGTTGTTTGGCGAACGGGCCAAGCGCAAAGGCAAGTGGGCCGAATGGGTGCGCGCCGAACTGGACGGCATGTCGCCCCCTGAATACGCCAACATGGTGCGCAGTGAAGTCAATCGCCTGATGGCGGCCAACAAGTAACATCGGCCGTCAGGCGAAGCTCGCGACAATCGCCTCGCGCACTTTCAATAGCACCGGGTCGAGCTGGGTGCTGGTACGCCAGCCCAGTTCGATCGGGTAGCGCGGCAAGGCCAGGGGGCAGGGCAGCAGCGCCAGCCCGCTGAGTGTTGCGATGCTTTGGGCGGCATGGGCCGGAATGGTCGCCACCGCCCGGCTGCCTTTGAGCAAATGCGGCAACGCGGCAAAATGCGTGGTCGAGGCGCACACTCGCCGACTGAGCCCCAGCGCCGCCAATCCTTCATCGGTAATCCCGATAAAACCGCCGGACGACACCAGAATGTGTTCGCGGGCCACAAACTCCTCGAGACCGATGCTCTGCTGGCCCTCGACCAAGCTCGACGGGTCCGCCAGGCACAGATAACCACCTTCCCCCAGCACCTGACGGCTGAGCAGCCGCTCGGCAAACCCACCCGCGGTAATTGCCAGGTCAATGCTGCGCTCCATCAGCGCCTGGGCGACGATCTGGCTGTGGGTCTGGCGGAAAATCAGCCGCAGTTTAGGCGCGCTACGGGCGATTTCTTCGATCAGCCGCCGGCCGTAGGCAATCTCGAAATCATCCGACATTCCCACGGTGACCGAGCGACCTTCGTACTGTTGCGCAGCCGGGTCGACCATCGCCAGGCTCTGCCGGCATTTGTTCAGGGCATCGCTGACCACCGGTTTGAGCTGGTTGGCCTTGAGCGAGGGGGCCAGGCCGCGCCCTGTGCGCACGAACAACTGATCGCCATACAGCTCGCGCAACCGACGCAAGGCCGCGCTGACGGCCGATTGCGTCACGCCCAGGCGTAGTGCGGCACGGCTGGCGCTGGACTCTTCGTGCAGTGCTTCGAAGACTTTGAGCAGGTTGAGGTCGACGTCGGTGATATTCATTTGGCTCATATCATTCAGCAGTGAATTGGTCTTTATTGATGATTGCCTGACGCCGGAGAATGAGCAACACCTGATGCGAATGGAGTTTCCGAGATGCCCAAATCAATCGTAGCGGCCCTGCAAATCGGCGCCTTGCCCGGTGGCAAGGCTGAAACCCTGGAACAGATCCTGTCCTATGAAAGCGCGATCATCGAATCCGGTGCCGGGTTGGTGGTGATGCCGGAAGCGCTGCTGGGCGGTTATCCCAAGGGCGAGGGCTTTGGCACCCAATTGGGCTATCGCCTGCCGCAAGGGCGCGAAGCCTTTGCCCGTTATTTTGCCAATGCCATCGACGTACCTGGTGTGGAAACCGAGGCGCTGGCGGCGCTGTCGGCACGCACCGGAGCGAATCTAGTGATCGGTGTGATCGAGCGCGCCGGCAGCACCTTGTACTGCACTGCGCTGTACTTCGATCCGCAGGCCGGACTGGTGGCCAAACACCGCAAACTGATGCCCACCGGCACCGAACGCCTGATCTGGGGCAAGGGCGATGGCTCGACCTTGCCGGTGATCGACAGCCAGGTCGGGCGCGTCGGTGCGGTGGTGTGCTGGGAAAACATGATGCCGCTGCTGCGCACGGCGATGTACGCCAAGGGCGTGGAGGTGTGGTGCGCGCCGACCGTGGACGAGCGGGAGATGTGGCAAGTCAGCATGCGCCACATCGCCCATGAAGGGCGCTGCTTCGTGGTCAGCGCCTGCCAGGTCCAGGCATCGCCCCAAGCCCTGGGCCTGGACATTGCCAACTGGCCGGCGGAGCGGCCGTTGATTGCTGGCGGCAGTGTGATCGTAGGTCCCATGGGCGACATCCTCGCAGGACCTCTGCGCGACAGCGCTGGGTTGCTCACCGCGCAAATTGACACCGACGACCTGGTACGCGCCCGCTACGACTATGACGTGGTCGGGCACTACGCCCGGCCGGATGTGTTCGAGCTGACCGTGGACGAGCGCGCCAAACCCGGAGTGCGCTTCACCTCCTGATGCCCTGCGGGCTTTGGCCAAAGCAGTCAGGCAACTTGATAACTTTGACCATTGCCCGCTAACCCGCACAGAGCGAGTATTTCCCTGTTGATTACGGTTCCCCCAACCTAATAAAAAACACAGAGGGATTCTGGCAATGCGCGATTACTTGTCTGCTACTTCTCAGTTCAATTATCAGCACACCGTCGATGCCGCACTCGCAGGCGATCTGACGGCCCTCAACGCCTGTGTCGAATGCTGTGACCGGCATGCCTTGCCGGGTCGCATCGCGCTGTTCTGGGAAGGACGCGACGGCACTGGTGCGACGTACACCTTCACCGACTTGCAGGACAAGGCCGCGCGTTTCGCCAACTACCTGCTGGCCCAGGGCGTAAAGAAAGGCGACAAGGTCGCCGGCCTGTTGCCCCGCAATATCGAACTCTTGATCACCGTGTTCGCCACCTGGCGCATCGGCGCGGTGTATCAACCGCTGTTTACCGCGTTCGGGCCCAAGGCCATCGAGCACCGCCTGGGCAGCTCTGGCGCCAAAGTGGTGGTGACCGATGCAGTGAACCGGTCGAAACTCGCCGAAGTCGCCGATTGCCCGACCATCGTTACTGTCACCGGCCCCAAAGGGCAGGGCCTGGTGCGTGGCGATTCCAGTTTCTGGGCCGAACTGGCCAATTGTTCCGCCGACTGTGAACCGGTGCTGCTGACCGGCGAAGATCCGTTCCTGCTGATGTTCACCTCGGGCACCACCGGCCCGTCGAAAGCGCTGTCGGTGCCGCTCAAGGCCATCGTTGCGTTCCAGAGCTACACCCGCGATGCGGTGGATCTGCGCCCGGAAGATGCCTTCTGGAACGTCGCCGATCCGGGTTGGGCCTACGGTATTTATTTCGGGGTCACGGGGCCAATGTCCATGGGCCATCCGATCACCTTTTACGATGGCCCGTTCACCCTCGAAAGCACCTGCCGGGTGATCAACAAATACGGCATCACCAACCTCACCGGTTCGCCGACGGCGTACCGTTTGCTGATTGCCGGCGGCGATGAATTCGCCAAGTCGATCAAAGGCAAGCTGCGTATCGTCAGCAGCGCCGGCGAGCCGCTGAACCCGGAAGTGATCCGCTGGTTCGCCGACAACCTCGACGTGGTTATCCACGACCACTACGGCCAGACCGAACTGGGCATGGTGCTGTGCAACCACCACGGCCTTGAGCACCCGATTCACATGGGCGCCGCCGGTTTTGCCTCGCCGGGCCACCGCATTGTGGTACTGGACGATGAATACAAGGAACTCGGCGTTGGCCAGCCGGGCATCCTCGCCATCGACCGCAGCCAGTCGCCGATGTGCTGGTTCGCCGGCTACGAAGGCGGACCGACCAAGGCCTTTGTCGGCAACTACTACCTGAGTGGCGACACTGTCGAGTGGAACCCGGACGGCAGCATCAGCTTCGTCGGTCGCAGCGATGACGTGATCACCACTTCCGGCTACCGGGTCGGTCCCTTCGACGTGGAAAGTGCGCTGATCGAACACCCGGCCGTGGTCGAGGCTGCAGTGGTCGGCAAGCCCGATCCGGAGCGCACCGAACTGGTCAAGGCCTTCGTCGTGCTCAGCCCACAGTACCGCGCCGCCCCCGAGTTGGCCGAAGAGCTGCGCCAACACGTGCGCAAGCGTCTGGCGGCGCACTCGTACCCCCGTGAAATCGAATTTGTCAGCGAATTGCCGAAAACCCCCAGCGGCAAATTGCAGCGCTTTATCTTGCGCAACCAGGAAATCGCCAAGGCTCAAGAGGCTGCGGCGAAGAACCTTCCAGCTTGAATCCAGGGAAATAATGATGCAGATCCAGAACAAGATTTTTATCGTCACCGGTGGCGCTTCCGGCCTCGGTGCAGCCACCGCCGAGGTGCTGGTCGCCGCTGGCGCGAAAGTGATGCTGGTGGACATGAACGCCGAAGCCGTTGCAGCCCAGGCCCAGCGCCTTGGTGCACACAGCGTGGTGGCGGATATCAGCAACGAAGCGGCGGCCGAAGCTGCGGTACAGGCGACGGTCAAAGCCTTTGGCGGCCTCAATGGCCTGGTCAATTGCGCCGGCATCGTGCGTGGCGAGAAGATTCTCGGCAAGAACGGCCCACATGCGCTGGCCAGTTTCAGCCAAGTGATCAACGTCAACCTGATCGGCAGCTTCAACATGTTGCGCCTCGCCGCCGCAGCGATTGCTGAAACCGAAGCGGATGCCGATGGCGAGCGCGGCGTGATCATCAACACCGCGTCTGCCGCAGCTTACGACGGTCAGATCGGCCAGGCGGCTTACTCGGCGTCCAAGGGGGCGATTGTCAGCCTGACCTTGCCGGCGGCCCGTGAGCTGGCGCGTTTCGGCATCCGTGTCATGACGATCGCCCCGGGCATCTTCGAGACGCCAATGATGGCCGGCATGACCCAGGAAGTCCGCGATTCCCTGGCCGCCGGCGTGCCGTTCCCGCCGCGTTTGGGCAAACCGGCCGAGTACGCCGGGCTGGTCAGGCATATCATTGAAAACAGCATGCTCAATGGCGAGGTGATCCGTCTCGACGGTGCCTTGCGCATGGCCGCCAAGTAAGGAGGATTTGTCATGACTATTTCCAACGATCCAATTGTTATCGTCAGCGCCGTCCGCACCCCGATGGGCGGCTTCCAGGGCGAACTGAAAAGCCTGACCGCGCCGCAACTCGGCGCGGCGGCCATCAAAGCAGCGGTGGAACGCGCTGGCGTTGCCAGCGATTCTGTCGACGAAGTGTTGTTCGGCTGCGTGCTGCCGGCCGGCCTTGGCCAGGCCCCTGCGCGTCAGGCGGCGCTGGGCGCGGGGCTGGATAAATCGACCCGCTGCACCACCCTGAACAAAATGTGCGGCTCCGGCATGGAAGCGGCGATTCTGGCCCATGACATGCTGGTGGCGGGCAGTGCCGACGTCGTGGTCGCCGGTGGCATGGAAAGCATGTCCAACGCACCTTACCTGCTGGACCGCGCCCGTGCCGGCTACCGCATGGGTCATGGCCGGGTGCAGGACTCGATGTTCCTCGATGGCCTCGAAGACGCCTACGACAAGGGCCGCCTGATGGGCACCTTCGCCGAAGAATGCGCCGAAACCAATAGCTTCAGCCGTGAAGCCCAGGACGCGTTCGCCATTGCCTCGACCACCCGCGCGCAGCAGGCGATCAAGGACGGCAGCTTCAAGGCCGAAATCGTCCCGCTGACCGTGACCGTCGGCAAAGAGCAGGTGGTGATCAGCAATGACGAGCAGCCGCCAAAAGCCAGGCTGGACAAGATCGCTTCGTTGAAACCGGCGTTCCGCGATGGCGGTACGGTGACGGCGGCCAATTCCAGTTCGATCTCCGACGGTGCCGCCGCGTTGGTGCTGATGCGCCAGTCGCAGGCACAGAAGCAAGGCCTGAAACCCTTGGCGGTGATTCATGGCCACGCCGCATTCGCCGACACCCCGGGCCTGTTCCCGGTGGCGCCAATCGGTGCGATCAAGAAATTGATGAAAAAAACCGGCTGGTCGCTCAACGACGTCGATCTGGTGGAAGTCAACGAAGCCTTCGCCGTGGTCGGCATGGCCGCGATGACGCATCTGGAAATCCCCCACGAGAAGCTCAACGTGCACGGCGGCGCTTGCGCTCTCGGGCACCCGATCGGCGCGTCCGGCGCGCGGATTCTGGTGACCCTGCTTTCGGCCCTGCGCCAGAAAGGCTTGAAGCGCGGCGTGGCAGCGATTTGCATCGGCGGCGGTGAAGCGACGGCCATGGCCGTGGAATGCCTCTACTGAAACTGACGCCAATCCCAAGTGGGAGCGGGCTTGCTCGCGAAAGCGGTGTGTCATCCGACGATGATGTCGACTGACACGGCCTCTTCGCGAGCAGGCTCACTCCTACAGGGTTCTGCGTCGTAACCAGATTCAAGGATTCACCATGATCCCCAATGACGACCAACAACAAATCCGCGACATGGCCCGGGACTTTGCCCAGGAACGGCTGAAGCCGTTCGCTGCCGAGTGGGACCGTGAGCATCGCTTTCCCAAGGAAGCTATCGGCGAGATGGCCGGGCTGGGCTTCTTCGGCATGCTGGTGCCGGAGCAGTGGGGCGGATGCGACACCGGTTACCTGGCCTACGCCATGGCGCTGGAAGAAATCGCCGCCGGCGATGGCGCCTGCTCGACCATCATGAGCGTGCACAACTCCGTGGGCTGTGTGCCGATCCTCAACTACGGCACCGATGAGCAGAAAGAGCGCTTCCTCAAACCGCTGGCCAGCGGTGCGATGCTCGGCGCTTTCGCTTTGACCGAGCCCCAAGCCGGTTCCGACGCCAGCGGCCTGAAAACCCGTGCCCGCCTGGAAGGCGATCACTACGTACTCAACGGCTGCAAGCAATTCATCACTTCCGGGCAGAATGCCGGGGTGGTGATCGTGTTTGCGGTGACCGATCCGAGCGCTGGCAAACGCGGCATCAGTGCCTTTATCGTGCCGACCGATTCGCCGGGCTACACCGTTGCACGGGTCGAGGACAAGCTCGGTCAGCATGCGTCCGACACCTGCCAGATTCTCTTCGAAGACGTGAAGGTGCCGGTGGCCAACCGTCTGGGCGAGGAGGGCGAAGGCTACAGGATTGCCCTGGCCAACCTTGAAGGCGGTCGCGTCGGCATCGCTTCGCAATCGGTGGGCATGGCCCGCGCCGCGTTCGAAGCGGCGCGAGACTACGCCCGTGAGCGCGAGAGCTTCGGCAAGCCGATCATCGAGCACCAGGCCGTGGCCTTCCGCCTGGCGGACATGGCGACCCAGATCGCCGTGGCGCGGCAAATGGTGCACTACGCCGCCGCCCTGCGTGACAGTGGCAAACCGGCCCTGGTCGAAGCGTCGATGGCCAAACTGTTCGCCTCGGAAATGGCCGAGAAGGTATGCTCCTCGGCGCTGCAAACCCTTGGCGGCTACGGTTACCTCAACGACTTCCCGCTGGAACGGATCTACCGCGACGTGCGGGTCTGCCAGATTTACGAAGGCACCAGCGATATTCAGCGCATGGTCATTTCGCGCAACTTATAAGAAGGAGTCCCCCCTGTGAGCGACAAAGAGCTGAGCTACGAAACGATTTTGCTGGAAACCCACGGCCGCGTTGGCCTGATCACCCTCAACCGTCCACAAGCGCTGAATGCGTTGAACGCGCAGATCGTCAGCGAACTGAACCAGGCCCTCGATGGCTTCGAGGCTGACTCGAACATCGGCTGCATCGTCCTGACCGGTTCGAAAAAAGCCTTCGCCGCCGGTGCCGACATCAAGGAAATGGCCGAGCTGACCTATCCGCAGATCTACATCGACGACCTGTTCAGCGACAGCGACCGCGTGGCCAACCGCCGCAAGCCGATCATCGCGGCGGTCAACGGTTTCGCCCTGGGTGGCGGTTGTGAGCTGGCGTTGATGTGCGACTTCATTCTGGCCGGCGACAACGCCAAATTCGGCCAGCCGGAAATCAACCTCGGCGTGCTGCCGGGCATGGGCGGTACCCAGCGTCTGACCCGCGCCGTGGGCAAGGCCAAGGCCATGGAAATGTGCCTGAGCGGCCGCTTGATCGATGCCGTGGAAGCGGAGCGTTGCGGCATCGTGGCGCGTATCGTGCCAAGCGATGAGCTGCTGGATGAAGCACTGAAAGTCGCGGCGCTGATCGCCAAGAAGTCGCTGCCGATAGCGATGATGGTCAAGGAAAGCGTCAACCGTGCCTTTGAAGTGAGCCTGGCCGAGGGCGTGCGCTTTGAGCGTCGGGTGTTCCATGCGGCGTTTGCGACGCAGGATCAGAAGGAAGGAATGGCGGCGTTTATTGCCAAGCGTGAGGCTGAATTCCAAGGTAAGTAATGCGGCGTTCCTGCTGACGCTATCGCGAGCAAGCGCGCTCCCACAGTGTTCTCGGTCGTTCACACATATTGTGTACACCCTCGGAACCTGTGGGAGCGAGCCTGCTCGCGAAGCTTTTAAGCTCTTAGACCAGATAATTCTTCAGTTCACGGGCAATCACCATCCGCTGAATCTCGCTCGACCCTTCGTAAATCTGCGTGATCCGCGCATCCCGGTAGTACTTCTCCACCGGATAGTCTTCCAGGTAGCCATAGCCGCCATGAATCTGAATGGCGGACGAGCAGACCTTTTCCGCCATTTCCGACGCAAACAGCTTGGCTTGTGACGCCTCCGACAGGCAGGGTTTGCCGGCCGTGCGCAGGCGTGCGGCGTGCAGGATCATCAACCGAGCGGCGTTCAATTGCATGTGCATGTCGGCCAGCAAATTGGCGATGCTCTGATGTTCATTGATCGTTTTGCCGAACTGCACACGATCACGGGAATACGCCAGGGCCGCTTCAAACGCCGCGCGGGCGATGCCTAGCGCCTGGGCGGCGATGCCGATGCGGCCGCCTTCGAGGTTGGACAAGGCGATGGCCAGGCCTTTGCCGCGTTCGCCCAGCAGATTGGCTTCGGGGATGGTGCAGTCGTTCAGGGTCACCGCGCAGGTGTCGGAAGCACGGATGCCCATCTTGTGTTCGGTGCGGTCGACGATAAAACCTGCGGTATCGGTCGGTACCAGGAACGCCGAGATGCCACGTTTGCCCAAGTCCGGATCGGTCACGGCAAACACAATCGCCAGCTTGGCGCGCTTGCCGTTGCTGACGAATTGTTTGGCGCCGTTGATCACCCACTGGCCGGCGCGCAGTTCGGCGCGAGTGCGCAGGTTGTGCGCCTCGGAACCGGCCTGGGGTTCGGTCAGGCAGAAGCAGCCGATGACCTGGCCGCTGGCAAGGTCCGCCAGCCAGGTCTGTTTCTGTTCTTCGCTGCCGTAGTTGAGCACCGGTCCGCAGCCCACGGAGTTGTGGATGCTCATGAAGGCGCCGGTAGCACCGTCGCCGGCGGAAATCTCTTCTACCGCCAGGGCGTAGGCCACGTAGTCGACATAGGTGCCGCCCCATTCCTCGGGGACCACCATGCCCAGAAGGCCCAGTTCGCCCATCTTCTTCACCAGACCGTCGTCGATCCAGCCGGCCTTTTCCCAGGCCTGGGCATGGGGCGCGATTTCGCCGCGGGCAAAATCCCGGGCCATGTCGCGGATCATGACTTGTTCTTCGCTCAATTCAATATCGTGCATGGCTCAGCTCTCGCTCTGGTCAAACTCGCTGAAGAAGCTCGCCACGTGTTCGGCGTCCAGCGCCTGGAGGGTGGGCGGGTTCCAGCGTGGTGTCTTGTCTTTGTCGATCAGCAAGGCGCGCACGCCTTCGATCAGGTCGCCGCGCTCGAACCACTGGCGGTCCAGGTGCAGCTCAAGGGCGAAACATTGTTCCAACGGCAGCTCGCGTCCGCGACGGAGCATTTCCAGGGTCACGGCCATGGCCAGCGGCGAGCGGGTTTCCAGCAGGTCGGCGGTGGTGACGGCCCACTCATGGCTGTCCGCGACCGTTACCTGACGCAGTTGCTCCACAATACTCGGCACGTCGGCTTGGGCGAAGAAGTGGTCGATGGCCGGGCGCAAAGTCGCCAGTGGCGCGTCGGGCAGTTGTTGCACGGCGAATTTCGCCAGCAGGCCTTGCAGATCCTTGAGTGGCGTATCGTGCCATTCGAGCTGGTCAAGTTTCTCGTCTAGCGTGCCCAGTTTGTCGCTTTCCAGGTACCAGTCGGCCAGGCCGCAATACAGCGCATCGGCGGCGCGAATCTGCACACCGCTGACACCGAGGTAGATCCCCAGCTCACCGGGGATGCGCGGCAGGAAGTAACTGCCGCCGACGTCGGGGAAATAGCCGATGCCGACTTCCGGCATGGCCAGGCGGCTTTTCTCGGTGACCACGCGCAAGTCTGCGCCTTGCACCAGGCCCATGCCGCCGCCGAGGACAAAACCGTCCATCAGGGCCAGCACCGGTTTGCGGTAGTGGTGGATCGCGAGGTCGAGGGCGTATTCCTCGACGAAGAAATCTTCGTGCAGGGTGTCGCCGTTTTTGAAGCTGTCATGCAGCGAGCGAATGTCGCCGCCAGCGCAGAAGGCTTTTTCCCCGGCACCGCGCAAGACCACGGCATGGACTTGCGGATCCTGTGCCCAGGCGTCGAGCTGGCGGTGCAGGTTTCGCACCATGTCCAGGGTGAGGGCATTGAGGCCGGCGGGGCGGTTGAGGGTCAGGTGACCAATGTGGTTGCGAACCTCGGCCAGCACTTCGTTCTGCATGGCATCCATGGACTGAGTCCCGGGAGAAAAAACCTGAGCAGTCATCACTAACTCCCTGCTTTTATTGTTCTTTATCGAGATGCTCGCGCGCGAGCGATGGCGGATCGTATCAGTGCAAATTTGCCTTGTACAACCCGGATAACTGCAGGTTATCTGTGCATTTTTGCATGTCGGTGTCCGATACTGTTACAGCGTAGACCAAGGCGAATTCAGGCAAACGCCGCGAGCAGATCCTCTTCGAACGCCTTCTGCGCCTCGCCGGCCACCTGTGCCCGATGCCGGGCCAGATGAAACGCGACATCGAAACTCATGTCGCCTCGGCGCACGGCCCTGAGCAAACCCTTGTCTTCCCAGCCGCGAGCGAAGTGGCTGGGCAAGTAACCGACATGCTTGCCGGAAAGGATGAAGGCGAGGGTGCCTTCCACTTGTTCGGAGCGCGCCGAACACAACTTGCCCTGGAAGGGTTCGTCACTGCGCAGGAAACGGTAGGGGTGATCGACCCGGTCGCAGGCCTGCAGGTCCTGATCGTTGGGGGCCGGGTTGGTGAACAGCGGATGGCCGGGGGCGCAATACAGATGCTGGGTCTCAATGAACAGTTGGCGGTAGTCAAACGCACTTTGCACTTGCGAGAAGTAGCCGATGGCCAGGTCCAGGCGCTGTTGCAGCAGTAAGCGCTCCATTTCGCCGGGCATGGCGCTGATCAGTTCGATGCGCACGGATTCGTCCCGTTCACGGAAGCACCGGATCGCCTCGGCCACCCGTTGCAGCACCGATTGATCCAGGGCTTCGGACAGGCCCAGGCGCACTTCGCCGATCAAGCGCCCGGCCACGCCGTTGGATTGATGCCGGAAGGCTTCGATGGACTGGAACAATCCACGGGTGGCGCTGAGCAGTTGTTCGCCCTTTGGCGTGATCCTGAACCCGCCCTTGCCGCGACTGCATAGTCGATAGCCCAGGCGGGTTTCCAGTTTGGCCATTTGCTGGCTGATGCTCGACTGGCTCAACCCCAACTCGCCCTGGGCGGCGCTGAAGCCGCCGCACTCCACCACGCTGACAAACAGCCGCAACAATTGCAGATCCAGATCGTGGAGTTGGCCGAGCATCAAACATTACTCCGTAATAAAGTCAGGTTAATTAACTTGATATTTTACCAATGTATCCGACGACGCATCCTGCAACCACTTCCTCTGGTCAGGTGTTCGTCATGGCTCCCAAGTTCAAGCTGTGTTTACCCGCGCTGTTCCTTGCCATGGCCGCCTCGGCCCAGGCCGAAGACAAGGTGGTCAATCTGTACAGTTGGGCCGATTACGTCGCCCCCGAAACCCTGCAACGGTTCGAGCAGGAGACGGGTATCCATGTGCGCTATGACACCTTCGACTCTTCGGAAGTACTGGAGACCAAGTTGCTCACCGGCGGCAGCGGTTATGACGTGGTGGTGCCGTCCTCCAGCGTGCTGGCCCGGGGGCTTGCGGCCGGGGCGTTGAAACCGATTCCCCACGAAGGGCTCAAGGGTTACGCCAACCTCGATCCGGACTTGCTGGAAAAACTCGCCGCCGTCGACCCGGGCAACCGCTATGGCGTGCCTTACACCTGGGGCACCCTGGGTCTGGGCATGAACGTCGAGGCGGTCAAACAGCGCTTGCCGGATGCGCCGCTCAACAGCCTGGACCTACTGTTCAAACCCGAGTACGCGAACAAGTTGAAAGACTGCGGCATCGCCATTCTCGACTCGCCTCAGGAGGTGATCGGACTGGCGCTGCATTATTTGGGTAAAGATCCCTACAGCACGGACAAGAACGATCTGTCAGCCGCCGAGGCGTTGCTGCATCAGCTACAGCCGAACGTGCTGTACGTCGCCACCGGGCGGCAGATCAGCGACCTGGCCAATGGCAGCGTGTGCCTGGCGCTGACCTACAACGGCGACGCGAGCATGGCCGCCGACCAGGCACGCAAGGCCAATAAACCCTATGAAATCGCCTACCGGATTCCCAGGGAAGGCACCCTCGTGTGGCAGGACAACCTGGCGATCCCCAAGGACGCGCCGCACCCCGAAGCCGCCCGTGCCTTTATCGAATTCATGTTGCGCCCCGAGTCCGTGGCCGCACTGACCAACACTTTGTTCTTCGCCACGGCGAATCAGGCCGCCACGCCGCTGGTGGATGAAGCGGTGCGCACCGATCCGGACATCTACCCGATGGCCGATGTGCGGGAGCGGTTGTACGCCGACCGCAGCATGAGCCTCAAGGACATGCGCCAGCGCACCCGCTTGTGGACCACTTTCCGTAGCCGCCAATAAGAAAAGAGAAGGAGCCTTCAATGGACGTCCCGATGCAGAACGATCAAGCCATCACCCGTGACAGCCTATACGGCACGGCCGCTGAAAGTACCTACGCCGGTATCACCAGTTTCATGCGTCGCCGCTACAGTCGTGACCTGCGTGGCGTTGATGTGGCCGTCAGTGGCGTGCCGTTCGACACGGCCACCAGCAACCGCCCCGGCGCACGCTTCGGACCACGGGGCATTCGCGCCGCCTCTGCCGGGATCGCCTGGGAACGGCACTGGCCGTGGACGTTTGATCCGTTCGATCACCTGGCGGTCATCGATTACGGCGATTGCGATTTCGATTACGGCTCGCCGCAGTCGACGCCCGAAATGATTGAGGCCCACGCTGAGCGCATCCTCAATGCCGGCACGGCGATGCTGACCTTTGGCGGCGACCATTTCATCACCTATCCGCTGCTCAAGGCCCATGCCCGCAAGCACGGAGCGCTGTCGCTGATCCACTTCGACGCCCACAGCGACACCTGGCCGGACGAAGAGGGCAAGCGCATCGACCACGGCACCATGTTCTGGCACGCGGCCAGGGAAGGGCTGGTGGACCCGTCGCGCTCGGTACAAATCGGTTTGCGCACCACCAACGACGATCATCAAGGCTTTCAAGTGCTCGACGCGCGGCAGGTGCATCGCAGTGGCTGCGAAGCGATTGTCGAGGCGATTCGCGCGCGGGTCGGCGACAACCCGGTTTACCTGACCTTCGACATCGACTGCCTCGATCCGGCGTTCGCCCCAGGCACCGGAACACCCGTGTGCGGCGGCTTGAGCACGGTGCAGGCGCTGGAGATTCTCGGCGGTCTGCGCGGGATCAACCTGGTGGGCATGGACGTGGTGGAAGTGGCTCCGGCCTATGACAGCGCGGAGATCACGTCACTGGCGGCGGCGACGCTGGCGATGGAGATGCTTTGTCTGTATGCGGCCAGGCATAAGGTTGATCGGTAATACGCCTAACCCTGTAGGAGCGAGCCTGCTCGCGATAGCGGTCGTTCAGCCAACATAGATGTTGAATGTTCCGCCCTCATCGCGAGCAGGCTCGCTCCTACAGTTTTGGTGGTGTCAGGCCACTGGAACGATTGGCAAGTCGAGGATCTGCCCCCCGCTGAACCGCGCGAACGAACCGGAAATGGATTCGTGCGGCACGCCCTTGGCCACGTCACTGACGCCGTCCAGTCGTGCCAGTTGCTCGGTGCTCAACTGCACATTCAGCGCGCCCAACGTGGCGTCCAGTTGCTCCCGGGTCCGGGAGCCGAGGATCGGGATCAGTGCCGTGGTCGAGCGCCGGGCCTTCTCCCGCAACCAGGCAATGGCCACGTGGGTCGGGCTGGCGTCCAGTTCTGCGGCGACATCGATCAAGGTGTCGAGCAGGGCGGTTTCGCGGGCGCTTTTTTCGGCGTGAATCAGCACGCCGAGCTTGTTCGCGCGATTGTCGCCCTCACTGTTGCGATACTTGCCAGTCAGGAAGCCGCCACCCAGCGGCGACCACAAGGTCGCGGCCAGGCCCAGGGCTTCGGCCATCGGCAGTTGTTCACGCTCGGCGGTGCGCTCGGCGAGGCTGTACTCGACCTGGATCGCGGCAATCGGCGCAAAACCGCGCACCTCGGCCAGCAGGTCGGCACGGGCGATGCGCCACGCGGGAAAGTTCGACAGCCCGGCGTAATGAATCTTTCCGGCACTGACCAGGTCGTCGAACCCGCGCAGGATCTCTTCCATGGGCGTGACGCCATCACTCATGTGGGCCCAGAACAGGTCGATATGCTCGGTCTTCAGGCGTTTCAGGCTTTCTTCCACGGCGCGCACCATGTTCTTGCGGCTGTTGCCAGTGTGGGAAATGCCGGCCGCCGGTGTAGTCCCGAGGGTGTATTTGGTGGCGATGACCAGGCGATCCCGTTCTGCGGCGATGAATTCGCTGAGCATGGCCTCGGACTGCCCGCCCTGATAGCCATTGGCGGTATCGATGAAGTTGCCGCCGGCTTCCAGGTAGCCATCAAAAATGCGCCTGGCTTCGTCGCGCTCGGCGCCATGACCCCAACCGGTACCAAAGTTGCCGGCGCCCAACGCCAGTTCGGAAACACGCAAGCCGGTTTTACGACCGAAAACTCTGTAATGCATGGGATGACTCCAGAGGGATGGCGACAGAGGCTATAGATTTGTATCAACATCTATTAAATATGATGCTGGAATCTAAATCGTCAAGGCGCTTTTCCTTTCTGCATAAAATCGCCGATCACTGGTCGCGTTATTCATGCGCAATGGCATACTGCCGCCCATGACTATCGATTCCCCCTTAAGCGCCTGGCAGCATGCCATTGAACAAAAGGGCTTCGTCCAGGACGAGGCCCAGGAACATGCCGTGTGGGCCCTGCAAAAATGCCACGAGGCGCTGCACGAAGGCCGCGCGCACATTTCCGGCGTGTACCTGTGGGGGCCGGTGGGGCGGGGCAAGACCTGGTTGATGGATCAGTTCTACCAAAGCCTGCGAGTACCGGCGCGGCGTCAGCACTTTCACCACTTCATGGGCTGGGTGCACCAGCGCTCGTTTCAACTGACCGGCACTGCCGATCCGCTCAAGGCGTTGGCCCGTGAACTGGCCGAAGAAGTGCGGGTGCTGTGTTTCGACGAGTTGTTCGTCAATGACATCGGCGACGCGATCATTCTCGGGCGCCTGTTCCAGGTGATGTTCGAACAGGGTGTGGTGGTGGTCTGCACGTCCAATCTGCCGCCGGACCAGTTGTACGCCGACGGCTTCAATCGCGACCGTTTCATGCCCGCCATCGCGGCGATCAAGCAACACATGCAGGTGATTGCAGTGGATGGCGGGGAAGACCACCGCCTGCATCCGGGGGCCGGTTCGCAACGTTACTGGGTGGCCGAATCCGGCAGGCCCGGCGCGCTGGGTGAAGTGTTCCAGATGTTGAGCGCAGGCCAGTCAGTCTCTCGCGAGCCGATAGAGGTCGGTTACCGCACCCTCGAGGTGGTCAAGGCCAGCCCGACGGTGCTCTGGACCCGTTACGCCGCGCTGTGCGAGCAACCCTTCGCGGCCATGGATTTCATCGCCCTGTGCGATACCTACGGCGCTATTCTGTTGAGTGACGTGCCCAACCTCAGCGCACAGAAACGCGCCGGACGCATTGCCCGCGGTACCGAGGACGGTGTCGAGCGGGTGGACGCGGGAGATCGCGAGTTGCCGCAGTTGTCAGTGCATGACGACGGTGTGCGACGGTTCATTGCCCTGGTGGACGAGTGCTACGACCGCAAGGTGCCGCTGTACCTTGAAGCGCAAGTACCGATGGCATCGCTTTACACTGAGGGTTATCTGGAATTCCCGTTCCGCCGTACCCTCAGTCGATTGCAGGAAATGCAACTGCAGCGGTTTGCCGAAGTTTGATCCGGATTTGATCGGGAGCAGCGAAGATGAATCAGCCCCTGTCGCACCATTTGCTGACCATGGCCTATCAGAACGCCTGGTCCAATCACCGACTGGCCAAGGCCTGGCGTCAGTTGAGCCCGCAGGAACTGAGCGCACCCAGGGTCAGTTTCTTCCCGACGATCCGCGCCACCCTCAACCACATCCTCACCTGTGACTGGTTTTATGTGGACGCCCTGGAGCGCGAACTGCGCGGCGATGATCCGCATCCCGATTGCCGGGTGTTTTTCAAGGAAGACGAACCCTGTCTCATGGCGCCGGACCTGGTTGGCGAACAGGCCCACGTCGACCGCCGGCTGATCGCCTACTGCGAGCAGATGCGCGATGCCGACCTCGGCAAAATCGTGACCATCGCCCGGGACACTCCGCAATACGACAGTCGCTTGCGCCTGCTGTCCCATTTGTTTGAACACCAGATCCATCACCGCGGCCAGGTTCACGCCATGCTCAGCGGCACCTCGGTCCAGCCACCACAACTCGACGAGTTTTTCTGCGCCGGTGAGTCGCACTTGCGGGCCGAGGATTTTGTCGAACTGGGGTGGACGGAGGCGTTGATCTGGGGCGCTTGAGTGCCAAAGATTTCCTCGGTTGCGATTGTCGGTACCACGGTGCTCGCGCTATGGTCTGCCGGCACTTCAGCGTGAATACATGCTGGGGGCTACTTTATGTGTGATCGAGGATGGAAATGGACTCCGCAGAAATTCTTGTGCTTCAGGCCAGTTACACCAATCCGGTGCATGCCGAAGCTATTTGCCTGGTGTTGAACCACTACGCCGAGGACCCGATGGGCGGCGGCCAGCCGTTGCCGGCCGATGTACTGGAACAACTCCCGGCCGAGCTTGCCCGGCGCCCCCACGCTTTCAGTGTGCTGGCCTTTGTCGGTGGCGAACCGGCCGGGCTGGTCAATTGCTTCGAGGGATTCTCGACCTTTGCCTGCCGGCCGCTGGTCAATGTGCACGATGTGGCGGTGGTGAAAAAATTTCGCGGCCTGGGCTTGAGCCAGAGGATGTTGCAAAAGGTCGAGGACATCGCCCGTCAGCGTGGCTGCTGCAAGCTGACCCTGGAAGTGCTGGAGGGCAATGCCGTGGCCCAGGGTTCCTATGAAAAAGCCGGTTTCGCCCCCGGCATGTTCGACCCGGCCCATGGGCGGATGCTGTTCTGGACCAAGAGCCTCTGATTCAACTGGCAAAAAAAGGGCGTCCGTCAGGACGCCCGACAGTCTTCTGTGGCCATGGCGCCGCAGTCAGAAGCCCATGGATCATTTCGGTCTGTAGGTTTCAGTCATTTGTGCGGTTTGATCGTCCGGAACCCGCAGCTCAGTGCTCTGGACAGGGTGGCCGAGGGCTTCTTGCTGGGCCAGTCGCAGGCTTTCGTAGTAATAGCGCATGCGTTCGGCTCCACCTTCGGCAAAAGCACTGGTTGAGCCCAAGGCCATCAGGCCGGCGAGAATCATTGCGGTGCGTTTCATGGTTTGCCTCCCACTACAGATGTCGGATGCCTTTCGTCCATGAATCAATGAAGCAGTGTCGAAATGGCATTATCCGCCGAATCCGTTAAATGGGAATTAACTTCACCAACGGCCTTCGTGGCTATCGCGGGACGGGAAGCCTGCTCGGAGAAGGTCGCGAGCCGGTGCGGAAGCAGTGCAGACTGCTCCCGCTTGAAAGGAGGGGGTCAGGCGAGTGGGGCGCGTTGCGTCACAGCCAGGGGCTGCGTCTGGCCGGTTTGCAGCAACAGCCGCAAATGCGCCAGTTCCTGCTTCAACTGATCGCGTTCGTCTTTCAACTGGCGCAATTCATCGCGACGGATTGTGACGTAAAGGGTTTGTGCTGGCAGTGCGGTATGTACTGTGCCCATTGCTCACCTCGCAAATGGCGTGTCTCAACTGTAGGTACGCCTCGAAATCCGGGGCTGACCTACTATCGGCGCCAATTTTGATTTCTTTTGCCCCCAAAGGGAACTTTTTTATTTTTCATGGTCGTTGTGTCTTCGGTTTGATTCCCGACGTTAACCATCAGGATCGGGCACAATGCCCGGAAACTTCACGCCAACGCTCTGGACTAACCTCATGAGTCGCGTTGGGCTATAACCTTTGACACACTTTTATTTGTAGTAGGGAGCATCAGCACATGCAACTCGGGATTATTGGACTGGGCCGCATGGGCGGCAATATTGCGCGGCGCCTGATGCTCAACGGGCACACCACCGTTGTTTATGACCGCAATACCGCCTTTGTCGAAGCCCTGGCCACAGAGGGCTCCACCGGCGTCACCGACCTGCCAGCACTGGTCGCTGGCCTGGCCAAACCGCGTGCGGTCTGGGTCATGCTGCCGGCCGGCGCGCCGACCGAAGAAACTATCGACACCCTGAGCACCTTGCTCGAAGCCGGCGACACCATCATCGACGGCGGCAACACCTTCTATAAGGACGATATCCGCCGGGCGAAGACCCTGTCGGAAAAAGGCCTGCACTACATCGACGTCGGTACGTCCGGCGGCGTCTGGGGCCTGGAACGCGGTTACTGCATGATGATCGGCGGTGATGCCGAGACCGTTAAACGCCTCGACCCGCTGTTCGCAACCCTGGCCCCGGGCATGGGCGACATCCCGCGCACCAAGGACCGCAAGTCCGACGACGATCGTGCCGAGCGTGGTTACATTCACGCCGGTCCCGCTGGTGCCGGGCACTTCGTGAAGATGATCCACAACGGCATCGAATACGGGATGATGCAGGCGTTTGCAGAAGGCTTCGACATCCTCAAGACCAAAAACAGCGAGAGCCTGCCGCAAGACCAGCGTTTTGACCTGAACGTCGCCGATATCGCCGAAGTGTGGCGCCGTGGCAGCGTGGTGTCCTCGTGGTTGCTGGACCTGACTGCCGACGCCCTGGCCGGCGATCCGAAACTCGACGGTTTCTCCGGGTCCGTGGCCGATAGCGGTGAAGGTCAATGGACCATCGAAGCTGCCATGGAGCAAGCGGTGCCGGTGCCGGTGCTGTCGAACTCGCTGTTCTCCCGCTACCGTTCCCGTGGGCAAGGCACCTTTGGCGACAAGATTCTCTCGGCCCAGCGCTTCGGCTTCGGCGGCCATGTGGAGACCTCGAAAAAATGACCCACGCGATCCGCAGGAAATCCAAGGCTGAACCCGCGCCGCCGACCACGCTGTTCCTGTTCGGCGCCCACGGCGATCTGGTCAAGCGCCTGCTGATGCCGGCGCTGTACAACCTCAGCCGTGACGGTTTACTCGGGAATGGACTGCGGATCATCGGCGTTGACCACAACGCCATCAGCGATGAAGGCTTCGCGAAAAAACTCGAGGACTTCATTCGCAACGAGGTGGCCACCAGGACCGGCAAGGGCGATCAAGCCCTTGACCCGGCACTGTGGGCCAAGCTCGCCAAAGGCATAAGCTACGTCCAGGGCGACTTCCTGGACGACAGCACTTATCAAGCGCTGGCGGCGAAAATCGCCGACAGCGGTACCGGCAATGCGGTGTTCTACCTGGCCACCGCGCCGCGTTTCTTCAGTGAAGTGGTGCGCCGCCTCGGTTCGGCCGGCTTGCTGGAAGAAACCCCCGAGGCCTTCAGAAGGGTAGTGATCGAAAAACCCTTCGGCTCCGACCTGCATACGGCCGAAGCCTTGAACGCTTGCCTGCTCAAGGTGATGACGGAAAAGCAGATCTACCGCATCGACCATTACCTGGGCAAGGAGACCGTGCAGAACATCCTGGTCAGCCGGTTCTCAAACAGTCTGTTCGAAGCGTTCTGGAACAATCACTACATCGACCACGTGCAGATCACCGCCGCCGAAACCGTCGGCGTGGAAACCCGTGGCAGTTTCTATGAGCACACCGGCGCGCTGCGGGACATGGTGCCCAATCACCTGTTCCAGCTGCTGGCGATGGTGGCGATGGAGCCGCCCGCGGCGTTTGGCGCCGATGCGGTGCGCGGCGAGAAAGCCAAGGTCGTTGGCGCGATCAGGCCCTGGACGGTGGAGGAGGCCCGCGCCAACTCGGTGCGCGGCCAATACGCCGCCGGTGAGATCGACGGCAAGGCACTGCCGGGCTATCGCCAGGAAAACAACGTCGCCCCCGACAGCAATACTGAAACCTATGTGGCCCTCAAGGTCATGATCGATAACTGGCGCTGGGTCGGCGTGCCGTTCTACCTGCGGACCGGCAAGCGCATGAGTGTGCGTGACACCGAGATCGTGATCTGCTTCAAGCCGGCGCCCTATGCGCAGTTCCGCGATACCGAGGTCGATGAGCTGCAGCCGACCTATCTGCGCATTCAGATCCAGCCGAACGAAGGCATGTGGTTCGACCTGCTGGCCAAGCGTCCCGGTCAGGCCTTGAAAATGGATAACATCGAGCTGGGGTTCGCCTACAAGGACTTCTTCGAGATGCAGCCGTCCACCGGCTACGAAACCCTGATCTACGATTGCCTGACGGGTGACCAGACGCTGTTCCAGCGCGCCGACAACATCGAGAACGGCTGGCGCGCCGTGCAGCCGTTCCTGGATGCCTGGCAGCAGGACTCAAGCGTGCAGAGCTATGCCGCCGGGGAAAACGGCCCCAAGGCCGGCGAAGAGCTGCTCACCCGTGACGGCCGCGTCTGGCACCGCCTCGGATAACACGTATCTCCTGTGGGAGCGAGCTCGCTCCCACAGGAGGCGGCAGTGTCAGAGCCAGTAACTCACCGCATACCACCCGAGCAAGCCCATCACCACGGTGTACGGCAATGCCATCCAGACCATCCGCCCGTAAGACAGGCGCACCAGCGGTGCGATCGCCGAGGTCAGCAGGAACAGGAATGCCGCCTGACCGTTGGGCGTCGCCACGCTCGGCAGGTTGGTGCCGGTATTGATCGCGATGGCCAGGGTTTCGAAGTGCTCACGGGTCATCTCGCCCGCCATGAAAGCGCGCTTCACTTCGGTGATGTAAATGGTCGCCACGAACACATTGTCGCTGATGGCGGACAGCAGGCCGTTGGCAATGAACAGCATGCCCGGTTGTTGGTCTGCCGGAAGCGTCAGCACCCAGTGGATCAACGGGGCGAACAGTTGCTGATCGTGAATTACCGCGACCACGGCGAAAAACACCACCAGCAATGAGGTGAACGGCATGGCGTCCTTGAACGCGGTGCCCAGGCGGTGTTCGTCGGTGATACCGGTGAAGGCGGTGATCAGCACGATCACCATCAAGCCGATCAAGCCCACTTCGGCGATGTGGAACGCCAGCCCGGCAATCAGAATCAATGCCGCAAAGCCTTGCACCAGAAGCGCTGCGCGTTGGCGCGTGGTGCGCTCGGCATTGTCTTCGGCGGCGTAGTTGGCCAGCACCGCACGGACGTTATCCGGCAGCAGCGTGCCGTATCCGAACCAGCGCAGTTTTTCCAGCAGGACGCAGGTTACCAGCCCGGCAACCAGTACCGGCAGGGATACCGGCGCAACCCGGGTAAAGAACTCGGAGAAGTGCCAGCCCATTTCATGGCCGATCAGCAGGTTCTGCGGTTCGCCGACCAGCGTACAGACACCGCCCAGCGCGGTGCCCACGGCGCCGTGCATCAGCAGGCTGCGCAGGAAGGCGCGGAACTGTTCCAGATCACCCTGATGCAGGGTGGGCAGATGTTGGTCGTCGCTGAACTCGCTGTCCTGGCGCGGATCGTTGCCCGAGGCAACGCGGTGATACACCGAGTAAAAGCCTACGGCGGCACTGATGATCACGGCGGTCACGGTCAGGGCGTCGAGGAACGCCGACAGAAAGGCCGAAAGAAAGCAGAACATCAGGGCCAGCAGGGCCTTGGAGCGGACCCCGAGCAACAAGCGCGAGAACAGGTACAGCAACAGGTCCTTCATGAAATAGATACCGGCCACCATGAACATCAGCAGCAGGATCACCGGGAAGTTGTGCAGCAACTCGTCGTACAGCGCCTGGGGCGTGGTCATCTTCAGCAGCAGGGCTTCAATCAACAGCAGGCCGCCGGGCATCAGCGGATAGCATTTGAGCGCCATGGCCAGGGTGAAGATGAACTCCAGCACCAGTAGCCAGCCGGCAGCCACCGGGCCTGCGGTCCAGAGCACCAGGGCATTGAGGATGAGAAAGCCGACGATGCAGGCCTTGTACCAACGGGGCGAGTGCCCGAGAAAGTTGTGCGCGAACGCCTGGGCCATTGAACCGGACATCGGCTGCTCCTTGTCTTGAGAAGCGCGCAACTTGCCGCAAGCGCACCAGAAGATCAAGCGCAGGAAAAATGCCGGTGTTTATCCCTGGAAGCGAGCGACGACCGCCTTGTAGTTTCCGTGCAGCGAATAGCCTCCAACGACGATGTTTCCATCGGCTTGCGCGGCGACACAGGTGGCGGTATCCAGGCTGGGGCCGAGACGGGTACGTGTATAGCCGCTGCCTTTGCCAAAATGGCGATCGGGAAGGCCGTTGGGCAGGCATCGCCCGAGAATGAAGTCTGCTTCGACGCCGCCGATGGTGGCGCCCGCCGTGAGCACACTGCCATCGGGCTGTAGCTGCGCGGCGGTCCACTGGCATCCGCTGTAACCGATATCCCGCCGTTGCGGGTGTCCTCCGTTGCAATGAGTGTCGGGTCGGCCGTTGCTGTGCATTTTGTATGTCAGGCAGTGCATTGGCTCGCAACTGCTGCCATAACACAGGATGTCGCCTTCGTTTTGCTGAACCACCCGGTTGACCCGGGCGCCATGTCCTTGCGCCTTGAAGGTCATGAATCCGTCCACGGCAAAACGGTCGTCGAGGCGACCGTCCGGGTGATAGCGTGCCAGCAAGCCTTCTTCAGGGAAGTTGATCGATCCACCGACCAGGATTCGACCATCGCGTTGTACCGTCAGGCTGCTGAGCCAGGTATTCATCAGCAGGTGCCGGACCATCACGAAGCCGCGGCCGTTGAACGAGTAGTCCAGCGAGCCTTCGACATCCAGTCGTATCAACATGCCGACGTGATCGGCCAGTTCGAAGTGATGGTTGGCCAGGATCAGGATCCGGCCGTCTTGCTGTACGGCCACATCGCAGGCTTCTGCGCCCGGCACACCGGGAGGGAGCCATTTATCACGCATGCCCAGGGACAGACCGCCAGGCAATCGCACGACACGGCGGCCATTATCGCCAAAACCTTGCACCAGGCGGCCATCCTGATCCAGCAATGCCAGGGACGGGAGCGTGCGGTGCGCGTTTTCATATTGCAGGCCGGCCAGCAGGATATTGCCGTCGGGCAAGACCAGGACTTTGGTGGCCATGGCTTCGAACCCCGGTTCGAATTGCCCGATGACACTGCCTTGTTTGCCGAACGTCAGGTCTGCGCAACCATCGGCGAGTAAACGGGCCAGGCCAAAGCGGCTGCCATCGGCCATGCCGACTTTTGCGGCTACCAGCAAGCGACCTTGGGCATCGATCGCAACGTCATTGGCCAGGCTGAAAAGACTGTCGGCGAAATACACCTGGGTTTTGCCGTTGGCGGCAAACGTCGTATCGAGGGCCCCTACGTTGTTCCGGGTGGCGGAGTAGGCAAAAGCGGACTGGCTTGACATGCACCGCATCTCCTTGCGAGTCGTCCTGATCCAGAAGTTTGGAGGGCGACTGTATTGGGAGAATATTCAATCCCTGAACGGGGAGATGCACAACTGCAAGAACTAACAGACGGAGAGTCGTTGTGTGCCACAACAGTGTCTTTTCGAACCAATGGCGAGCCTGCAAAGTATCAGGTGCATGCAAAGTTCGAATTAAGAGTGTCAAGTAGTGCGCGCGGCCAGAAAAACCTGCGAACTAAACACAGGAAAAGGGCGCGGATTACCCCGGAGTAATCCGCAAAACGATTAGTGCGGCATTGACCACGACTGCAGTGTGTAACCTTCCTCGCTCAATTCGGCGCGAGCCTGTTCCAGCAGCAGTTCGAGTTGCGCGGGATCGGAATAGGCGCTGCTTGGGATCTGCTTACGGCCAATGCTGGTGCTGGTGCGGTCGATTACGGTCAGGCTGAGTTCGCCATTACCGTCTTGTGGAGCCCAGGCCACACATTTGAATGGTTTAAATGCGCGGTCGGCAATCAGAAGTGCTTCGTTGATACGGAGCGGGGCGTTCATAGGGTCTTCTCTCTGTGTGCCCAATCAAGTGATAGGCCGACGGTTGGGCTTACCGTTCAGCTGGTTACTTGTACTGATGCCCGCAACCGGGGTTCGGGTCACACACAATCAAAAGAAATTTCCACTTTATTTCACAGGCTCAAGAATGAGCCTGACGTTGAAAGCTGAATGAAAGGAAAGAGTCGTTAGGTGACTAACATAGTCGCAACTTATAACTGGTTTTATGGCAGTCCTATAGTCAAACAGTACAAGGCCCTGTCAAATTCTTGCTAATGTTACAGTTAGGTCTGCCAAATGACTGTTTTTAATAAAATTTCGTAAATTTGGCGCCAAGGAACAGTCATGAGCGATGCGCCTGCCTTACGACGTTTGTTAGTGGTGGACCCGTGTGACGATTGCTATCGCCTGCTCCCTGGATTGCGCTCGATCGGTTGGGACGTTGACAGCTGCACGCTGGAAAACGCCGTTGACCGAACCTGTGATGTGGGTTTGCTGCGCTTGCAGCCCTCTCACCTTGCGCACCCGGAGGCTGTCAAGGAATTGATCAGCCGCAGCGGCACCGAGTGGATAGCCGTACTCAACCAGGAAGTACTGCGATTGCAAAATGTCGGCGACTTTGTCTGTGAATGGTTTTTTGACTTTCATACCTTGCCGTTCGATGTGTCCCGGGTTCAGGTCACGCTGGGCCGGGCGTTTGGCATGGCACGCTTGCGCGGGCAGGGTACGGTCCATGTTGACCAGCCCGAGCACGAATTGCTGGGCGACAGCAAACCTGTCCGTGAACTGCGAAAACTGTTGAGCAAACTGGCTCCAACCGAATCTCCCGTGTTGATTCGCGGTGAAAGCGGCACTGGCAAGGAACTGGTCGCACGAACCCTGCATCGTCTGTCCCAGCGTCACAGCAAACCCTTTATCGCAATCAATTGTGGGGCGATCCCCGAACACTTGATCCAGTCCGAGCTGTTTGGCCATGAGAAAGGCGCATTTACCGGCGCGCACCAACGCAAGATCGGGCGGATAGAAGCCGCCAACGGTGGCACTCTGTTTCTCGACGAGATTGGTGACTTGCCACTGGAGTTGCAGGCCAACCTGTTGCGGTTCCTCCAGGAAAAACACATCGAACGGGTCGGCAGCAGTCAGCCGATTGCGGTGGATGTGCGGGTTCTGGCGGCGACGAACGTCGACCTTGAAGCCGCCATCGAGAAAAAGCGCTTTCGCGAAGACTTGTATTACCGCTTGAACGTACTGCAGGTGGCGACCGTTCCGTTGCGCGAGCGTCATGGCGACCTGGCGGTGCTGGCCAACCACTTCTCCCATTTCTACAGCCATGAAACCGGGCGCCGCCCACGCAGTTTCAGCGACGACGCGTTGATTGCCATGGGCAAACACGACTGGCCAGGCAATGTTCGCGAGCTGGCCAACCGCGTTCGTCGCGGGCTGGTGTTGGCCGAAGGCCGGCAGATCGAGGCCCGTGATCTGGGGTTGATCAGTCAGCATACAATCGCCGCGCCGATGGGCACCCTCGAAGAATACAAGTCCCGGGCCGAACGCCAGGCGTTGTGCGATGTATTGAGTCGCCACAGCGATAACCTGAGTGTCGCCGCCAAAGTATTGGGTGTGTCGCGACCTACCTTCTACCGGTTGTTGCACAAGCACCAGATCCGCTGAACTCCAGTGGGAAACCAAAAAACCGTTGCAATTGCAGCGGTTTTTTTGTTCGGGTCAGAAGTAGTAAGGGAGTTTCAGGCTGAACTGGAAGTCCGGGGCATCGTCCGTCATGCCGATGGACAGGTTGGGCACGATGGTCAGGTTGTCGGTGGCCGCAATGGTCATGCCGATGTTGAAGTAACCGGCGTTGGCATCGCTGGAGATCACCGATTGCCAATCCCCGCCATCTTCCTTGAGCTTGCTTTTGCGTTGCACCAGGTCAGAGACCGAGAACGACATGCTCATCTTTTCGTTCAAGGCGAACGCGATACCGGCGCCAATCTGGAAGCTGTCGCCAATGCGTACCTTGCCCGGTGTCTTGACTGCCGGGTTGGAGCTGATGTCGTCGAAAGACTCTTCCATGTTGTACGTGTAGGACAGGCTGCCGAACAGTACAGCCGGATCGTACGTCTTGACCAGCGAGACCCCCGGCGTAATCGACCAGACGCCGTTACCGGTAGGCAAGGACTCAGGCACGGCCAGGTTTGAGTTATCGGCCACCCGAACCAGCTTGATGCCGAACGGGTCTTTGCCGGTAGGCGCCTTGACGCGCAAGGTCACCACGGCATCCGGCGTGTTGACCGACTCGTCGAGGAATTTGTAGGCGATACCGAAGTTGACGTCACCAATGGTCGGGTCTTGCTTGACGGTATCTTCGGTCGTGACGTTTGCGGTGCCGTTATTGCCGCCACCGGACTGGTAGGTGGACTGACGGTAGACCACCGGTACGTTAAGGTCGAACTGCCAGCGATTGTTGAAGTTGTAGCGGCCGGTGAGGTCAAGCGTCCAGGTGTCGGACTTGATCCGGTCCAGGTTGATGGCGCCGAGGAAGATCGAGTCCAGGGCGAGAAAACCATTGAGGACAAGTTGGCGGGTATCGTATCGGGAGTAGGTTATCCCGGTTTCGAAACTGAACTTGCCGCCGCCGAAGAACCCGCTGGCCTCGTCATACAGGTTCGAAACGCTTTGCGCCGGTTGCGAGTCATTGGCCAGCGATTGTCCATAAGAGCTGCCGCTGCCCCCGGCGGCACCCCCCGAGGCCGCCGCGGCGCCGGTGCCGACGCCTGGATTGCCCTTGAGGTCCGCTGGCGACTTGGCCAGGCGTTTGGGAGGGGGGGAAGCGGGCTGGTCCTCAACCTGGCGGACCCGTTGTTCGAGCACCGCCAGGGCTTTTTGCTGTACTTCGTAACGTTGTTTCAACTCCAGGAGCTCTTGTTTGAGAGCCTCCATTTCCGGGTCAGGTGCTGCCTGCAACATCGCAGCGGGGAGTAGAGCACTCAAGCATGCGACTGCACGCAGTGATACTGATCGGTACATGAAATAAGCCGTCCATTTGTGCCCAATGGTCCAGACTCAGCGTAGTTCAATAGCCCATGGTCCGTAATGCAGCGAGTTGGTTGAGGTCGCAGTCCAATGCACCCGCACTCGGGCCATTATTGTTGAGCACTACGTTGAGTTGAGTCATGTTGTCGACCATATTGCTGCTGCCCAGCAACCGGGTGTTTTGCAGCAACCCGCCTTGGGCGACTTGTTGCAGGCTTGTGCCCTGGTTGTTGTTGGCGGTAATGGCCATCTGAACACCGCCGCTGGTCGCGGATACGGCGACACTGCCTGCGGCATTGCTGCCGGTAATGGTTTGACCGGCTATCAGCGCCTGGCCCTGGCTTGGCACCAGCGCAGGGGCCGTGCTGGCCTCCTTGACGTTGATGGCGATGTTGTTGTTTGCGCTGTTGCCATCGCCTGCGGCCCGTGTGACCTGGGTTATGCCCCGGGAAGTGCTCAGCCCATCGCCCCCCGACACGTGACCGCTACCCGATTTGGGCGAACCGCCATGACCGGATTGCTTGATGGTTGAAACATAGAACTCGGGTTTGACCGTTGCAGCTTGAAGCTGCATCGAGCTGGAGGCTCCGATCAGATCACCACTGGCATTGCGCCAGGTGCTGCTCATGACAACACCGAAGCTGATGACCCGCCCCGGCATCACATACCGGCCACGCAACTCGGCCAGTTCCTGGTCCTTGATTTCGATGGGTCTGAACTCTTCAGCAAAACCTGAAGTGGTCGCTGCCAGACAGGCAGCGACCACCCAATACGAGGTTTTCATTTGCTGCTCCCGGAGCGTCCTGCCCCCTATCATCTTATTGGCGATTAAAAGAAGTCGCTCTGTATGAAACCAAAATCCATCAATTCAGCATCTTTGACCGGGTTGAAGTTATCCATCTTGTTCTTGGCTGTCAGCGGTTCCGGAGGACTGCGTAACGCATTGGTTTTTTCGTAACCGGGACCGACAATGGCGAAGATAATGCCATTCCAGCCTTTGACAAAGTCATCATGGGAGTAGCGTTTGTGTCCGAGTACCGGGTCGCCGATATAGACCCAGTTCTTGTCCGCCCGCTGCAACACCACGAAGTGCTTGTAGCCGCGAATCTCCATCAATACCACCACCGGAATCGTCACTGCTTCGAGTCTTTCCGGTGGGATCTTGTAGCCCCGGGCGCGCATGCCGATGCGTTCTATGTAGCGCTTCATGTCCAGCATGGAAAAACCCTGGGTACGCACAAGTTCCTGGTCTGCGGTGACCAGCATGCCTTTGATGATGTGCTCTTCATCGACGTCGAGCCAATAGGCCTGGCGCAGTATCGTTGCCAGCGCGGCGGCACCGCAGCTGAAATCGGTTTTCTGTTCGACGATGTCGCTGAACTTGCGCTCGCGTAAACTCTGTACGTGCTTATACACCAGCACACCACCCGGCAGGGCGGCGACCGGCATCTGTGCAGCCTGGGTCAGGCCAGACAGGCAGAGCAGGGCGAAAAGGACAGTCTTACGCATGATCGATACGCCTTGGGACTGTGGAAAAAACCCGTCGCCGGAGCTTCCATTGCAATCGCGATTACTGACAAGACTTGCAGCCCGCGGCGATGGACAGCGAGTTGCTTTGCTGGTTGCCCACACCAGACGATACGTTGGCTCCGCCGTTGCCGGAGAAGTTGTTCATCGAACCCGTTATCGAAGCATTGTTGGTTACAGGGGGTTTCCAACCCTCTGGCGTTATCACTTGTTGAGTGGTTACGCCAGACAGACCCAATACACCTACGGCTACGAAATCAGTCGTGTGGCCGTTATTGGTGACGTTCAGCCCGGACGTGCTTTGGTTGGCCGCCGCCGCCGCTTGTGCTACGCGACCACCCGAAACGGCAATCGCCAGGTTGTTTTTCTGTTGGTTGAACTCGCCGGTGGTCACGTTGATGCCGATGTTGCCGGAACCGCTGTTGCCTGAATTATTGAGCGTTGTATTGTTGGTGTTGGAGTGGTTCCTGGCGGCGTTGCCGGTGCTCTTCTGAGTCGCGCTGGAGACGGCGACCGCGGTGCCGAAGATGAAGCTTTCGTCAGCCGTGGCAAGGGCGGCGGCATTGTCTTGTTGGTTGCCGTTACCGGCTGCAACGTTGGCTCCCATGTTGCCGTTGGAGTTGTTCAGGGAGTTATCGACTTTAGCGTCGTTCCTGGTGTCCCGGTTCAATACGCTGCTGTCACTGCTTTCCTGCGAGTCCATCACGACGGCCCCGGCGCCTGCTGTAATCTGCAGAATTTGTTCCAGCGTCGGGCCTTTGGGCTGATGGTTGTTGCCCTGTCCATTGCTCTGGCCGTTGCCCTGCTCGTGATCATCCAGACCGCCTGCTTGTGCTGCGAATGCCATCACTGCTGCCAGAGCGAAAGCCAGTGGTTTGAGAGCAGTTGTCGGGTTCATGGTGTTTCTCCGTGCTCATTAGTTGGTCAAGTGTTGGTACGTCCTTGATCGCACTGTATCGGGGTCAGTCAGCGACCCGGATGCTCAGGGTGTTAGCCATTCGGTTCCCCACCCCGGCGCTCTGGTTCACCTGGATCACGCCCCGGCTGCCGGTGAAGGCCTGGTCGCTTGTCACGACCTGGCGACTGCCGTTTGGGGTGCCAGTTGCTTCCGAGTTCGGTAACAACGCCACGTTCTGTTGAGAAAGGGCACTATCGTCGATGGCTTGCGGTGCAGCGCTGATGCTGACGCGCATGGCGTTGGCCATCTGGTTGTTCGCCCCGGCGCCCTGGTTGACGCCCAGTACGCCATTGCCATTACTGAAGGCGGCGCCGCCGATGGTGGCCGTTGCATCCATCGACGGATTGGCGGGCGTGGTGATTTTCTGCTGGACGTTGGTGGTCGCACCGGCCTGGGTATCAATGGCGATCGCGCGGACGTTGGCCTGCTGCTGTTGATCGCCAGCCGCCTGGTTGACGTTGAAGTTGCCGCGGTATTGAGTACCGGAATCCCGGAGGGTGGCGGTGTTCACCGAACTGACGCCCGAATCGGCCATCACGCCGGTGCAGCCGAGCAGGGCTAGTAACAGCAGGGATCGACTCATCTCATTGGCCCCCCGCCATTTTGCCCAGTGAGCCGAGGCCGCTGCCCATGGCGCGGTTGATGGTTCCGGAAATCGCGCTGCCACTGCCACCACCTTGGCCGACGGACATGCCGGGCATCCCGTTGGGGTTGGTGACGACGTTGAGGCCTTGCAGGCCACCCAGGTTTTGCCCGTTGCTGTGGTTAAGGGCCGTTCCGGTGGTGACCCCGGCAATGTCGGCGTCGCTGAGTTCGCCGGTGACGCGGGCCGATGGGTTGGCATTGAGGGTGTTGGGGTTTGGATCTCTGCCGCCGCTGCGACCGATAGGGGTTGAGTGAATGGTGCGATCAAGCACGATGACGCCATTGCCTTCGGCTTTAGCGTCGAAACTGAAAACCGTGCCTGCAGCGCTCGCGATCAGCATCAGGCACGTCAAGGCTTGTTTATTGAGTATCCCCACGACGGTGTTACCTTCTCATGTGGGCTGACCCTTGTCGGCTTTATGAAGGTGAGAGCGAAAGCTGTGCCGGTTTTTGAATATCTAATTGATTCAATGGCTTATGGATGTTGGCCGGATTCCCTTTGTCGAGAATGTTTCAAAGGTGAGACAAAACCCTGCGCAGGAAGCCTGCTAATGTGGATAAACCGCTCTGGAACAAGGGTTTCAGCGACGTTGTATCAATGACTTAACAAATCTGATGTTCAAGCGGTGAAGGGCGCTGAAATGGGTGGTTTGAGGTAGGGAAGGTGTTTCAGGGCCGGACACTTTTCCCCCGGGGCAGGGGGGGATGGTGGGGAATTTGCCCCAAACGCCGGTCAGGCACCGAGCAATCGGGTTACGGCGTCCAGTGCCTGGAATCGGCGTTCGGCCCAATTTCCGTGGAGTGCTTGAACCGGTTGTGCGTGGCGCTCGAGCCAGGCCAGGGTCTGGTCGAAAAATGCCTGGCGTTCACTCAATCGGGGCTGGCAACGCTGGCCGTCATCCGTCCATTCGACGTGTTCCGGCGACAGCAGCAAGTGCAAGTCGTAATGCCGATCCAATAGTGCTTGTTCGATCCAGGCGGGGCAGTCGCCAAACAGGGTTTGGCTCCAGAGGATATTGCTCAGCAGGTGCGTGTCGAGGATGAGCAACGGCGGCTGTTGCGCCCGCGCTTCGTCCTCCCATGCCAATTGACCGCGGGCGATGTCCGGAATGTCGGCCAAGGTGGTGTCCCGCGGATTCTGCTCGATGAACCAGCGCACATACTCGTCGACCAGAACCCCGCCGAAACGCTGTTGCAACTCGGCCGCCAGCCAGCTTTTGCCGCTGGATTCAGGGCCGGTGAGTACCAGGACTTTCATGCGCGCAACGCCGGATCGGCGCGCCATTCACGCCAGCCGAGCACAGCAATAACGGTGAACAACCCGTACAGGGTGGCGGTCAGGTACAGGTCTTTATAGATGAACAACCCGACGAAAATCACATCCAGGGTGATCCACAGCGGCCAGCACTGGAGACGTTTTTGCGCCATCCAGACTTGCGCCACCAGGCTGAATCCGGTCAGTGCTGCATCGAGCCAGGGTTGTGCCGCGTCTGTCCAGTGGGCCATGGCCGCCCCCAGCAACAGGCTCCCGAGTGCGCCAATGGCGAGGCTCAACGCCATGGGGCGGGCATCGAGTCGACTGACTTCACGGCCATGGGTCGTTTCACCTACCCGTGTCCACTGCCACCAGCCGTAAAGCTGCAGGGCGGCATAGACGACTTGCAGCAACATGTCCGAATACAGCTTCACCTCAAAAAAGATCCAGCTATAGAGCAGCACCATGACCAGGCCGATGGGCCAGCACCAGGGGTTCTGTTTGACCGTCAGCCAGACGGCAATGACACCGAGGGCGGCGGCAAACAGTTCAAGCCCGGACATGGAGGCTCCTTGGGAAAATCGAAAAGGGGGCGGATTGTAACCGGATTGGCGTCGGGAATCCCGTGGCGCAAGGTGTGCTTCATTGGCACGCGATAACGCGGCAGCGCTAATCGGACTTGTCTGATAGGATTTCGGCCCCGCACGGTTAATCCCGGATCAGGATTGTTTTTTCACAGGATTTTGACGGTTCTGTGGTGATCCTTGATGCGCGGGCTTCAGCTAGGCTGATCGCAACTCAAGCTTTTGAAAAATACTAACGGGGCATGCCGGCGCGCATAGCCTTTTGGGGGATTGATGGATCTTTGGACCGCCTTTCAGGCATTGATTCTTGGGGTTGTAGAAGGGCTGACCGAGTTCCTGCCCATTTCCAGTACCGGCCACCAGATCATCGTGGCCGACCTGCTCGGCTTCGGGGGCGAGCGGGCGATGGCGTTCAACATCATTATCCAGCTGGGTGCCATCCTGGCGGTGGTATGGGAGTTTCGACGCAAGATCTTCGACGTGGTCATCGGCCTGCCGACCCAGCCGGGCGCACGGCGGTTTACCGCGAACCTGTTGATCGCGTTCTTGCCGGCCGTGGTGTTGGGTGTGATCTTCGCCGACCTGATCCACAAGTACCTGTTCAACCCGATCACCGTGGCAACGGCGCTGGTCGTGGGCGGGTTCATCATGTTGTGGGCCGAGCGCCGGCAGCATGAAGTCCACGCCGAAACGGTGGATGACATCACCTGGAAAGACGCCCTGAAAGTCGGCTTCGCCCAGTGCCTGGCCATGATTCCGGGCACTTCGCGTTCGGGCTCGACGATCATCGGCGGGTTACTGTTCGGCCTGTCGCGCAAGACCGCCACCGAGTTCTCGTTCTTCCTGGCGATGCCGACCATGGTCGGCGCAGCGGTGTACTCGGGCTATAAATACCGTCACCTGTTTGTCCCGGCGGACTTCCCGGTGTTCGCGATCGGTTTCGTCACGGCGTTCGTCTTCGCGATGATCGCGGTCCGCGGGTTGCTCAAGTTCATCGCCAACCACAGTTATGCGGCGTTTGCCTGGTATCGCATTGTGTTCGGCCTGATCATCCTGGCGACCTGGCAATTCGGCTGGGTCGACTGGAGCGCGGCCAAGCCGTGAGTGACTCAAGCTCGCGCAATAACCCCGGGCGCCAGCCCGGGGGACAGATCCGCCATCCTCGGCTGAAGTGGCTGGTGTTCGCAATCCTGTGCGCGTTGCCGCTTTCGGGTTCGGTATCGTCATGGCTGCACGGGGTGTCGTTGATTCCCCTGGCGGCCTACGGCATCGTCAGCGTCGTGACGTTTTTCCTGTACTGGAGCGACAAGCGCAAGGCCCGCGCCGAGCAATGGCGGACGCCGGAGAATGTCCTGCATGCGCTGGAACTCGCCGGTGGCTGGCCCGGCGCTTTGCTGGCCCAGCAAGCGTTTCGGCACAAAACCCGCAAAGTCTCCTACCAGTTGGTGTTCTGGATCATCGTGCTGATGCACCAGGTGTTCTGGATCGATCACCTGTTCCTTGGCGCACACCTGTTCGCCTTGTTCTGATAAGACAAGGCGCTAAAGCAACAGGCCGACTTGAGTGCGCTTTGGCAGCCTGCTGACCACCAATTGGTGGGAGCGGCGCAGCAAGCCCTGTAGTTCTTCGCTGCCGAGCGGGTAGGGCGTTTCCATGATGATCCACTGGGCGCGCGCCAGATAAGGCGCCGGATGAATCCCCGGGCGGTCGCAATGACCGAGAAACAGATCCTTGTCGACCTTGAAGGCCAGGGAATCACCTCGCAAGCCCTGCAAGGCGAACATCTTGTTCCCGGCAATCGAAAATACTCGCACGCCGCCCCATTTATAGTCTTCCCGTGCTCCGGGCAGGGTAAGGCAGAATTTCGCGACATCCTCTTCGCTCATCCGTCCGGCTTTCATAACACTCGTTCTCCACAGGCATTGAATGACTCGACCAGATGGTCAATCCAGGCGCGTACTGCCGGCATCACTCCGCGTCGATGAGGATAGACCGCTTGCAACCAGCCACCGGGCAGCGACCAGTCGGGCAACAACTGCACCAGTGAGCCGTTTTCCAGTTCCTGCTCGCAATACATCATGGGCAGCATCGTAAAGCCGAGTCCAGAGAGGGTGCTGGCCTTGCGCACGATAAAGTCATCGATGCCCAGCCGGGCCTCGAGCGCCAGTTCACAACTTTTGCCTTTTTGATCCAGCATGCGGATGTGCACCATGCGGTCGGCTTCCAGAGCGCCGAGCACCGGCAGGCTTTTCAGATCTTCGGGATGGGTGATCTCACGGCCAACGAGGAAGCCGGGACTGGCGACCATCAGCATCTGCGCCTGACGCAGGCGGCGGGTGACCAGCAGCGGGTCTTCGTCGCCCAGTTCCCGTACGCGCAGGGCCACGTCAATGCCTTCGTTCACCAGGTCGACCCGCCGGTTGAGTAACATCACCTCCAGCTGGACTTGCGGAAACCGCTCCAGAAAGTCGCTGATCACCCCCGGCAATATTTCATGGGCCAGCCCGACGGGGCAGGACACCCGCAAACGCCCGCGGGGCTCGCTGGACATGCTGGCCACGGCCTCGTCGGCCATTTCCGCCTCCAGCAACATCGCCTGGCAGTGCCTGAGGTAACGTTCACCGACGGCAGTCAGCTTCAGTTGTCGGGTGGTGCGTTGCAGCAGCCGTGCGCCGAGGCGCTCTTCCAGCTCGGCGATGCGCCGTGACAATCGTGACTTGGGAATGCCCAGCAAACGCCCGGCTGCGGCGAATCCCCCGGCTTCCACGACTTTGGCGAAGTAATACAGGTCGTTGAGGTCTTGCATGATCTGAATCCGATTGTTCTATCTGTGGGACGAACTATCGCATTGTTACCGCCTAATCAGCTATTGGTTTCGCCTGTAGGATTAGTCCCATCAGATCGCCCTTGTGGGCGATCCTCACTTGGAGATCCCACATGAAACTGCTGCATATCGATTCGAGCATCCTGGGCGACAACTCGGCATCCCGTCAGTTGAGCGGTGAAGTCGTCAAAGCCTGGCAAGCCGCCGAGCCAACCGCCGTGGTGACCTACCGCGACCTGGCCGCCGACGCCATCAGCCACTTCTCCGCCACCACCCTGGTCGCCGCCGGCACCACCGCTGAACTGCGCAACGCCGCACAACAGCACGAAGCCGAACTGAGCGCCTCGACCCTGGCCGAATTCCTGGCTGCCGATGCCGTGGTGATTGCCGCACCGATGTACAACTTCACCATCCCGACTCAACTGAAAGCCTGGATCGACCGCATCGCGGTGGCCGGTCAAACCTTCCGTTACACCGAAGCTGGCCCTGAAGGCCTGTGCGGTGGCAAGAAAGTCGTGATCGTTTCGACTTCCGGTGGTATGCACGCCGGTCAGGCAACCGGTGTTGCCCACGAAGAGTATTTGAAGTTGCTGTTCGGTTTCATCGGCATCACCGACATCGAAATCGTCCGCGCCGAAGGCCTGGCTTACGGTGACGACGTGCGCAACAAAGCCATGAGCGCTGCCCACACGCAGATCAGCGAGCAGTTGTTCGCCGCTGCGTAAGGCTTGCGTAAAAGTAAGCAACCGTTCAGGTAAACCCCAAAAAACTCTGTATTCTGGTTACGCAAGTACCAGCTACGGAGTTTTTTGTTTCTGGTCGTTTCAGATTGTGGCCCGAGTTATGCAGTCCAGGGCGTACGTCTCAAGTCCGGTAACAAGGTGGGGCATCCATGATGCGTCTTTGTGCAGCTTTACTGATTTGCCTGCTCAGCAGCCTGAATACAGTGCGCGCCGCACCTGCACCACATCCTCACTGGAGCGTCGGCTTCCATGAGATGACTTTTCTCGACCCGCTGGACCTGCAGCCGATGCGCGCCATCGCCTTCTATCCTTCCAGTGATCGGGAGCACACCAGCAAGCTCGAGGGTTACACCGTCGAAGCCGGGGAGGACATCAAGGTCGCCATCGGCCGGTTCCCGATGCTGATGCTGTCCCACGGAAACACCGGCACCCCCCTGGCCCTGCACGACCTTGCCACGTCGCTGGCGCGCAAAGGTTTTGTCGTGGTGGCGGTGATTCACCCCGGTGACAACTCCAGGGACCACAGCCGACTCGGTACTTTGAGTAACCTGTACGGCCGGCCGATCCAGATTTCCGAAGCCATTACCGCGACCTTGGGCGATCGTATGCTGTCGCCGTTCGTCAACGCCGACCAGGTGGGGGTCATCGGTTATTCGGCCGGTGGCGAGACCGCATTGATTCTATCCGGCGCCACCCCGGACCTGGATCGCCTGCGCCGGTACTGCCAGGAGCGCCCGGATGACCACGATGCCTGCAACACCCAGGGCGAATTGATTGTCGACCGCGATGACCTGCAACCGGTGGCCGATCCTCGCGTCCACGCCTTGATGCTGATGGCGCCGTTGAGCCTGAAGTTCGGCCGCCACACCCTGGCCGATGTGCATGTGCCGGTACTGCTTTACAGCGGTGATGGCGACAAGCTGGTGGCTGTCGACAAGAACGCTGCGGCACTGGCGCGCAAACTGCCGACAGCGCCTGACTTCAAGCTGCTGGCCGGGGCAGGGCACTTCATCTTCATGGCGCCGTGCAATGACGAGCAGATCGTGATCATGCCCGCGCTGTGCACCGATGCCGATGGCGTCGACCGGCAAGACATTCACCGCAATCTGATCTCCGAAGCCGGAAGCTTTTTCTCGCGCACCCTGGGCAGGCCGACCCGGGCCGGGATGCAGACTGCCGATCAGTAGTTTGCACAAAACCCTGTGGTCAGTACCAAGGCTTACGTCATCGAACGGCTCTTGAGCAGCAACGTCAGCCCCAGGCCCGTCACCGACAACAACGCCGCACTGAAGAAAATCCACGCATAACCCAGGTTCAACGCCACTGCACCCATCAACGGGCCGGCGATGGCTAGCGCCAGGTCGAAAAACACCGCATAAGCACTCAGTCCCGCGCCCCGGCTGGAGTTGGGCACCTGTTTGATGGCCTCGACACCTAGTGCCGGGTACACCAGGGACAGGCCGAATCCGGTCAGGCCGGCGCCAATGAGCGCGTACCCGGTCGACGGTGCCAGCCACAACAGCACCAGGCCAACTGTCTCGATGCACATGCAGGCAATGGCTGATGTGAACCCGCCAAAACGACTGATGGCGGATATGAACAGCAGCCGCGACAGAATGAAACACACGCCGAACACGGTCAGGCAGTAGGCCGCGCCAGTCCAGCCGCGATTGACGTAATACAAGGTGATAAAGGTCGTCAGGGTGCCATAGCCAATGGACGCCAGGCTCAGGCTCGCGCCAAACGGCGCAATGCGTCCGAACACGGCCCAGAACGGCAAGCGTTCACCGCGCACCACCGGCACCGAAGGCTTGTTGCGAATCAGCAGCAGTGCAGCCAGGGCCAGCAGCGACAGGGCAATGCCCAGGCTGGCGAAACCCAGTTGTTGCACCATGACCACGCCCAGCGGCGCGCCAATGGCAATCGCCCCATAGGACGCGATGCCGTTCCAGGAAATCGACCGCGCGGTATGCTCGGCGCCCACCTGGCCCATGCACCAACTGATGGTGCCGACGCCGATCAACCCTTGGGCGATCCCCAGCAGCAGGCGCCCGGCGATCAGGATCAGCAGGCTGAGCAAGGGAAGGCCTTGCAACAGGGTCGACAGCAAGGTCAGCACACCGCTGAGCACAATCCCCGACAAGCCATAGATGATGGCGCGCTTGGTGCCAACGCTGTCGGACATCCGCCCGGCCATGGGGCGGCTGAGCAGGGTGGCGAGGTATTGCGAGCCGATGGTCAGCCCGGCCACGATAGCGCTGAACCCAAGTTGCTCGTGGACATAACCCGGCAATACCGCAATCGGCAGTCCGATGCAAAGGAAGGCAACAAAGGTATAGAAGACGATGGAGACGATCTGCAGGGTGATCGCCATGGAGCTTTGCGGGGGCACTTGCTGCACAGACATGAGGGCTCGTTCGCGGGCGGCGGTGGGAGAACTGCATCATGGCGCGGCGTTGGGATAAAAGAAAGCAGGCTAACTACTTTTGCCGTGACATTATCACTGTTCCTCATGGCCTCTTCGCGAGCAAGCCCGCTCCCACATTTTGAAATGCATTCCCCTGTGGGAGCGAGCTTGCTCGCGATGATTCATGCACCAACAAAAAACCTTGGCCCGGAATGCAAAAAGCCCCGTCACATGGACAGGGCTCTTAACTTGTAGCTTGCAGCTTAAAACTGATGGCTGCCTTTAGAACACCACACCCTGGCTACGCAGGTAATCGTCATAGGTGCCGCTGAAGTCGGTCACGCCGTTAGGGCTCAACTCGATGATGCGGGTGGCCAGGGACGATACGAACTCACGGTCGTGGCTGACGAAGATCAGCGTGCCCGGGTAGTTTTCCAGCGCCAGGTTCAGCGCTTCGATGGATTCCATGTCCAGGTGGTTGGTCGGTTCGTCCATCACCAGAACGTTCGGCTTTTGCAGGATCAGCCTGCCGAACAGCATGCGGCCTTGTTCACCACCGGAGATGACCTTGACCGACTTGAGGATCTCGTCGTTGGAGAACAGCATGCGACCCAGGGTGCCACGGATGATCTGCTCGCCCTGAGTCCACTGGCCCATCCAGTCGAACAGGCTGACGTCGTCTTCGAAGTCATGGGCGTGGTCCTGGGCGTAGTAGCCCAGCTCCGCGCTTTCGGTCCACTTCACGGAACCGGCGTCCGGGGTCAGCTCGCCCATCAGGGTGCGCAGCAGGGTGGTCTTGCCGATACCGTTCGGGCCGATGATCGCCAGGCGCTCGCCGGCTTCAACGGTGAAGCTGAAGTTCTTGAACAGGGTCTTGCCGTCGAAACCCTTGGACATCTGCTCGATGGTCACGGCCTGGCGGTGCAGCTTCTTGGTCTGTTCGAAACGGATGAACGGGCTCACGCGGCTCGATGGCTTGACTTCGGCCAGCTGGATCTTGTCGATCTGCTTGGCGCGGGAAGTGGCCTGCTTGGCTTTCGAGGCGTTGGCCGAGAAGCGGCTGACGAACGTCTGCAGTTCGGAGATCTGGGCTTTCTTCTTGGCGTTGTCCGACAGCAACTGCTCGCGGGACTGGGTTGCCGCAGTCATGTACTCGTCATAGTTGCCCGGGAACAGGCGCAGCTCACCGTAGTCCAGGTCAGCCATGTGGGTGCAGACGCTGTTGAGGAAGTGACGGTCGTGGGAAATGATAATCATGGTGCTGTTACGCGCCTTGAGAATGGTTTCCAGCCAGCGAATGGTGTTGATGTCCAGGTGGTTGGTCGGTTCGTCGAGCAACAGCACTTCAGGATCGGAGAACAATGCCTGGGCCAGCAATACCCGCAGTTTCCAGCCTGGCGCGACTTCGGACATCGGGCCGAAATGCTGTTCCAGGGGAATACCCAGGCCCAGCAGCAGTTCACCGGCACGGGATTCGGCGGTGTAGCCGTCCATTTCGGCGAATTCGGTTTCCAGCTCGGCCACGGCCATGCCGTCTTCTTCGCTCATTTCCGGCAGCGAGTAGATGCGGTCGCGCTCGGCCTTGACCTTCCACAGTTCTTCGTGACCCATGATCACGGTATCGATCACGGTGAATTCTTCGTAGGCGAACTGGTCCTGGCGCAATTTACCCAGGCGCACGTTCGGCTCCAGCATGACCTGGCCGCCGGACGGCTCGAGGTCGTCGCCGAGAATCTTCATGAAGGTCGACTTGCCGCAACCGTTGGCGCCGATCAGACCGTAACGGTTGCCACCGTTGAATTTGACCGAGACGTTTTCGAAGAGCGGCTTGGCGCCGAACTGCATCGTGATGTTAGCTGTAGAAATCAAAGGTTTTTCCTGCGAAGCATTCAGAGTAGCTAGGGTTGCGGCAGTACCGGTTCAGTACCCGTTTCCACTGTTCGGACCCCGGGACATTCATCCCGATCGGCAGTGGAAGTTCCATCTGGCATTAAGTGGACAGCAGCATGTGGCGCGCCTGGCCCGAGTCAACGTGCGCTGAAAGGGGATTTTCCCGCTCTCAACCTGGGGGCGCGTAAAGTTTGGCGGCGATTGTACTGGTCTGGCTCTTTAAACGATAGGGCGATGAGGCCTCTGCAACGCTTTGGCGGTTTTTGCGGACACATTTTCACAGTTGCAGGTTAACTATTGGTTACAGACTGTGGCTAAAATGCCATCCGTCAGTTGAACGCCGACCATCGGCGTGGCTCGATGGCACCAAGGGGCCGCTGTTTCGTATTCAGCCGCTCCACAAGACCCGGGGACCGGCATGCCGGTAAAGGGCGCAGTTTGTTTACTTCCGACCTGTGACGATTTCCGTGAAGCTGATCATTGCCGTTATCTACGTTGTCTCTATTGCGTATGTCCACCTGCGTGGCCGAGTGCGCCACAAGCTGGGTCGCCAGTTGAGTGATCACTCGACGTTTCTGGCGCCGATCAACTGCTTTGTGTATCTGTTTTCGAAAATCCCCAACAAACCGTATCTCGATCCAGCTGACTTTCCCGACCTGAGCCCGCTGCAGGCGCATTGGGAACAAATTCGTGCCGAAGGCCAGAACTTGCTTCACGCAGGCGAGATCAAGCGTTCGAACCAATACGATGACGTCGGTTTCAACTCGTTTTTCAAGACCGGCTGGAAGCGCTTCTATCTCAAGTGGTATGGCGATAGCCATCCGTCGGCCATGAAACTCTGCCCGCGCACCACCGAACTGGTGCAGGGCATCGGCTCGATCAAGGCGGCGATGTTCGCCGAGTTGCCACCGGGCTCCAGGCTGGTGCGCCATCGCGACCCGTATGCCGGTTCGTACCGTTATCACCTCGGGCTGGACACACCCAACGCCGACGGTTGCTACATCAATGTCGATGGCCAGAACTACCATTGGCGCGATGGCGAAGCCGTGATGTTCGATGAGACCTACATTCATTACGCAGAGAACACCACGCCGCACAATCGCATCATTTTGTTCTGCGACATCGAGCGGCCGATGAAGTATCGCTGGGCAGCGGCATTCAATCGCTGGTTCAGCCGCAATGTCATGTCGGCGGCAGGTGCACCGAACGAGGACGGAGACCGGACCGGCGGGCTCAACCGGCTGTTCAGCAAGGTCTACAAGGTGCGCCTGCACGGCAAGGAACTGAAAAAGCGCAACCGCAAGCTTTACTACTTCCAAAAGTGGTCGATCTTTGCCGGGTTGCTGGTGGTGTTCATTCTGATCTGAGCCGGGTGTTCGGGCGGCCGGCCTCATCGCTAGCCACACTCACACAGGTTATGAACTAACCACAAATGTCATGAATGCCCACCGTCCATTGTGGGAGCGAGCCTGCTCGCGAAGAGGCCGGATCAACGTCGTGTTGCATCGTGCCGGGGAGGTTTTTGTTAACAAATCCGAACCTCGGGCGTAGCGTGGTATCGAAGTCCTTATCCACGCGGACGCAGAGAGGCACCCCATGAACCGATATGTGTTTGGCGCCATTGCGCTGGCCTTGAGTACCGTATTGGGCCCACTGGCCCAGGCCGATGCCCTTGCTTCGTTGCAGTTGGCCCAGAACCTGCCGGGCAGCACCCGCAACAACCCTTACAACAGTCCGATTCAGCGGGCCAATCCCAACAGCATGCAAGGCACTCAACCCAGCGCCCCGGCCATACGCGGGCCGAATACCGTGCCGGTCCAGCGATCGCCGACGCTGGACAACGGTGGTATCGGTAATCGCTATCCCGACCGGACAGCGCCCGCCAGCCCACCGAAATTCATTCCCAATCCTCCCCCACGAGACACCGGTACCAGCAACCGTTGAGTGGCAGGTATGACGTCTGACCGCTATTTTTCACCAGGCCCCATTTCCATCAGAAAAGGAATCCTGCATGTTGCGTAAGAACTTATTGGCAATCCTCTGTGCCAGCGTATTGATCAGCGCTAGTGTCCCTGTGCTTGCCGCGCCCACCCAGGCGATGAAAAGCGAAGACGGCACCCTTGAGGTCACCCCCATAGTGACGGGGCTGGAGCACCCCTGGGCCCTGGCATTCTTGCCGGATAGTAAAGGCATGCTGGTAACCGAACGGCCCGGCAACCTGCGACTGGTGACCGCCGAAGGCAAGTTGTCGGCACCGCTCAATGGTGTACCCACGGTCTGGGCCAAGGGGCAGGGTGGATTGCTCGACGTGGCGTTGTCGCCGGATTTCAAGCAGGACCGGATGGTCTATCTGTCCTATGCCGAAGGTGGCGGTCAGGGCGACAAGGCTGGCACAGCGGTGGGCCGCGGGCGGCTCTCCGACGATATGACGGCGCTCAAGGATTTCCAGGTGATCCTGCGTCAGGAACCCAAACTCTCGGTTGGCAACCATTTTGGCTCGCGGCTGGTGTTCGACCGCGCCGGCTATCTGTTCGTGACCCTGGGGGAAAACAACGACCGCCCGACCGCCCAGGACCTCGACAAGCTGCAAGGCAAAGTGGTGCGCATCTACCCGGACGGCACGGTGCCCAAGGACAACCCCTTTGTCGGCCAGGCCAACGTGCGCCCGGAGATCTGGTCCTACGGGCAGCGTAACCCGCAAGGTGCGGCGCTCAACCCGTGGAACGGCACGCTGTGGGAAAACGAACACGGCCCTCTGGGCGGCGATGAAGTCAACATCATCGAGCGCGGCAAGAATTACGGCTGGCCGCTGGCCACCCATGGCATCAACTACAACGGTGAACCGATTCCCGAAGCCAAGGGTGAGACCGTCGAAGGCACCGTTGCCCCGAATCATGTCTGGGAAAAGTCCCCGGGCCTGAGCGGCATGGCGTTCTACGATGGCGATCGTTTCAAGGCCTGGCAGCGCAACGTGTTTATCGGCGCGCTGGTCAGCCAGGAACTGATCCGCCTGGAGTTCGATGGCGACAAGGTGATCCACGAGGAACGCTTGCTCGGGGATTTGAAAAAACGCATCCGCGATGTGCGGCAGGGGCCGGACGGCTACTTGTATGTATTGACCGATGAGGAGAACGGCGGGTTGTACAAGGTGGGTTTGAAGTTGCCGGCTAACTAAGGCATCTAAAAACTTGCCATTGACTTGCCATCAACGTCCGGCTAATTTCGAGCCATGACTTCCACCGTATTGCGCTGCCAGCCAAGCATTATTACCGCCATTCCTCATTTGGCGGGCTAGCTCACGACTGCAGCACCCAACCCGCCCTAGAGGCGGGTTTTTACTTTCTGTCTCCCGGGCCCCGAACAATGTCAGGAGACGACCATGAGTTTTACCGCCGATCAACAAGCCCTGCTGGAACGCTACGTCAAAAAAATCCTTGCAGCGCCAGTCTATGAACTGGCCGTGCGCACGCCGTTGCAACCGGCGCCGGCCTTGTCCGAAGCCTTGGGCAACCAGGTCCTGCTCAAGCGCGAAGACCTGCAACCGACCTTTTCCTTCAAGATCCGCGGCGCCTACAACAAGCTGGTGCAATTGAGCGAAGCGCAAAAGGCTCGCGGCGTGGTCACGGCTTCTGCGGGCAATCATGCGCAGGGCGTGGCGCTGGCCGCGCGGGAACTGGGGATCAACGCCACCATCGTCATGCCCTGCACGACGCCGCAATTGAAGGTCGTCGGGGTGCGCAGTCGCGGCGCCGATGCGGTGTTGCACGGCGAAAGCTTTCCGTTTGCACTGGCCTATGCGCTGGATCTGGCCCGGGAAACCGGTCGCACCTTCGTTTCGCCCTTCGACGACCCGGAGGTGATCGCGGGGCAAGGCACGGTGGCCATGGAAATCCTGCGCCAGCATCAGGGTCCGCTGGACGCGATCTTCGTGCCGGTGGGCGGTGGCGGACTGATCGCGGGTATCGCCGCTTACGTCAAATACTTGCGGCCGGAAGTTCGCATCATTGGCGTCGAGTCGGAACATTCCGCGTGTCTGCAAGCGGCGATGCATGCCAGCGAACGGGTCGTGTTGCCGAGCGTTGGCACCTTTGCCGATGGGGTGGCGGTGGCACAGATCGGCGCTTACGGTTTTGAGGTCTGCCGGTTTTGCGTCGATGAGGTCATGACGGTCAGCAACGACGAGCTTTGCGCGGCGATCAAGAATATCTACGACGATACCCGCTCGATCACCGAACCTTCCGGGGCGCTGGCCGTGGCCGGGATCAAGAAATACGTCGCGCAGACCGGTGCCTTGGGGCAGACACTGGTGGCGATCGACTCGGGTGCCAATATCAACTTCGACAGCCTGGGGCATGTGGCCGAGCGCGCCGCATTGAGTGGCGCCTCGACATGATGCCTGGGCAGGTAGACAGCGGAGGCCGCGAGGGTCCGCCGGCTAGCCTGGTTACTCCTGAACGGCTTTCTCGACCTTGGTCGACGCCGACCAGATCCGATAGCGCACTTCGATGTCCTTGGGCACGTACAGCACAAGCGGCAGCTTGCTGTTGTAACGCACCAGGAAGCCGTCACCGACCACCGGTACAAAACCCTGCTTGCTCGTGCCGGCCGGGCAGGCCATCAGCGTGCTCATCGGGCCAATGACTTTTTCCAGGCGATAGAACGGATAGCCCCACCCCTCGAGGTTCTTCTCCTCGAGAATGCCGCCCAGACGCGGATTGTTGCAGTCGACGGTCATCGTCTTGCCAGCCAGGATCTCGACCTGGAAGTCGTTTTCCCGGGTCTGTGGCGCGAGGTGGATCACCTGGCGGGTGAACCCGCTTTCGGCCTTCGGATAGGGTGCGGTGTCTTCGAGTTTGGCGGCGTGGGCCACGCCTGCAAGCCCCAGTGCGACTAGCGCAGTGCAAGCGTTAACGGTCAACGAACTCATGATGCCTCCTTGCTTGAAGTGAAGGGCGGCATTTTCACTGTCGTGTGCAGTGAATGCAAACCCGGGACGCCCGGTGTTCAAATTGCAGGGTCGCCAAGTCCGATTATTGCAAACTGCATGACAGGCTTTACAGGTAACTCGCCTTAACCTTGAATTGCCGATGAACTGCACTGCGAAATCCGGGGTATGTTTTATGCTGTAGCTGTCCTTGAAGCTTGCCGGGATTTCAAATGAGCAAGCATTGATCGTCGGGCAGTCTCACAAAGGAGGGAGTCGCCATGTTTCTTTCTGCCTTGGAAATTCGCAACATCATCGAAAGCAGTTTTCTGCCCAAGCGCTGCCAGTGCACGCTGTCGCCGGATCTGTCGATGACCGTCAAGGTCTATGCAGACGGGAAAACCGATCAGCTCGATCTATTGGTCACCGGCATCGATGCCTCCGGGCTCAATGGTTGTCGGGAAATCAACGAGTTGATTGCCCAACTGCGTTCCCGACAGCATCACATCGAGGTCGATCCGCACTCTATGCTGGGTAAAGCGCTCTAGCCTGCTGTTTCGAGTTCGACGGACACGCGCCGGGTCTGGAAGAATGCCAGGCCCAGCGCCAGTTCAAACCCGACTGCCAGCAAAATCCCCGGCCCGACATGGCCACTGAGCCATTCGGCAAAACCCAGCACGGCCAATCCCCAGGCGCCGACGACGAAGCCGAGGCTCAGCGCTTTGCGGGTTTCGCAAGGGGGCGCGTTGCGAACCAGAAAAGAGAACACGCTCAACGCCCCAAACAGCACGGCGGTGCGTCGCGCGACCAATCCCACCGCGAATGAAAACTCGATATCCCAGAACGACAATAACCATTGCGGTGTCAGGCCCCAGACCAGGCTCAGAACAAGGCATAAAGCGGCGGTAAACATCGATAACGTGCGAAACGACAACTGCATGGCCAATCCTTGCGGGCAGAGAGGGGGCGCTAGAGCATAGCGCCGCAACCCTCAAAGGAATACTGCCAAGTACCAAATCAGACTATTCAGTCAGCCCTGGTTCTCGCAAGCGTCGGAAAGTTTACGGTAGGTGATTTCTGCGGGTTTTCCCGTGTCATCGATGTACTTCATCTCGGCCTTCACCACTTTGCACTCCATGGTGTCCGGCTCGGTCAGTGAAATCACTTTGCTGACATGCAATGGCATGCCGTAGTGATAGGGCACGGCTTGGGAAGTTGTGGTGTCATTGGCCTGAGCCAGGCCGGCAAACGCGGTGCAGGCGAAGGCGGCGGTAACCAGCAGGGTGCGAGTGTTCATCAGCGATCTCCGGTGCGGACGGGATGTCAGTTCGATGTGTCGCTTGTCGAACTTGCCGCACTGGGCGTCAGAACAGTCTGAGAGCGTGCGGTCCAGTGAAGTGTTGGATCGCACGGTTAAGCGAGGGTTAACCCGGCTGAACACCGCTTGCCGCGGATGCGCGATCCTGTGTATCAGTTAAGACCATAGGGCGCCTGATGGAAAGTCAACGCGAGCCTGCTCGCGATGAGGCCTTTGAACTCAGCGCAAATCCAGTTGCTTGCGATAAGGCAAATCCGGCCCGGTCTTGCTGCACGTCAACGCCGCCGCCTGCACCGCGAACTTCAGCATGCGATCGATCTGCTCGCGGCCAAGTTGCTTCACGCCCTCTACCGAGTCCAGTTGCTGTTCAGTCAGCCAGGTAATCAGGGCCGCCTGAAAGGTATCGCCCGCACCCACGGTGTCGGCGATTTTTACCGCACAGGCAGGAGCCGACCACGAACCGTGAGTCCGGCTGAACACGCTCGCGCCTTCGCCACCCCGGGTCAGGAACACTAGCTGACAGCGGTGCTGCAACCAGCCCTCAATAACCTGCGCCGGGTCTTGGCCGGGGTAAAGCAGATGCAGATCCTCGTCGCTGACCTTGATCAGATCAGCCAGCTCCACCAGCGTCGCGATCCGGTTACGCCACAGGCGGATGTCCGGCTCCGGGTTCAAGCGAACGTTGGGGTCGAGGCTGATCAGGCGCTTGCCGCTTTCCCGACGCACCAATGCCAATAGTGTATCGGCAATCGGCTGCACTACCAGGGAAAACGAGCCGATATGCAGGCCGCGTACCTCAGGCCCGAGTGTCGGCAGGTGCTCCGGTTGCAATTGTCGATCCGCGCAGCCTTCGCCACGGAAGCTGTACTGCGGCGAGCCATTGGCCCCGACCGCGACCATCGCCAGGGTGGTCGGCGCGGCAAAATCCAGCAGGTAGTCCTGGCACACGCCCTCATCCTGCAACACTTGCAGCAGGCGCCGGCCCAGGTAGTCGGTGGACAACCCGGCCAACAGCGCCGCGTCCACGCCCAAGCGGCGCAAGCCCACCGCCACGTTGAACGGCGAGCCACCGGCAATGGCCTTGAAATTCACTTTGGACGCCACACCACTGGCGTCGTTTTCACTGAAAAAATCGAACAGCGCTTCGCCACACACCAGGTACATAGTTGTTCACTCTTTAATTAGGGTTGCGACTTGCTGTTGATAGCGTTCATACGCCTGCTGGCAGGCTTGCACATTGTCGGCGACCGGCAGGGTTTCACTGACCGGGTCGAGTTTCACGCAGCGCTCGCACAATTGCGCCAGGCTGTCTTCGCGCCCGTTCGCCCGGGATACGCACCAGGCCACCTGAATCGCCGCACCCAAGGCCGCAGCCTCGCTTTGTTCGGTGCAGATCACCGGCGTATTCATGGTGTCGGCGACGATTTGCCGCCAGACCGCACTTTTTGACCCGCCGCCGATCAGCCGAATGCTGCGGCTTTGTAAGCCATTGTGGCGTAGCAGGTCCAGTCCGTAACGCAAACCGAACGTCGTGCCTTCGACCACCGCGCGGCACAGGTTGGCCCGGGTCAGGTTAGTCATGGTCAGCCCCGACAGGCTGGCACTGGCATGGGGCAGGGCAGGCACCCGCTCTCCGTTGAAGAACGGCAGCATGCAAACGCCCTCGGCACCTATCGGCGACTGGGCAACCAGTTCGTTGAACTGATCGATGTCGAGGTCCAGCAGGTCACGAATCAGGCTGGTGACATTGGTCAGGTTCATGGTGCAGATCAAAGGCAGCCAGCCGCCACTGGAAGAACAGAACGTGGCAACCGCGGAATCCACGGCGACGTACGGCTGATCGGCATAGGCGTACACCGTGCCCGACGAGCCCAGGCTCATGGTGATTGCACCGGGCTGGATGTTGCCGGTACCGATGGCGCCCATCATGTTGTCGCCGCCACCGCTGGAGACCAGGGCCTTCGGGTTGATGCCCAGGTGTTCGGCGATGCCCGGCAGAATGATGCCGAGCGCCTGGTGGGCATCGATCAGCTCCGGCAGCGCCGCTTGCAGGCGTCCGCTGGGGTCGATGTCGCGCAACAACTGCAAATCCCACTGGCGCGTACGCACGTTGAAATACCCGGTGCCCGAGGCATCGCCGTATTCGCTGCAACTGCGGCCGGTTAGCCAATGGTTGAGGTAATCGTGGGGTAGCAGAATGCCGGCGATCCGGGAGAACACCTCGGGATGCTGCTCTTTGGTCCATAACAGCTTGGATACGGTGTAGCCCGGCGCGATGACCACGCCGAGGCGTTCCAGAGAACCCTTTTCACCACCCAGGTGCGCGAGCAGTCGGTCATTCTCCGGGGTCGTTTCGGTGTCACACCAGAGTTTCGCCGGGCGCAACACCTTGCCCTGATCGTCGAGCAGCACCAGGCCATGTTGCTGGCCGGACACGCCAATGCCGAGAATAGACTGGCCATCGACTTTGGCCGCGAGCAAGGCGCGGCGGGTGGCGGTGGCGAAGGCTTCCAGCCACTGGCCGGTGTCCTGTTCGCGACGGCCGTTGGGGCCGCTGATCATCGTGTGGGTGGCTGCGCCTTGGCCCAGCACCTCGCCGCTGACGGCGTCGAGGATGACCGCTTTGGTGCCCTGGGTGCCGCAGTCGATGCCGAGGAATAGTTGTTGGGTTGTCATGCAAGATCCTTGGATATCAGTAAGCCCTTATCGCGAGCCTGCTCGCGAAGACGGCAGTCGCTACACCACCGACCTCAAGCCAGCACCCGCTCCAACGTCCGCGAAACCCCAACCTCCCGCAAGCTGTTGCAACACCACTCAAAAGCCGCGACAAACTCCGGCGAGCGCGCAATGGCCGTACCAAAAATCTCCTCGACCGCCAGCAAACGCTGGGTAATCAACACATCATCGGCCACCAGCGCCTGGCAGAATGCCGCCCGTGGATCCGCAATCGCGTAGGTCTCGCCATGCTCATCCACGCCCTTGAGGTACAGCGCCCACGCCGCCACCACCAACGCCGCGCGCTTGGTCTCGCGGCCATCGGCGATCAAGCGGTTGATGGTCGGTACGGTGAATTTCGGAAACTTCGACGAGCCGTCCGAACACACCCGTTCAAGCTGGTCGGCAATCGCCTGATTGGAGAAGCGCGCCACCAGGGTGTTCTTGTACTCGGTCAGGTCGATTCCTGGCACCGCCGGCAGCTGTGGCGTCACGTCCAGATCCATGTAGGTGCGCATGTAGCGCACGAACAGCGGGTCGTTCATGGTCTCGTGGACGAAGCGGTAACCCTTGAGGAACCCCAGGTAGGTCAGCGCCAGATGACTGCCGTTGAGCAGCTTGATCTTCATTTCTTCGTAGGGCGTGACGTCGTCGGTGAATTGCACGCCGACCCTTTCCCAGGCCGGGCGACCGTTGACGAACCGGTCTTCCAGCACCCATTGCGCGAAGGGTTCGCAGACCACCGGCCAGGCATCGTCCACGCCATGCTGGTCCGCCAGTTGCAAGCGATGGTGGGTGCTGGTCATCGGCGTGATGCGGTCGACCATGGCGTTGGGGAAACTGACGTTGGTGTCGATCCAGTCGCGCAATTGGCTGTCGTGCAAGGCGGCGAAAGCCAGCAGGGCCTTGCGGGTGACGGCGCCGTTGTGCGGCAGGTTATCGCAGGACATCAGGGTGAAGGTCGCTGTGCCGGCGGCGCGGCGCCTGGCCAGTGCGGCGCAGAGGAAACCGAACACGGTTTTCGGGGCGTCAGGGTTCGCCAGGTCATGCTGGATCTGCGGCAAGTGCGCCATGAACTCGCCGGTGCTGTCGTCGATGCAATACCCGCCTTCGGTGATGGTCAGAGAGACGATGCGGATCTCGGGGCTGGCCAATTTGTCGATCAATGCCTGGGCACCGTCCTCGGCCAGCAGCATGTCGCGGATGGCGCCGATCACCCGCACTTCGGTGTCGTCGCTATCGCCGAGTTCGAACAGGGTGAACAGGTAATCCTGATCCCTAAGGTCGTCACGGGCGCGGCGGTCTTCAGTGCGTAGGCCGACACCGCAGATGGCCCACTCCAGGCCTTCGCCGGTATTCATCAAGGCGTCGGTGTAGTAAGCCTGATGGGCTCGGTGGAAACCGCCGACGCCGATGTGCGCGATGCCTTGGCGGGTCTCGCCCAGGGCGTAGGCGGGCAGGACCACTTCAGGGGCGAGGCGGCTGAGGTTGTGTTTATTGAGTTTCATCGCAGGCTCTCTGAATTCAGGCAGCAACGCGCAGCGGGCGGGTCAACGCCACGCCGTCGGCATCGAATAAATGGCAGTGTTGCGCATCCAGATGCAGGCTCAGGGTTTCACCGTAACGGCTGGCCAGATCGCCGCGAACGCGCAGGGTCAGGGCTTCGCCGGATGCCGTCCGGACGTGGCAGAAGGTGTCGCTGCCCAAGCGTTCGCTGACATCGGCGGTGACCTGCAAGGTGCAATCGCCGGGTTTGGCCAGCTCCAGATGCTCCGGGCGAATGCCCAGCGTCACCGCACTCCCGACGCTCAGATGCCTGCCGCTCAAGGGCAGGCTGACGCGGGTTCCGGCGTCGAGTTGCACTTCGCAGCCCTGGTTGTCGACGCGGGTGACCTTACCCTTGAGGAAGCCCATTTTCGGCGTGCCCAGGAAACCGGCGACGAACAGGTTGGCCGGCTGGTGATAGAGGTCCAGCGGCGAACCGACTTGCTCGATCTTGCCGCCATTGAGTACGACCACTTTGTCGGCCATGGTCATCGCTTCGACCTGATCGTGAGTCACGTAGATCATCGTGGCTTGCAGTTCCTTGTGCAGGCGCAACAGTTCCAGTCGCATCTGTACCCGCAGGGCAGCATCGAGGTTGGACAACGGTTCGTCGAACAGGAAAATTTTCGGGTTGCGCACGATGGCCCGGCCAATCGCCACGCGCTGGCGCTGGCCGCCGGACAGTTGCTTGGGCTTGCGCTCCAGCATCGGCCCCAGTTCGAGGATGCGCGCTGCTTCGCTGACCTTCTTCTCCACTTCGGCTTTCGCCACGCCGGCCAGGTCGAGGGCGAACGACATGTTCTTGCGCACGCTCATGTGCGGGTACAGGGCGTAGGTCTGGAACACCATCGCCAGGTCGCGCTTGGCCGGGCTCACTTCGGTGATGTCGCGACCGTCGAGCTCGATGGTGCCGCCGCTGACTTCCTCCAGCCCCGCGATCAGTCGCAGCAGCGTGGATTTGCCGCACCCCGACGGGCCGACGAAGACCACGAACTCCTTGTCATTCACTTCCAGGTCAATGCCCTTGATGATGGAAAAGCCTTCGAAGCCTTTTTGCAGATTCTTGATTTTCAGGTTGGCCATGGTGGCGCTCCTTTTGTGCTTATTCTTTTGAGGGCTATTTCACGGCGCCGAACGACAGGCCGCGCACCAGTTGTTTCTGGCTGACCCAGCCGAAGATCAGGATCGGCGCACAGGCCAGGGTCGAGACAGCCGACAACTTGGCCCAGAACAGCCCTTCGGGGCTTGAGTACGAAGCGATCAATGCGGTCAATGGCGCGGCTTTCGATGAGGTCAGGTTCAGCGACCAGAACGCCTCGTTCCAGCACAGGATCAGCGACAGCAGCACCGTGGATGCCAGGCCGCCCTTGGCGATGGGCAGCAACACCCGCAGCATTTCCTGGGCCAGCGTCGCGCCGTCCAGCCGCGCGGCTTCGAGGATGTCCCTGGGGATGTCCTTGAAGTAGGTGTAAATCATCCAGACCACGATCGGCAGGTTGATCAGCGTGTAGATCACGATCAGCGCGATCCGCGTGTCGAGCAGGCCGAAACTCTTGGCCAGCAGATAGATCGGCATCAGCACACCCACTGGCGGCAGCATCTTGGTGGAGAGCATCCACAGCAGCGTGCCTCTGGTGCGCTGGGTTTCGTAGAACGCCATGGAGTAGGCCGCCGGCACCGCGATCAGCAGGCACAGGGCCGTGGCGCTGAAGGAAATCACCACCGAGTTCCAGGCAAAGCTGAAATAGTCGCTGCGCTCGTTGATGTGCAGGTAGTTCTCCAGCGTCGGCATGAAGATGAACTGCGGCGGTGTGGCGAAGGCATCGATTTCGGTCTTGAAACTGGTCAGTACCATCCAGAAGATCGGAAAGAAAATCACGATGGCGATGGCCCAGGCCAACGTACCGAGCAGCAGGCTTTGCAAACGACGGGATTGTTGAAGAGTCATGGCAGGCCTCAGGCTTTGTCGGTCAGGTTTTTGCCAATCATCCGCACCAGGATGATCGCGGCGATGTTGGCGATGACCACGGCGATCAGGCCGCCCGCCGAGGCCATGCCGACGTCGAACTGCACCAGCGCCTGGTTGTAGATCAGGTAGGCGAGGTTGGTCGAGGCGTAGCCGGGGCCGCCGTTGGTGGTGGTGAAGATTTCGGCGAACACCGAGAGCAGGAAGATGGTTTCAATCATCACCACCACCGCAATCGGACGCGCCAGGTGTGGCAGGGTCAGGTGCCAGAAAATCGCGATGGGCCCGGCACCATCGAGGCGCGCGGCTTCTTTCTGTTCCTGGTCGAGGGACTGCATGGCGGTCATCAGGATCAGGATCGCGAAGGGCAGCCATTGCCACGAGACAATGATGATGATCGACAGCAGCGGGTAGTGCGCCAGCCAGTCCACCGGTTGCGCACCGAACAGCTTCCAGACGTAGGCGAGAATCCCCGACACCGGATGGAAAATCAGGTTCTTCCAGATCAGCGCGCCCACCGTGGGCATGATGAAAAACGGCGAGATCAGCATCACCCGCACGATGCCGCGACCGAAAAACTCACTGGCCTCAAGCAGCGCACTGATCAGCACGCCGAACACCACACTGATCAGCAGCACGCTGCCCACCAGCAACAAGGTGTTGGTGGCGCCGGGCAGGAAGCCCGAGTCGGTGAGGAAGTAGGTGAAGTTTTCCAGCCCGACGAACTCGTTCTCGCCGGGGTTGAGCAAGTTGTAGCGAATCGTCGAGAAGTAGACGGTCATACCCAGCGGTACGATCATCCACAACAGCAGCAAGGCCACCGAAGGGCTGACCAGGAACCAGCCGGGATTGGCCACGCGGCTTTTGCGCTGGGGTTGGGCAATGTCCATGTGAGCTTTGGCAGTTGATGTATTCATGGTGATCACTTGCTCGTTATTCGGCGAGTTACTTGTGGCGAGGGAGCTTGCTCCCGTTCGGCTGCGAAGCAGTCGTAAACCTGGCGAAAGTGTCCTGTCAGAAAAGACACTGTTGCTGGGTTTGGGGCCGCTTCGCAGCCCAGCGGGAGCAAGCTCCCTCGCCACAAAAATGAGTACTGAAGGGTTACTTGGGATAACCCGCGCGCTTCATCTCGCGCTCGGTGGTTTGCTGGGCTGCCGCCAAGGCCTGGTCGACCGTGGTCTGGCCGATCAGCGCCGCCGAGAAGGATTTGCCGACCTGGGTACCAATGCCCTGGAACTCGGGAATGGTCACCAACTGGATGCCGATGTACGGCACAGGCCTGGCGCCCGGCTTGCCCGGGTCCGCGGCCTTGAGCGACTCCAGCGTGACCCTGGCGAACGGCGCGGCGTTCATGTACGCCTCGCTGTAGGTCGAGGCCCGGGTGCCGGGTGGCACGTTCGCGATGCCGTCTTTTTCCGCGACCAGTGCGCTGTATTCTTTGGACGTGGCCCAGGCGCTGAAGGTTTTCGCCGCGTCCTTGGCCTTGGAACTGGTCGGAATGGCCAGCGCCCAGGAGTACAACCAGGCCGAGCCCTTGTCAGTGACCTGATGCGGCGCATAGGTGAAGCCGACGTGATCGGTGACCTTGCTCTGGGACTTGTCGGTGACGAACGAGCCGGCGACGCTGGCATCGACCCAGATCGCGCATTTACCGCTGTTGAACAGCGCCAGGTTTTCATTGAATCCGTTGCTCGACGCCCCCGGCGGGCCGGATTGCTTCATGGTGTCGACATAGAAGTTCAGCGCGTTTTTCCATTCGGGGCCGTTGAATTCCGGCTGCCACTTTTCATCGAACCAGCGCGCGCCATAGGCGTTGGCCACGGTGCTGATCAGCGCCATGTTCTCGCCCCAGCCAGCCTTGCCCCGCAGGCAGATACCGTACTGTTCCTGCTCGGGTTTGTTCAGTTTGGCGGCGAATTCACCGATCTGCTCCCAGGTCGGACGCTCGGGCATAGTCAGGCCAGCGTCCTTGAACAGGTCGGTGCGGTAATAGGTAATCGAGCTCTCGGCGTAGAACGGCAGGGCGTACAGCGAGCCTTTGACCGACAGGCCTTCGCGCACCGACGGGAACACGTCGTCGAGGGCATAGCTGGCCGGCAAATCCCTCATCGGCTCCAGCCAGCCCTTGGCGCCCCAGAGTGCGGCTTCGTACATGCCGATGGTCAGCACGTCGAACTGCCCGCCCTGGGTGGCGATGTCGGTGGTCAGGCGCTGGCGCAGGACGTTTTCTTCGAGGACCACCCAATTGAGCTTGATGTCCGGATGCTCGGCCTCGAAGGTTTTCGAGAGCTTTTGCATGCGGATCATGTCGCTGTTGTTGACGGTGGCGATGGTCAGGGTCTGCGCACCAAGGGTGACGCTGCTGAGGGTCATGCAGGTGAGGGTAAGCAGGGCTTTTACCGAAGGTTGCATCGTGCACTCCTTTTCTGCACCCGGCGGGAGACAGAAGGACAGTTATTGTTTTTGTGTCTTCCTGCGGAGGGAAGAATCTGTGCTGATTACATCCTTCAATGGCAGGCGAGACAAATCATCCATCGCACCTTGATCGATACTTTTTTGCACTGAAGTTTTGGGTGTTGGGCGCAGGGAAGGGCTTTTCAGCGAAGGAGGGGTATTGAATCCGTACAGGTTTCAAGGCTTAGCGCTGTACCTGTGGGATGTGAGGGGTCAACCCAGGTTTTGCTCGGTCAACCGCTGCACCACCAACCGCCGGTAATGCGAAGGCGTCATGCCCTTGAGTTGCTGGAAGCGTCGGTTGAAGTTGGAAATATTGTTGAAGCCCGATTCGAAGCAGACATCGGTCACCGGCTTGTCGCCATCGGCCAGCAACTCGCAGGACTTGCTGATGCGCAGGCGATTGACGAATTCAATGAAATTGCGCCCGGTGGCCTGCTTGAATACCCGGCTGAAATAAGTCGGTTTCATGCCCAGATGATCTGCGACTTCCTCCAGCGTCAAATCCCGGGCGTAGTGGGCAAAAATGTAATCCACTGCGCGGTTGGTGCGATCGATGTTGTGCTCGTCGGCCAGTTGCGGGGTTGTGGCGCCAGAGAGCAATTGGTAGTCGTCGGTGGCCGCGAGCAATTCCAGCAGAATGAAAAAGTGCCCGAGACGGGTCACACCGGTGGTATCGGCAATGCGCTGCATCAGATCCATCGCCTTGCCGATGGTGTGCTTGCAACGAAACTCGATGCCGTACTGCGCGCGCTCCAGCAGCGGTGCCAGGGCCTTGAGTTCGGCGAACACCTGATAGCCGCTGTCGAACAACTCGTCGGTGAAGTTGACCAGCATGTCGCGCTTGGGCACCACTTCATTCTCGGCGACCTGGCTGATCCAGTTGTGGGGCAGGTTGGGACCGGTCAGGAATAGAGTTTGCGGATAGAAGTTGCCGATGTAGTCGCCGATGAACACCTTGCCGGAACTGGCGACGATCAGGTGCAGCTCGTATTCCTTGTGGAAATGCCAGCGCACCAGCGGGCAGGGGAAACCATGCTGGCGGTAGATGATGGACAAGCCGTTGTGGTCGTCCATCAACTCATAGGAAGGATCGGTGACTCTGGCGGTGCGGGTCATGTCAGGGCGCTTGTGTTGTTATCCCGTCCGGATCATGCCTCTTGCCGGATCGATAGCGCTACTACCGCCGATGCGTCTGTTCGTGCAAGGCGCGCTCAAGGAGGGCGAGCTACTCCTGATTCAGTCGGTTTTTCGCCTCGATCCATTGCGCCATGTATTGAGTGCTCTTGTGCTGGTGATGACGCAGCATGCTGCCGGTAAAGTTATCTCGTCTGATGTTGACCATATCCCGTTGGCAATCGACCAGCCGCTGGATCAAGGCCGGGCCATGAACGGATTTGCGGTAGCGGCCGGCAAGCAGGGTTTGTCCGTGCGCCTGGGCATCCTGCCAGCGAGTCTTGTCGTTGTGCAGTTGCACGGCATGATCGGCGAACTCACGTGCCGAACGGGTCACTGCACCGGGCCATGCCTCTTCGCCATGCATCGCCTCGGCGCCGACTGGCGTCGTCACATTCGGTGTGCCACAGAGCATCGCATCGACAATCTTGCCTTTGATTCCCGCGCCAAAACGCAGAGGCGCCATGCAAACCCGCGCCGACGACATGACTTGCAAGGCGTCTTCTGCCCAGTTCATGACATGAAAACCCTGGGCCGGGTTATGCAGGGCAGTCGCCTTGGGTGGTGTGTAGGCACCATAGATATGCAATTGAGCGCCGGGTATCTGCTCGCGAATCAGCGGCCAGATAGCGGTTTTCAACCAGAGCACCGCATCCCAGTTGGGTGCATGGCGAAAGTTACCGATATGTAGAAAGTGTGCCCGGTCTTCAAAGGGTACCGGCGCACGAGTCGGAACATCGACCATCAACGGGCACCAGTGCAACAGGGAGCGGGGAAACCGGAACTGCTCGGCCAGCAATTCGATTTCCACTTCGGAAACCATCAGCGTCAAATCACAACGATAAAATGAGGCGATTTCGCGCTTCGCCATATCGGTATTGGCCATGTGTTCAAATTCGTCGCGCGACGCTGGGGCGAACAGGTCGCTGAAGTCATTGTTGTCGTCACTGGCCTTCAAGCGCTCCTTGAGGCGTTGATGCCGACCCTGCCGGAGGCTTTGCAGGTCGCAGCTTTCGAGCACGCGCAAGGCATCGGGGCAATGCTTCTCGACCCTCCAGCCGAACTGTTCCTCCATCATGAATTGATCGAACAGCACGATGTCCGGCGCCAGTTCGCTGATGAATGCGTCGAAACTGCTGTTGTTCAGCTCGATGGGGACTTCGCGAATACCCAACGCTGTCAGGTCTGCGCGTTGCTCGCCGAAGCCTGCCGGGCTGCTGAACGTGATGTCCCAGCCATGTTCCAGGAAAACCTCGAGAATCTGCATGACATGCCCGCTGGCCGCGGAAGAGCGGGGCTCGGGCCAGACGTAACCAATGACCAGGACTTTGGTTGCGCGGGGCTCAATCATGTACAGGATTTCCTTGAAGCGAAGACAGGGCAGGGACGAAAAAGCCGCGCATTAAACCACAGCACAGCGCAGGGTCACCCGAGAATGCCTTTGACCATGTCGCGCAACTGATCAATGGAGAAGGGTTTGCCGATCACGTGCATGTCGACAGGCACTTCGATGTTTTCGGCATAACCGCTGGCGAACAGGATGGGCAGGTCGGGGCGTAACGTGCGGGCGAGGGTGGCCAGTTCGCGGCCGTCCATGACCGGCAGGCCAACATCAGTCATCATCAGGTCAATTTGCTGGCTCACGTCCTTGAGCGTCTCCAGCGCCTGTTCGCTGCCATCGGCTTCCAGCACCTTGAATTCCAGCTCTTCCAGTACGTCGACGATCAGCATGCGCACGATGGCATCGTCTTCGACGACGAGGATGGTGGAGGCGTTGGCGGATGACATAGTCGAATCCCCGAAAAAGATTGGCATTGCCGGGCGCTGGAAATCACCTGACTCTTGCATGAGCAAGTGGCGGATCCCGACAAGTTCCCAATGCGTTGGAAAAAGGATTGGCGGCGCAGGTCAGGCAAGGATAACCCGTGCACTGGAACGGGAGCAGCGGAATGTAGGACCTTGCGCGCAAACATGTCAGAAAATTGGATCAATGTGCCAGTTTTGGGGCAAACTCCTTGCATTCTGACAGTTCGACAAGGCCTGCCCCATGACCTCCGCGTCCTCGGTTGATGAGCAACGATTTCGTAAACTCCTGAGTCGCAACATCAGCCTGCCGTTGGGTCTGGGTCTCATCAGCGCCGTGTTCTTCGTGTCGCTGATCACCTATTTGTTGTCGACGATCCAGTGGGTGGAACACACCGACCGGGTGATCAATAACGCCAATGAAGCGGTGAAGTTGACCGTGGACCTGGAAACCGGGATGCGCGGTTTCCTGCTCAGTGGCGAAGAACACTTCCTCGATCCCTACGAAACCGCCAAGCCGCGCATCGCCGTGGAACTCAACTCCTTGCTCGAACTGACCGCCGACAATCCGGTGCAGACTGATCGCTTGTTACGGTTGCAGGCCTTGCAGCAGGAGTGGACCAACTACGCGCAATCGATGATCGATTTGCAGCGCAGCAACGGCGATTATCGCGCCGTGGTCAAGGCCGGACGCGGCAAACGCCTGACCGATGAAATTCGCAAGCAGTTCGAGGCGGTGATCGACACCGAGCAACAGTTGCGCGCATCGCGCAATGATGAAGTGCGGCGCACCACGATCACGAGCATCAGCCTCTACCTGTTGTTCATAGCCGGGGTCAGCGGGTTGCTGTCGTATGTCGGGCGCCGCGATTTGTTGACCCTGTCGCAGAACTACAGCGTCAACCTTGCCGCCCAACAGGCCAGCGCCCATCACCTGGAGCAGCAGGCCTGGCTGCGCAACGGCCAGACCGAGCTGGCCGAGCAAGTGCTGGGGCAATTGAGCCTGAACATGCTGGGTCGCAACATCCTGCAATTCTGCGCGCAGTACCTGGGCACCGCCGTGGCGGCCATTTATGTGCGCGAAGACCACGGCGGCCTCAGGCGCATCGCCACCTACGGTTTTTCCCGTGAGCAGGAGGATCGTGAACAGCAGATCTACAGCGACGAAGGCATTGTCGGCCAGGTGGCGCAGCAGGCACGGCTGATTCGCCTGGACGAGGTCCCGGGGGATTACTTCAAGGTCAGCTCGGGCCTCGGTGACGGTTTGCCCCGCAGTGTGCTGGTGGTGCCAACCAGCGACGACGAGCGGATCAATGGCGTGATCGAGTTGGGCTTTCTGCGTCCACTGACGGACCGTGACGTTGAATTGCTTGAGCTGATAGCCGGCAACATCGGCACCTCGATCGAGGCGGCACGCTATCGCCAGCGTTTGCAGGAGGTACTGGCCGAAACCCAGCAACTCAACGAAGAATTGCAGGTTCAGCAGGAAGAACTCAAGACCGCCAACGAAGAGCTTGAAGAGCAGTCGCGGATTCTCAAGGAGTCCCAGGCTCACCTGGAAACCCAGCAGGTGGAGCTGGAGCAGACCAACGAACAACTTGCCGAGCAGGCAGAAGTACTGGCCGAGCAACGCGACGCCATGGATCTGAAGAATACCGAACTCAATCAGGCCCAGATCCAGCTCGAAGATCGCGCAGTAGAATTGCAGCGCTCGAGCAAGTACAAGTCCGAATTCCTCGCCAACATGTCCCATGAGTTGCGTACGCCGCTCAACAGCTCGTTGATCCTGGCCAAGTTGCTGGCGGAAAACCCGGAAGAAAACCTCACTGCCGAGCAGGTCAAATTCGCCGAGTCGATCTACTCCGCCGGCAATGACTTGCTCCACCTGATCAACGACATTCTGGATATTTCCAAGGTCGAGGCCGGCAAGCTGGAGATCCATCCAGAGAACACCAGCGTCGCCCGGCTGGTGGATGGCCTGCGCGGCCTGTTCCAGCCATTGGCCACGGACAAGCAGCTGGATTTCCAGGTGGATGTGCAGGGCGGTGCGCCGCTGATGCTGTTCACCGACCGCCAGCGCCTGGAGCAAGTGCTCAAGAACCTGTTGTCCAACGCCGTGAAGTTCACTGAAAGCGGCAGCGTCGGCCTGTCCGTCGCCACGGCGCCGAATGACGGCATCGTGTTCAGCATCCGCGATTCCGGAATCGGCATCGATGTGGATCAGCACGAAAGCATTTTCGAAGCGTTCCGTCAGGCCGATGGCACCACCAATCGGCGTTACGGCGGCACCGGGCTGGGCTTGTCGATTTCCCGTGACCTGGCGGCCTTGCTCGGCGGCTCCATCAGTGTGACCAGCACGCCGGGGCAGGGCAGTGTGTTTACCCTGGTCTTGCCGCAGCAGTACGTGGAACCTGGCGAAGTGCCTGTCGAACCGATGCGAGCCGCTCCTGCGGCAGCGCCGAGTGTATTGCCGCCTACGTTGTCGCCTTTGGTGGCCGAAGTTGACATTCCGCGTTTCGACGACGATCGCAACAAGGGGCCGTTCACCACCCGCTGCATTCTGGTGGTGGAGGACGAGGCGAACTTTGCGCACATCCTCTACGACCTGGCCCATGAACTGGGTTATCAATGCCTGGTGGCCCACGGTGCCGACGAAGGCTACGAACTGGCCAAGGCGTTCATCCCCGATGCGATCCTGCTGGACATGCGCCTGCCGGATCATTCCGGCCTGACCGTGCTGCAACGCCTGAAGGAACACGCCGAAACCCGGCACATCCCGGTGCATGTGATTTCGGTCGAAGACCGGGTCGAGGCGGCGATGCACATGGGCGCCATTGGCTATGCGGTCAAACCGACCACCCGCGAGGAACTCAAGGACGTGTTTGCACGCCTCGAGGCCAAGTTGACCCAGAAGGTCAAGCGCGTGCTGCTGGTCGAGGACGACGACTTGCAGCGCGACAGCATTGCCCGCCTGATCGGCGACGATGACATCGAGATCACCGCCGTTGGCCTGGCTCAGGAGGCGCTGGACCTGCTGCGCACGTCGGTCTTCGATTGCATGATCATCGACCTCAAGTTGCCGGACATGCTCGGCAATGACTTGCTCAAGCGCATGTCCACCGAAGACATCTGCTCCTTTCCGCCCGTTATCGTCTATACCGGGCGCAACCTGACCCGGGATGAAGAGGCCGAACTGCGCAAGTATTCGCGTTCGATCATCATCAAGGGCGCACGCTCGCCAGAGCGGTTGCTGGATGAGGTGACGCTTTTTCTGCACAAAGTCGAATCACGGTTGTCCCATGAACGGCAGAAGATGCTCAAGGTCGCCCGCAGCCGCGACAAGGTCTTCGAAGGCCGCAAGGTGCTGCTGGTGGATGACGATGTGCGCAACATTTTCGCCCTCACCAGCGCCCTGGAGCATAAGGGCGCAGTCGTGGTCATTGGCCGCAACGGCCGCGAAGCGATTGAACGACTCAATGAGGTGCAAGACATCGATCTGGTGTTGATGGACGTGATGATGCCGGAAATGGATGGCTTTGAAGCCACCGTTGAAATCCGCAAGGACCCGCGCTGGCGCAAGCTGCCGATCATCGCGGTGACGGCCAAGGCCATGAAGGACGATCAGGAGCGCTGCCTGCAGGCCGGCGCCAACGATTACCTGGCCAAGCCCATCGATCTCGATCGCCTGTTTTCGCTGATTCGCGTGTGGTTACCGAAGATGGAACGGATCTAGTGGAGGGCAGTTTTTCAGTGGAGCGAAACAGCGAAATCGAACTGCGGTTGTTGATCGAGGCGATCTACCTCAAGTACAGCTACGATTTTCGAGATTACTCCGGCGCTTCGATCAAGCGCCGGGTCAACCATGCGTTGAGCCAGTTCGAGTGCAACACCATCTCGGCATTGCAGGATAAGGTCCTGCACGACCCCGCCGCGTTCATGCAACTGCTGCAGTTGCTGACCATTCCGGTTAGCGAGATGTTTCGCGACCCCTCGCACTTCCTGGCCATCCGCAAGGAAGTGGTGCCGCTGCTGCGAACCTACCCCTCGATCAAAGTCTGGATCGCCGGATGCAGCACCGGTGAGGAGGTGTATTCGATGGCCATTCTGTTGCGCGAAGAGGGCCTGCTGGACCGCACGATCATCTATGCCACCGATATCAATCCGCGCTCGCTGGAAAAGGCCAAGCAAGGGATTTTCTCGATGGAGAACGTCCGCGCCTACACTGCTAATTATCAGCAGGCCGGTGGCCAGAGTTCGTTTGCCGACTACTATACGGCGGCCTATGGGTACGCGATTTTCGACAAGACCCTGCGCGAGAACGTGACCTTCGCCGATCACAGCCTGGCGACGGACAGCGTATTTTCCGAAACCCAATTAATTTCATGTCGTAACGTACTGATTTATTTTAATAAAAAACTTCAAGATCGGGCATTCGGACTGTTTCATGAGTCCCTCTGCCATCGCGGTTTTTTGGTACTGGGCAGTAAGGAAACCCCGGATTTCTCAGCCTTCGGCGATCAGTTCGAACCGTTGGTCAAACAAGAACGGATCTATCGAAAATCATGAACAGTGCAACGAAGTTGCCGGCGATCGAAGCGATCGTGATCGGTGCCTCCGCCGGTGGCGTCGAGGCGCTGTTGAACATCCTCGGCCCGCTGCGCGAAGGCTTCGCACTGCCAATCATTGTCGTGCTGCACATGCCGGACGAGCGCCGCAGCCAGCTGGCGGACGTGTTCTCTCGCCGGGTTGCCCTGCCGGTGCTGGAAGCGTGCGACAAGACCCCGGTCAAAGCCGGCACACTGTATTTCGCCGCGCCCGGTTATCACCTGTCGGTGGAGCGGGACCGCAGCTTTTCCCTGAGCCTGGAGCCTCGCGTGCATCATTCGCGACCCGCCATCGATTACCTGTTCGAATCGGCCGCCGATGCGTACGGCGCCAATCTGGCGGCGGTACTGCTCACCGGCGCCAACCGCGATGGCGCGCGCGGCCTGGCCCTGGTCAAGCAGCGCGGTGGCCTGACCATCGTGCAAGACCCGCAAGAGGCTCAGGTCGCCACCATGCCCCAGGCCGCCCTGGAGATGCACCAGCCGGACCACATACTTCCTGTACGTGGCATCGGCCGTTTGCTTGTCGAACTGGAACGAATCGCATGCTGAGTAATATCAAGGCCAAACTGCTGATCGTGGACGATCTACCGGAGAATCTGCTGGCGCTCGAAGCACTGATCAAGCGTGAGGACCGCATCGTCTACAAGGCCCTTTGCGCCGACGAAGCCTTGTCCCTGTTGTTGCAACACGAATTCGCCTTGGCCATCCTCGATGTGCAGATGCCCGGCATGAATGGCTTCGAGTTGGCCGAGTTGATGCGTGGCACGGAAAAGACCAGGAACATCCCGATCGTTTTCGTCAGCGCCGCCGGGCGTGAACTGAACTACGCGTTCAAGGGCTATGAAAGCGGAGCCGTGGACTTCCTGCACAAGCCGCTGGACATCCAGGCGGTCAAGAGCAAGGTCAGTGTGTTCGTCGACCTGTATCGCCAGAGCAAGGCGATGAAGGAGCAAGTGCTGGCCCTTGAGCAAAGTCGCCGCGAACAGGAGACCCTGCTCAAGCAACTGCAAAGTACTCAACTGGAACTGGAGCAGGCGGTGCGCATGCGCGATGACTTCATGTCCATCGTCGCCCACGAAGTGCGCACGCCGCTCAACGGACTGATCCTTGAAACCCAGCTACGCAAGATGCACCTGGCCCGGGACAACGCCGCCGCGTTTACCCTGGACAAGATGCACGCGATGGTCGACCGCGACGAGCGGCAGATCAAAAGCCTCATCCGCTTGATCGAAGACATGCTCGATGTCTCGCGCATTCGCACCGGCAAGTTGTCGATCCGTCCGACGCGCGTTGACCTTTCGACGCTGGTTCACGACGTTTTGCACAACTTTTCCCAGCAGATCGACGCCGCCGAGGCCTCGGTCTCGCTCGATGCCGCGCAACCGGTGATCGGAAACTGGGACGAGTTTCGTATTGAACAGGTCATTTCCAACCTGTTGACCAACGCCTTGCGCTACGGAGCCAAGAGCCCGATCTCGGTGAAGGTCTACAGTGAAGGTGGCCAGGCGCTGATGGACGTGCAGGATCAAGGGATCGGCATCAGCGAGGCAAATCAGAAGCGGATCTTCCAGCAGTTCGAGCGGGTATCGGCCAAACACGCCGTCGCCGGTCTGGGCCTGGGGTTGTTTATTTCAGAACAGATTGTGGCCGCCCATGGCGGTACTATTACCGTCCAGAGCAGGATTGGCGAAGGCGCCTTGTTTCGCGTTTGTCTGCCGCTGTAGGAAAACAGCCAGGTAAACGCAACCTCTGATCGACCCCACGGTCGTATCAGCAGCAATTGACCGAACAAAGGCTTCCCATGAGCGAAGATGCACAAGATGTAGTACTCGTCGTCGAGGACGACCCCTCGATTCTGATGGTGCTGTCCGCTTATCTGTCGGGCGAAGGTTACCGCGTGTTGCAGGCCGAAAACGGCGAACAGGCTTTCGAGATCCTGGCGAGCAAACCGCACCTGGACATGATGATCACCGACTTCCGCCTGCCCGGAGGAATCTCCGGCGTGCAGATCGCCGAGCCCGCCGTGAAGCTGCGACCGGAACTCAAGGTGATTTTCATCAGCGGCTATGCCCAGGAAATCCGAGAAACCGACAGCCCGATCACACGCAAGGCGCCGATCCTGGACAAACCCTTCGATCTGGATAAATTGCAGGAATTGATGCAGGACATGCTTTCGTAAGCGTTCAGACCCTGATCATCTCCCTGACCTTCGCCGTCAACAGGTCGAAGGTAAACGGCTTGGTGATCATCTGCATGCCCGGATCGAGGAACCCACCGCGCACCGCGGCGTGTTCGGCGTAGCCGGTGATGAACAGCACCCTGAGATCGGGCCGCAGTTGCCGACCGATTTCCGCCAGTTGCCGGCCATTCATGCCGGGCAGCCCGACATCGCTGATCAGCAGGTCGATGCGCTGAGCCGAATCGAGTATCGGCACCGCGCTATCGCCATCACAGGCCTCGACGTAGGCATAACCCAGATCGCTCAACACCGTGCTGACCAGCACCCGCACCGCCGGATCGTCCTCGACGATCAACACCGTCTCGCCATTGTTGGCGAAAGGTGAATGTTCGACGTCCAGTGGATGGTCCCGGGGCAGGTCACCGCCAAAGCGCGGCAGAAACAGACTCACCGTGGTGCCTTTGCCCACTTCGCTGTGGATGGCGACGTGACCTCCAGACTGTTTGCTGAAACCATAGATCATCGATAACCCCAGCCCGGTGCCCTGGCCGATGGGCTTGGTGGTGAAGAAGGGGTCGAAGGCGCGGTTGATGGTGCTTTGCGGCATGCCACAGCCGGTGTCGGTGACGCTGAGTACCACGTAGTCACCCGCATCGAGATTGCTCTGGCCTTGAGTGAAGTCCTCGTCAAAGTGCTGGTTGGAGGTCGAGACCAGCAGCTTGCCGCCATCGGGCATGGCATCGCGGGCATTGATCACAAGGTTGAGCAGGGCGCTTTCCAGTTGATTGGGGTCGGCTTCGGCCACCCACAGCTGTTCGTCCAGTTGCATGTCCAGGCAAATGGTTTCGTTGATGCTGCGTTGCAGCAGTTCATCCATGGAGATCACCAGGCTGTTCATCTCCACGGGTTTGGAGTCCAGCGACTGGCGCCGGGAAAACGCCAGTAGGCGGTGCGTCAGGCCTGCCGCGCGGTTGGCCGACGTCACCCCCAGGTCGATCAGGCTGTCCAGGTCTTCGGTTCGCCCCCGGGCCAGACGTCGACGCAACAACTCCAGGCTGCCGATGATGCCGGTCAGCATGTTGTTGAAGTCATGTGCGATGCCGCCGGTGAGCTGGCCGACGGCTTCCATTTTCTGCGACTGGCGCAGCACTTCTTCGTTGTGGCGCAGTTGCGCGGTGCGCTCCTCCACCTGCTGTTCAAGGGTTTCGAGGGTGTTTTGCAGGCGCAATTTGCTTTGGCTCAGGTCAATCAGGCGATCCCTGGCTTCGTACTGTCGTCGTCGCCCGCGCAAGGCGGTGGTGGCCAGACTGATCAGTGTGACCGGGTGAAAAGGCCGTTCAAGGAAGGTGACGTTGCCCAATTGCGCGCCGAAGCATGATGCCGGGTTCTGTTGCGGGCCACGATGGTTTGTCATCAACACGATCGGCAGGTCCGACCACGTGGGCTGCTGTTCAATCAGGCGGATCAGCGGTTCGAGATCAGCACCCAGCAGCGCCTCGGAAGAGATCAGCAGCAGGCCGGCACCCTGTTCCAGCTCGGCGCACAATCCCGGCAGGTCGCGACTGATCACCCCGTGGAGCCCTGCCTTTTTGAGCATCATCAAGGCAATCTGGCCGTCGCGCCCCCGCGGTGCAAGGATGATGGCGCGTTCGGGTGTCGCTTGTACGGCCTTCACGGGATATTGTCCAGTTGCCATCCATGGGACAAGGCGTCCTGGCGGAACTCGCCTCCCTGTAAACACACACGACCACGGGACAATCCGCCGTTGAGGATATCGTCCAGACCTTCGATACCGGTGGCGGCCTTGGCTCGGTTCAAATCGTTGGATAGAGACAAACAAGCGTCCTCATATGGCCAGGGTCAACGAGGCTGCCATTGCGACGTATGGCAATAGGCTGCCTTTTCACTTGACCCCTGGCCAGGACGACGGTTCAACGAAATTTCAGTCGGGGTCAAAGCCCTTGTTGCAACGCCGGATCATCGGGGTTCATCTGTTCGAGTTGGGCCAACAGGACCTGCACGTTTTGCAGCTGCCCGCTTTCCTTCCAGTAATTGATCAGCAGCACCCGAGCCTTGCGATCGTTGGGATGTCGCTGAACGACTTCCTGCAACTGTTTCTGCGCCGCTTCGAGCTCCTGCTCACCGTGCAACGTGGTGGCCAGGTCGTAGCGGTAATCGCGGTTATTGGGCTCAAGTTCGACGGCCTTGGACAGGCCGAGCAGGGCGAATTCGCTTTGCTCGTGATGCAGCAGCCAGAGCCCCAGGGCATGTTGCAGGTAGGCGGAGTTGGGCTGTGCCTGCAGTTGCCTGGCCAACAGTTGCCGGGCGGCGTCGTTTTGGCCCTGTTTATCCAGCACTTCGATTTGCAGCACCAGCGCCGGCAGGTTGTCCGGCGCCAGACGCAGGGTGTTGTCCAGCGCCTGTTGCGCTTCCTTGAGTTCGGCGTTGTGCAAATGCAGTCGGGCCAGCTGGTATTGGTTTTCAGCGCTTTGTGGCTCGCTCCTGAGCACTTGCTCCCAGGCATCGATGGCTTGTTCCAGCGGCCCGAAATACAAACCCAGGTCATCCGGGGACAACCCCAGCAGCGCGTTGATGGCTTCCAGCCGCACGCTTTGTTCGCTGTCTTCGAGCAATGGGCCCAGCAGCAGACTGCGCTGACCGTTCGGGACCAGGCCGCTGATGCTCCTGATCGCCGCGATACGTACGTCGGGCGACTCGTTCTGCAAGTCGGCATCCGCCAGCTTCAGGGCCACCGAGCTTGGGTAGTTGGGCAGTTCGGCATGCAACCAGATACGACGCTTGGGGGACAGGTCCGGACGGGCCAATTGCTGATAGAGCACCCGCGCGGCACCCGGTTGACCGGCACGGGCAGCCGCCAGCGCTTCGCTGTAGCCATGCTGGATGGCTTCGGGAACCACCGGGGTGGTATCGCGCAGGGAAAACCACGCAAAACCGATGACGAGCAGGGCGAAGAGGCTGATAAACAGAATGCGGCGGGACTTGGGCATGCAGGAATCCGGAAGCTGGCAAGCTTTTGCAAAGGCGCCAGCTTCGGTCAGGCCAGGCCTTGAGTCAAACCTTGACGACGTTCACGCTTGATTCAAACGGTTGAACAGCCCTTCAGCCGACTATCGATGGACCTGCAGGCTGCGTCGACAGCAAAACCTGTCGAGGCCCCGCAGCAGTGACTACGCTTGCTGGAGGTGTCTCGACGAGTGTTCCCATGCAAGGGTTGTTGCAGTACTTCAAGGCCATGCTCAACCCCGGCCCCGGGGTGTTGCTGTTTGCCCTGCGAACCATCGCGGCCGGGTTGTTGACCCTGTACCTGGCGTTTCTGTTCGACCTGGACCAGCCCAAGTGGTCGATCATGGCTGTGGTCATCATCAGCCAGCCACTGGGCGGCATGGTGCTGGCCCGCAGTTTTGGCCAAGTCATCGGTACCACCACGGGGGCCGTCGTAGCGGTGGCAATCATGGCGATATTTCCCCAGGCACCGTTGCCGTTCATCACCACCCTGGCCCTGTGGCTGGCGCTGTGCACTGCCGGTGGCACGCTGTTGCGCTACACCAGTTCCGGGGCATTCGTACTCAGTGGCTACACCGCCGTGGTCATCGCGTTGCTGGCGATTCCCGATCAGGACGGCACCTTTTTACTGGCGGTGACCCGCCTCACCGAAACCTTGCTGGCGGTTGCCTGCGTGTGCGTGGTCAGCCTGCTCACCGCCAGGCCAGAGGCCGTGGCCCGGGATTACTTCGCCAGGATCGATCAAATCACCCGGTTGCTGGCGACCCACGCCAGCGCCGTCATCCGCACAGAGGAGAGCGAGGCTGACTTCCAACAGCGGCAAATGCAGCTGCTGGGCCAGATCAGCGGCCTGGAGGGCGTGCGTCGACACATGTACTTCGATGCACCACGGTTACGCAGTGCCAACGGTCTGGTGCAACTGCTGGGCAACCAACTGGTGCTATTGACCGCGCGGCTGACTGCCTTGCGCCACCAGCGGCTGCTGTTGACCGAGCGCTGGGAGGGCGAGTTGCCTGAAGAGATTCAACGGCTGCGCGCCGAAGAACTGGCCTTTCTCGATGAGCTGGCGCAAGAGGGGCGTTCGCTGTCCAGTGAAAAGCGCCACCATTTCACCTCGCTGCAACAACGCTTTGATGAGCTCGCCTACAGGGCCGAACAATTGACCGAGCCGCTACCGGCCACCTTGCGCTCGCTGGCCTGGTCGCTGCGCTGGGAACAGGCGCGCCTGCTACAGCAGCTTGAGCAGATTCTGGAATTGAGCGATGCCATCCAGAGCGGGCGTCCGGCCAGCAGCGTGTATCGCGGGCGGGAAAACCCGCTGCACCTGGACTTTACCCTGGCGACCATGAACGCCATCCGGGCCTTTTCCGCACTGTTGATCGCCGGTCTGATCTGGATCGAAACCGGCTGGGACGGTGCCCGAGGCGGGATGGTGCTGTTGGGCATCCTGTGCTCGCTGATGTCGACGTTTCCCCGGCCGCTGCTGGCGGTGCAAAGCTATGCCCGGGGATTCGGGCTGGCACTGGTGGCCTCGGCGCTCCTTCAGTTTCTGTTTGTGCCGATGATCAGCAATTTCGAGATGCTTGCGTTGCTGCTGGTGCCCTTGCTCTACGCCGTAGCGGTGGGATTGGCCAGCCCACCCACCACAGGTACCGGCATTGGCCTGGGGCTCACGACGTTTTTGTTGCTTGGCCCGTTGAACGTAGGGATCGGGCAAAACACCGCCATCCAGTGGTTCGAGTTTGCCGGGGCCTATACCTGCGCGACCGTACTGGCCTTGAGTGTCTATGCGCTGATCTTTCCGTACATGCCGGATTTGCGCATGCGCCGGCTCCACAAAGAGAACGGCGAGCAGGTGTACGCCTTGCTGAAAACCTCGGCGACCGATGAGCAGCAGTTTGCCTTCGAGAGCCGCATGGTTGACCGCCTGACCATGATGCTGGGGCTACTGCCCGCGACCCGGGAGCCACAATCGCGCGAACTGTTTCAAGTCAGCCTGGCCTGCATGGCACTGGGTATTGCCTTGAATCAGCTCAGACAGCAGGGGCAGAACAACGCACTGCTGAGCCCGGATCTGCAAAGTCGCCTGTTTTCGACAGTCCGGGAAACAGGCAGGCTGGTCGCCGGCCGGCCCGGGGTCGAAGTGGCGCTGGTGCTTGATAGCCTTCACACCCTGGGCGACGACCTGGATGCCCTGCATACCGATGTCCATGAGCACTTGTGGTCGGTGTTTCGCATGCGCGTGGCGCTGTTGATCGTGGTCTCGTTCGTCGAACGCTATCGCGGCTACTTTCAACCCTCAGGCCTTGAAGGAGACCCTGTCCTTGCCCATTGATCTGGAAGTGGGTGGTGCCTATCTGCCCCCGATTGCCCAGGCGCTGCTGCTGGGCTTGCCGATTTTCCTGCTGCTGGACTGGACGTTGCGGCGCCTCGGCGTGCTGCAGTTCGTCTGGCACGAGGCGTTGTTCGAAGGCGCGCTGTACGCCTGCGTCTGCGCCACGCTGATTCTGGTCATGGGAGCCTGATGCCTTGAAGAACATCCTTTCCCGACTCTCGACGGTAGCGGTGGTACTGCTGGCCTTCATCCTGGGCTGGTTCGCCTGGGAGCATTACACCCGCGCGCCCTGGACCCGGGATGCCCGGGTGCGTGCCGATGTGGTGACCTTGTCCGCCGACGTTTCGGGGCGAATCGTCAGCCTGGCCGTGCAGGACAACCAGCATGTGAACAAAGGCCAGGCGCTGCTGGAGATCGATCCGGCGCGTTACACCCTGGCGGTGGAGCATTCCAAACGCGCGGTGGAGGTGGCGAAAGCCTCGCTGGGGCAGGCCCAGGCGGCCATTACCGCCAGCGAAGCCTTGCTCAAACAACGCCAGAGTGAGGAGCAGCGTCGGCGCACGCTCAAGGATCGTTCGGCGATTTCCGGCGAAGAGTGGGAGAAGGCCAACACCGATGTGTCTGTGGCCCAGGCAGACCTGCTGCGTAACCAGGCCAATCTGGTGTTGGCCCAGGCCAACGTGCAACTGGCTATAGCGGCCTTGACCCAGTCCGAGCTCGACTTGCAGCGTACCCATGTCGTCTCCCCGGTGACCGGCTATGTCACCAACCTGTTGACCCGGGAGGGCGACTACGCCTCGGCCGGCGGTCCCTTGCTGGCGCTGGTGGACAGTGAATCGTTCTATGTCAGCGGTTACTTCGAAGAAACCAAGTTGCCGCGGATCGGGGAGGGTGATCGGGTCAAGATCGAGTTGATGAGTGGCGAAACGTTCGGCGGCAAAGTGCAGAGCATTGCCTTCGCCATCGCCGACCGGGAAAACCTTCCCGGTGGCCGCCTGCTGGCCAACATCAACCCCAGTTACACCTGGATCAAACTGGCGCAACGGGTGCCGGTGCGGATCGAGATCGATGCCGACTATGCCGGTAAAAACAACCTGAGAGCGGGGACTACCGCCACTGTGACCGTCCAGGAAAACCACAGCTCCAAAGACCAACACTGACCCCCTGTAGGAGCGAGCCTGCTCGCGATGACGGACTCACATTCGAAGATGATGTCGACTGACACACCGCTATCGCGAGCAGGCTCGCTCCTACATGGGTTGGTGGCGGATTCAAAAAAAAGCCCCGCGACCGAATGAGACGCAGGGCAAGGAAATTGGTTGGTTGCGGCCAACCAAAGGAGCGCTTTAAAACCGCATTACCTGCTGGCCACCGTCTCCGGCTGCCAGCCGCCACCGAGGGCCTTGTAGATCGCGACGATGCCGCGATACAGGTCGACTTCAGCCTGGGCCTGGGTGTCTTCGGCCGCCAGGCGTTCACGCTGGGCGTCGAGCAGCACGAGGAAATCGGCGGTGCCTTCGCGGTAGCGGATCTCCGCCAGGTCGGCAGCCGAGCGGCTGGACTCGCTCTGGCGAATCAGCGAGATCAGGCGCTGTTGGCGTTTGCCGTAGTCACTGAAAGCGTTTTCCGATTCTTCCAGGGCCAGCAACACTTGTTGCTCGTAGGTCGCCAGGGCGCCTTCGGCATCGGCGTCGGCGCCGCGCAAACGGGCCTTGACGCTGCCCAGGTCAAACGCAGCCCAGGTGATGCTCGGACCCAGCGCCCAGGCGTTGGCCGCCGAGGAGCCGATCTGCGAACCGCGCCCGGCCGTAAAGCCAAGGAAGCCGCTGAGGCTGACCCGAGGGAACAGATCCGCCTTGGCCACGCCGATACGCGCCGTGGCCGAAGCCAGTTTGCGTTCGGCACTGAGAATGTCCGGACGGCGTTGCAGCAGTTGACCCGGATCACCGATCGGCAAAGCCTTGGCGATCGCCGGCAGGTCTTTCGGGCTCAGGTCCACGCTCAGCATGTCCGGACGTTCACCCAGCAGGGTGGCGATACGGTTTTTCTGCCGGACTTGCTCGGCCTGCAATTGCGGCACGCTGGCTTCGACCGACGCCAGTCGCGCATCGGCGCGCTCCACATCGAGCTGGTCTCCGACGCCGGCATCACGCAGGCTGACAGTGATCTTGCGCGACTCCTGCTGGTTCTCCAGGTTGGCCAGGGCAATTTTCTCCCGCAACTGCGCGCCGCGCAGTTGACCGTAGGAATCCACCAGCTCGGCAATCATGGTGACTTGCAGTTGGTACAGGTCGGCCTCGAACGCCTGTTGCTCGGCGTTGGCCGACTCCAGGTTGCGCTGGATGCGACCGAACAAGTCGATTTCCCAGGCCATGTCCAGGCCCAGATCATAGCGTTCGCTGTTGACCCGGTCGGTGGTCTGGCCCGGAATCTGGCCTTTGCCCAGGTCACTGCTGACGCGACTGGTGATGGTCGGCATGGCGTCGTTGCTGACGTCGTCGCGGATCGCCCGCGCCGCTTTCCAGCGGGCGAAGGCGACGCGCAAATCACGGTTGCCTTGCAAGGATTTCGTCACCAGCTGGTTGAGAGTCGGGTCTTCGAACTGCTGCCACCAGATGCCTTCGAAACGCGAACGGTCAAAATTCTTCTGGCCGGCGGCGCCATCGGTGGCGGCCGTGATGTGGGCCGCCTCGGTGGTTGGCGTCTTGTAGTCCGGGCCCACGGCACAGGCACTCAGGGCCAGTACCAGCAGGCTCGGCAGGAAGGCTTTCAAACTCATCAATGCGACTCCAGCTTCAGGGCGGCCTTGGCGGCTTTGCGTGCCTGGCCGCGCTCGACAAAGTTACGGATCAGTACGTAGAACACCGGCGTCAGCAACAGACCGAAGAAGGTCACCCCGAGCATCCCAGAGAACACCGCTACACCCATGGCATGACGCATTTCAGCACCGGCACCGCTGGAGAACACCAGGGGCACAACACCCATGATGAATGCGAAGGAAGTCATCAGGATCGGCCGCAGACGCAGGCGGCAAGCTTCCAGGACCGCGGCCAGCGGGTTGAGGCCTTCCAGCTGTTTGTCCTTGGCGAACTCGACGATCAGGATCGCGTTCTTACAGGCAAGCCCCACCAATACGATCAAGCCGATCTGGGTAAAGATGTTGTTGTCGCCACCGGAAGCGATCACCCCGGTGATGGCCGACAGCAGGGTCATCGGTACGATCAGGATCACCGCCAGTGGCAGGCTCCAGCTTTCGTATTGAGCCGCCAGTACCAGGAACGCCAGCAGTACGCAGAGCGGGAACACGAACAGCGCAGTGTTACCGGACAGGATCTGCTGGTAGGTCAGGTCGGTCCATTCGTAGGTCATGCCGTTGGGCAGTTCTTCCTTGAGCAGTTTCTCGATGGCTTTTTCGGCCTGGCCGGAGCTGTAGCCGGGGGCTGCCGCACCGTTGATTTCAGCGGTGATGAAACCGTTGTAGTGCATCACGCGATCCGGGCCCGAGGTGTCGCTGACCTTGATGAAGGTCGCCAGCGGGATCATCTCGCCCTTGTTGTTACGCACTTTCAGCTGGCCGATCTGGTCGGATTCGAGGCGGAACTGTTGTTCGGCCTGGACGTTGACCTGATAGGTGCGACCGAAGCGGTTGAAGTCGTTGGCATACAGCGAACCCAGGTAGATCTGCAGGGTGTCGAAGATGTCGCTGACGGCCACGCCGTGGGTTTTGGCTTTCTCGCGGTCGATGGCGGCATCGACCTGGGGCACGTTCACCGTGTAGCTGGTGAACAAGCCAGCCAGCTCCGGAACGCTGTGGCTCTTGTTGATGATGTTCATGGTTTCCTTGTACAGCTCTTCGTAGCCCAGGTTGCCCCGGTCTTCGATCTGCAGACGGAAACCACCGATGGTGCCCAGGCCTTGTACCGGCGGCGGCGGGAAGATCGCCATGTAGGCTTCCTGGATGTTCGCGTATTGGCCGTTCAAGGCACCGGCAATCGCACCGGCGGACATGCTCGGGTCTTTACGTTCGTCGAACGGTTTCAGAGTCACGAACACGATGCCGGCGTTCGGGCTGTTGGTGAAGCCGTTGATCGACAGGCCAGGGAAGGCCACGGCACTTTCCACGCCAGGCTGTTTCAGCGCCAGCTCGGACATGCGCTTGATCACGTCTTCGGTACGGTCCAGGCTCGAGGCATCCGGCAGTTGCGCGAAGGCCACCAGGTATTGCTTGTCCTGGCCGGGTACGAAACCGGTCGGGGTGCTGGAGAAGCCGAAGAAGGTCAGGACCATCAGGCCGGCGTACAGCAGCAGGGCGATGCCGCTTGAGCGGATCACACGGGCAACGGTGCCGACGTAACCATGACTGGCCTTTTCAAAGAAGCGGTTGAACGGACGGAACAACCAGCCACCGAAAATCTTGTCCAGCACCTTGGAGAAACGGTCTTTCGGCGCGTCGTGACCCTTGAGCAATACCGCGGCCAGGGCCGGCGACAGGGTCAGGGAGTTGAAGGCCGAGATCACCGTGGAAATCGCGATGGTCAGGGCGAACTGCTTGTAGAACTGGCCGGTCAGGCCGGAAATGAACGCCGCCGGAACAAACACCGCACACAGCACCAGCGCCGTGGCAATGATCGGACCTGTCACTTCACGCATGGCGCGCTTGGTGGCTTCGACCGGGGTCAATCCAAGTTCGATGTTCCGTTCGACGTTCTCCACCACCACGATGGCATCGTCCACCACGATACCGATCGCCAGCACCAGGCCGAACAGCGACAAGGCGTTGAGCGAGAAACCGAACAGATGCATCACGGCAAAGGTACCGATCAGCGATACCGGCACAGCGACCAATGGAATGATCGAGGCGCGCCAGGTTTGCAGGAACAGGATCACCACCAGCACCACGAGGATCAGCGCTTCGAAGAGGGTGTGAACCACCGCCTCGATCGAACCGCGCACGAAGATCGTCGGGTCATAGACGATGCTGAAATCCATGCCTTCGGGGAAGCTCTTCTTCAGCTCGGCCATTTTGGCCCGCACTTCGTTGGAGATCTCGATGGCGTTGGAGCCAGGGCGCTGGAAGATCGGGATCGCCACCGCCGGCTGGTTGTTCAGCAACGAACGCAGGGCGTATTGGCTGGAGCCCAGTTCGACGCGGGCGATGTCCTTGAGGCGAGTGATTTCACCGTTGTCGCCAGAGCGAATGATGATGTTCTCGAACTCTTCCTCGGACACCAGACGGCCCTGAGTGTTGACCGACAACTGGAATGCCGTGGCATTCGGTGCAGGAGGCGCACCCAGGGCACCGGCCGCTACCTGGCGGTTCTGTTCACGAATCGCCGTGACCACATCGGTGGCGGTCAGGTTGCGCGAAGCGGTCTTGTTCGGGTCAAGCCACACACGCAGGGAGTAATCGCCCATGCCGAACAACTGCACATCACCGACACCGCCCAGGCGCGCCAGCTCATCCTTGATGTTGAGCAGGGCGTAGTTGGACAGGTACAGCATGTCGTAGCGTTTGTCCGGCGAGGTCAAGTGCACCACCATCGTCAGGTCGGGTGACGCCTTGTCCACGGTGATACCGATGCGCGTCACTTCCTCGGGAAGCTTCGGCTCGGTGCGGGTCACGCGGTTCTGCACCTGCACCTGCGCGTTGTCCAGGTCAGTACCCAGAGCGAAGGTGATGGTCAGGGTGATCTTGCCGTCAGCGGTGGATTGCGAGGACATGTACAGCATGTTCTCAACGCCGGTGATGGCCTGCTCCAGGGGCGCGGCCACGGTTTCACCGATGACCTTGGGATTGGCACCCGGGAAGTTGGCGCGGACCACCACGGTCGGCGGCACCACTTCCGGGTATTCGCTGATCGGCAGCTGGAACAGCGAGATCGCACCGGCGATCAGGATCAGCAGCGACAGCACCGCTGCGAAGATCGGCCGCGAAATGAAGAATTGGGAAAAATTCATCGTAAAAATCCCTTAACCGCGTGGGGTCGTGGCAGCCAGTTTCACAGCCGTACCCGGCGCAACCTTGGCAGGCGCGACTTGGGGCAGGTTGCTGGCTTCCAGCGCTTGGCGTTGTTGTGCGAGTGCCGCGAGGGTTTGTTCGCTGGCCATCGGAATCACTTCAGGGGTGACCGGTGAACCAGGGCGTACCCGTTGCAGGCCCTTGACGATGATGGTGTCGTCCTTGCTCAGGCCGTTGCGCACGATGCGCAGACCTTCGATCTTCGGACCCAGCTCCACCGCGCGGTAGGCGGTCTTGTTGTCGGCATCCATCACCAGCACGAACTTCTTGCCGAGGTCAGTGCCGACCGCTTCGTCATTGATCAGCATGGCGCTGTAGGTGCCGCTGCCCACCAGTTTCAGGCGTGCATACAGGCCCGGGGTGTAGCTGCCATCGCTGTTGTCGAACACGGCGCGGCCACGGATGGTGCCGGTCTTCGGGTTGACCTGGTTGTCGACGAAGTTCATCACGCCCTGGTGCGGGTTGCCGTCTTCATTGGACAGTCCCATGTAGACCGGGGTCGTGGCGCCTCGCTTGCCCTGGCGAGCGAGCTCGGTGTACTTGAGGAATACACGCTCGTCCGCGTCGAAGTAGGCGTACACCTTGTCGGTGGAGACCACGCTGGTCAGTGGGGTGGTGTCGGCAGTTACGAGGTTGCCGGCGGTGATTTCGGCACGGCTGACGCGGCCGCTGATTGGAGCAGTCACGCGGGTGAAGCTCAGGTTCAGTTTGGCCAGGTCCAGTTGCGCTTGCAGGGCACCGACGGCGGCACGGGCTTCTTGGGCGGCGCTGGTGCGCGAATCGGCCAGCTCGGCGGAAATGGCATTACTGGTGCGCAGACGCTCACCGCGCTGGGCTTCGTTTTCGCTGCGGGTGGCATTGGCGCGCGATTGTGCAACCAGGGCTTCGAGGCGGCGGACCTCAGCCTGGAACGGACGCGGGTCGATCTGGAACAGCAGGTCGCCTTTCTTGACCAGGGCGCCTTCAGTGAACGCCACTTCATCGATCTGGCCGGAGACCCGTGGACGAATTTCGACGGTTTCCGGCGCTTCGAGGCGGCCGGTGAATTCGTCCCACTCGTTGACCGGTTGTTCAAGCACCTTGGCCACGCTGACCTTGGCCGCAGGCATGCTGGCGGCGGTTTCCGGGGCCTTGCCGCAGGCGCTGATCACCACTACGGCCAACAAAGCCAACGGGAAGCGCAAATGTTTGAGTGACTGTTCCATGGATGCATCCGCCAATGTATTGAGATTGGCGAATGATGCGCGGCGGGTTTGTATCTCACGAATCGAATGGGGCGAAGGTAACTATCATTCGGAATGATATGAGAGGCCAAATCAGCTCTCTAGCCTGCGCCTTGCGCAGAGGTCTATCAATCAGGTCGATGGCAATTCTGTGTTGCCGCAAAAGCATCAATCAGTCTTGAAACAGAGGTGTGGCCTTCGCGAGCAGGCTCGCTCCCACACTGGATCTCATCAGCCATTGGATTAACGGGGTCCAACGGCCTGCGCTATGCCAATTTCGTCACCGCCAATGCCCAAACCCATCAAGCCATAACGCCTCGGATAGACCACTCTGACCGGTCTGTCCAAGGAGATGACCATGATCCGACTGACCCTGATCGAAGCCCGTGAGTTGGCCGAATCGATCTTGTTGCACAACGGTTTTAATCTGGCCCATGCACAAGCGGTGGCGGCGACGGTGATTGCTGGCGAACGTGATGGCTGTGCCTCCCACGGTTTGTACCGGATTCTGGGGTGTGTGAATTCCCTGCGGACCGGCAAGGTGTCAGCCGATGCCGAGCCACAGGTGATCGACCAGGCGCCGTCGATTGTGCGGGTGGATGCTGGTGGTGGGTTTTCGCAGTTGGCGTTTCAGGCGGGGTTGCCGTTGCTGGCGCAGAAAACCCGGGCCAACGGCATTGCGGCGTTGGCAATCAACCGCTGTGTACATTTCTCGGCGCTGTGGGTGGAGATCGAGCAGCTGACGGCTGCCGGTCTGGTGGCACTGGCGTGTAATCCGAGCCACGCCTGGGTGGCGCCGGCTGGAGGACGACTGCCGGTGTTCGGCACCAATCCCATTGCCTTCGGTTGGCCGCGTGCGGGGCAAGATCCGTTTGTGTTCGACTTCGCCACCAGCGCGATTGCCCGTGGTGATATCGAACTGCACCGGCGTGCCGGCAAGGCGATTCCCGAAGGGTGGGGCGTCGACGCCCAAGGCCAGCCGAGCACCGACGCCAACGTGGTGCTCGACAGCGGCGCGATGCTGACGTTCGGCGGGCACAAGGGTTCGGCGCTGGCGGCGATGGTGGAGTTGATTGCCGGGCCGCTGATTGGTGACCTGACCAGTGCCGAGTCGTTGGCTTACGACGGGGGCAGCAAGTCGTCGCCGTACCATGGCGAGTTGATCATCGCCCTGGACCCTCGGCGCTTTCTGGGGGACGCCACTGAAGAACATTTGGCCCGGGCCGAAACATTGTTCCAGGGCATTGAAGGGCAGGGCGCACGCTTACCGTCGCAACGACGTTACGCGGCGCGGGTACGCAGCCTGGTGGAAGGCGTGCAAATTCCCGAGGCGCTGTACAACGACCTCAAGGCCTTGCTCGCCTGATTGAATCAACGTGCTCAATCCTGTGGGAGCGGCGGTGCGGCGATCCGACTTGCTCGAGAAGGCGGCGTGTCAGTCAACGAAGAGGCTGAAGCTGATGGCCCTTTCGCGTACAGGCTCGCTCCCACAGTTCTTTGTGCGGTTTTCTAGATTGAGTCGCGTTGGCTGCTGCCATCCACCAGCCGTGCAATCCCCAGCGGGTTGGCATTTTTCAAGGCGTCGGGTAGCAAGGCGTCCGGGCAGTTCTGGTAGCACACCGGACGCAGGAATCGCTCGATGGCCAGGCTGCCAACCGACGTGCCACGGGCGTCGGAGGTTGCAGGGTAAGGCCCGCCATGGACCATGGCATCGCAGACTTCGACCCCGGTGGGGTAACCGTTGAACAGTACCCGGCCGACTTTTTGTTCCAGCAGTACCAGCAGGTCTGCATGGGTCTGAAGATCCGATGCTTCGCCAATCAATGTCGCAGTCAGTTGCCCGTGCAAGCTGTTCAACGCCTGCCGCAGCTCAACCTTGTCCGCCACATCAACGATAATGGTGGTCGGCCCGAACACTTCTTCCTGTAGCAGCGGATCCCCATTGAGCAGCAGGCTGACGTCGGCCTTGAACAGTTGCGGCCGCGCCTGATTGCCCATCTGGTCGTGGCCCGCCAGGTGCGTCACGCCCGGATGCTCGAGCAAGGCCCGCAGCCCTTTTTCATAGCTGTCGAGGGTGCCAGCATTGAGCATGGTTTGCGCCGGTTGTGCGGCCATCAGGTTGCTTAGTCGCGCAGAGAACGCCGTCCATTCAGGGGCGCGAATACCAATGACCAACCCCGGATTGGTGCAGAACTGCCCGCAACCCTGGACCACCGATGCCACCAGTTCACCGGCGATTTTCTCGCCCCGCGCGCGCAAGGCTTCGGGCAATACCAACACTGGATTGATGCTGCTCATCTCGGCGAACACCGGGATGGGTTGTTGCCGTGCGGCGGCCATGTCGCAAAGGGCACGGCCACCTTTGAGCGAGCCGGTGAAACCGACGGCCTGAATCGCCGGGTGCTTGACCAGCGCTTCACCGACACCCGCGCCGTAGATCATGTTGAACACACCCTTGGGCATGTCGGTCTGCTCGGCGGCGCGCAGGATCGCATTGGCCACGCATTCGGCGGTTGCCATGTGCCCGCTGTGGGCCTTGAACACCACCGGGCAACCGGCGGCCAGGGCCGCTGCGGTATCGCCGCCAGCAGTCGAAAAGGCCAACGGAAAATTGCTCGCGCCGAACACTGCCACCGGGCCGACGCCGATCCGGTACTGGCGCAGGTCAACCCGTGGCAGCGGCTGACGCTCCGGCAGGGCACGGTCGATGCGCGCGCCGTAGAAATCGCCCCGGCGCAGGACCTGAGCGAACAGACGCATCTGGCCGCTGGTACGCCCGCGCTCGCCCTGAATCCGGGCGCTGGGCAGGGCGGTCTCACGGGTCACCAGGGCAACGAACTCGTCATCCAGGGCATCCAGTTGCGCGGCGATGGCTTCAAGGAATTGCGCCCGGCGCATCGCCGGCAAATTACGAAAGGTTGGATAGGCGGCCGCAGCGGCCTGGGCGGCCGCGTCGACTTCGTGCGCGGTGGCTTGCACGAAAGAGTAGGGCAGTGCTTCGCCGGTGCTGGCGTCATGGCTGTTCAGGATGATGCCGCCGACGGCGCTGCGCGCTCCGCCGATGTAGTTGTGGCCAAGGATTTCGAGCATTGAAAATCTCCGGTCTGGAAAGGGTAAGGGCAAAAGACCGCAGCCTGCGATCTTTCAGGGCCATCAAGCCAAAGAGTCACCCCGGCGCGGGGTGGCTGGCACGGCTGCGTCTACGGCAGCAACCCGCGCCGCCGACTCGGCATCCACCAGGCGCAATGACTTGCCACGGGTCTCGCGGGTCAGGCCGACAGCCACCACGGAAATCAGCGCGGCGCCCACCAGATACCAGGCGATCGGAGTCGAGCTGTGGTACTTGTTGAGCAAGGTGATGGCGATCAGCGGTGCCAGGGAACCGGCGAAGATCGGCGCCACCTGGTAGCACAGGGACAGAGCGGTGTAGCGTACGTGGGTCGGGAACAGTTCAGCCATCAGCGCCGAGTAAGGCGCATAAGTCATCGACTCGATGGCCAGGCCCAGGGTGATGGCGGCCATGATCAGCCAGTTGTTGCCGGTGTCCATCATCGGGAAACCGATGAAACCCCAGAACGCTGTGAGCACCGCGCCGGTCAGGTACACCGGCTTGCGCCCGACGATGTCCGACAGATAGCCCATCAGCGGGATCAGGAAAAAGTGCACCAGGTGCGCGCCGAACATCAGCAGCAGAATTTGCGAAGTGTCCTTGTGCACCACCAGTTTCAGATAGGTAATCGAGAACGTCACCACGGTGTAGTAGAGGATGTTCTCGGCAAAGCGTGCGCCGATTCCCACCAGCACCGAACGCCAGTGATGACGCAGCACTTCCACTACACCGAGCTGTTGCTGTTTGGTCTGTACCTGACGGGCCTGGGCTTCCTTGAAGATCGGCGCGTCATCGACGCTGGTGCGAATCCAGTAACCGATCAACACGACTACCGCCGAGAACCAGAACGCCACGCGCCAGCCCCAGGCAAGGAACTGTTGCTCTGACAGGTTCGACGACAACAGCAGCAGGGCGACCGTGGCCACCAGGTTGCCGGCCGGCACCCCGGCTTGCGGCCAACTGGCCCAGAAGCCCCGACGATTGTCCGGGCAGTGTTCGGACACCAGCAGAATCGCGCCGCCCCATTCGCCACCGAAAGCGAAGCCCTGGATCAACCGCAACAGCACCAGTAGCACCGGCGCTGCGTAACCGATCTGGTCGAAGCCAGGCAGGCAACCCATCAGGAAGGTGGTGATGCCGACCACTACCAGGCTCAGTTGCAGCAGGCGTTTGCGGCCGAATTTGTCACCGTAGTGACCGAATACCAAACCGCCCAACGGCCGGGCGAGAAAGCCGACCGCGTACAAGGCGAAGGCGGCGATGATGCCGTCGACGGGGCTGTCGGTCTGGCGGAAGAACAGCTGACCGAAGACCAGCGCCGAGGCGGTGCCGTAGAGAAAGAATTCATACCATTCAGCGACGGTGCCAGCCATGGCGGCGGCCACTACGCGTTTGAGTCCCGAGGGTGTGGTTGCGCTTTGCGTGTGCTGAGGATTCGACATGCTGACGTACCTTGTTAAGGCGCGAAAAAACGGGCAGCCGGGCCGGGCCGGTAAAGGCCCGCCCGGCAATCACTCAGAGACCGACGTCCGGCAGTTCCGGGCGGCTCGCCAACGCCTTGGCCATGATCTGCTCGACGAATACGCGGTCGGCTTCCGGCAGGGCCAGGCGTGGCGGACGGGTCAAAGCGCTGCCGCGACCGGCGATGGCTTCACACAGCTTGATGCACTGCACCAGGTCGGCACGGGCATCGAGGTGCAGGATCGGCATCAGCCATTCGTAGATCGGCATGGCTTCGGCGAAACGACCGGCCTTGGCCAGGCGGAAGATGGTTTCGCCCTCTTTCGGGAACACGTTGGACATGCCCGAGACCCAACCTTCGGCACCCACGGCGATGCTTTCCAGCACCACGTCGTCGAGGCCGGCGAACAGCACGAAACGGTCACCGACTTCGTTGCGCACGTCGATGAAGCGGCGGGTGTCGCCGGAAGAGTCCTTGAAGCACACCACGTTGTCGCAGTCGGCCAGGGAAATCAGGATGTCCGGGGTGACGTCGTTCTTATAGATAGGCGGGTTGTTGTAGACCATCAGCGGCACGTCGGCGTTTTTCGCCACGTAGCGGTAATGCTCGGCGGTCTCGAACGGCTTGGAACCGTAGACCAGCGCCGGCATCAGCATCACGCCATCGACGCCGACCCGGCGTACGGCATTGGCGACCTTGGCCGCTTGTATGCTGGTGAACTCTGCCACGCCGCAAATCACCGGCACGCGACCACGGGCGGCATCGACGGCCACTTCAGTCACGGCGATTTTTTCTTCGGCGCTCAGCGAGGTGTTTTCACCTACCGAGCCGCAGACCACCAGGCCGGACACGCCGTCGCGGATCACGTTGGAAATCACCTGATGGGTTTTTTCCAGGTTGATGGAGAAGTCATCGTTGAATTGAGTGGTCACTGCGGGGAAGACGCCACTCCAGTTAATGCGCTTGCTCATTGTTGCCTCCGGTTCGTTAATTGTATTTCGTATACGATATTTAAAATGACCATGCTCGGCTAGTGTTTTTTTTGGTTTTCAGGGGTTTTTACTGGCCGTTGGTCTGGGGGTTCAGGGATTGCGTGATCAGGCGCCGGGCCAAGTGTCGGACAGGCGATAGCCTTGTGGCCACGGATCGCTTGGGTCGAGCAGCAATTGATGGGTGCCGGTGATCCACGCCCGGCCGGAAATGCACGGGTAAATCGCGGCGCGGCCGGCGACTTCGGTCAGCGAATCAATGCGGCAGTGGAACTCGGAGCCGATAATCGAACGGCCGACAAAGCGCTCGCCAACCTGCATCAAGCCTTTGGCCTGCAACACCGCCATGCGCGCCGAGCAACCAGTGCCGGTGGGGGAGCGGTCTATCTTGCCCGGTTGAATCACCACCGCATTGGCGCCGGTGGCGATGCCGTTCTCATGGACGATGGGCGCGGCGATCTGGCAGAAGGAAATGTGCGACCACTCGGGATTCAGCGGATGCACGAAGCCCAGTTGTTCGTTGGCCGCTCGAGTGATTTTCAGCCCGACCGCCACCAGATCGGCCGCTTCATCCGGGCGGATGGAGAAACCCAGGCCTTTGGCATCGGCAATCACAAAACTGTCGCCACCATAAGCGGTGTCAACCTTCAGCGAGCCGATGCCTTCGACTTCAATCCACGCATCCAGTCGATCAGCGAAGGACGGCACGTTTTTCACTTCCACCCGTTGCACCTTGCCATCCCGGCAGTCGGCCACGGCTTCGATCAGGCCGCCGGGCGCTTCCAGCACCAGGCGGGTTTGCGGCTCGGTCATGGGCAGGATGCCGCTGTCGAGCAATACGGTGGCGACGCACAACGAGTTGGAGCCGGACATCGGTGGGGTGTCCGCCGGTTCCATGATGATCCAGGCCATCTGCGCCCGTGGGTCCTTGGCCGGGACCAGCAGGTTGACGTGGCGGAACACGCCGCCGCGGGGTTCGTTGAGGACGAAGTTGCGCAGGGTTTCGTCCCGGGCGATCCAGCGCGACTGTTCCCACACGGTGGCGCCGGGCGGCGGGGCGACACCGCCCACGATCACGTCGCCGACTTCGCCTTCGGCGTGGCAGCTGACTACATGAATGACTTTTGATGAACGCATGACTTGATCCTTGTTTTGTCCGTGCGGGCCTCATCGCGAGCAGGCTCGCTCCTACACTGTTCGATGTGCACCGCTAACCCTGTAGGAGTGAGCCTGCTCGCGATTGGGCCGTTAGTTATTTCACCGATTTGAGAAACGCCGCTGTTTCCGCATGCACCGGATTGCCAATCACCTGATCCGGCGAACCAATCTCATGCACCAGGCCATTGCGGAAGAACGCCACACGGTCGGACACGTCCCGGGCAAAGCGGATTTCGTGGGTCACCAACACCATGGTCATGCCGTCTTCGGCGAGCATGCGCATGGTGTCCAGCACTTCGCCGACCAGTTGCGGGTCGAGGGCCGAAGTGGCTTCGTCGAACAGCATGTAATCCGGTGACATGGCCAGGGCCCGGGCGATGGCCATGCGTTGCTGCTGTCCACCGGACAGCTTGCCAGGGAAGGTCTTGAACTTGTCGCCCAGACCGACGTGAGTCAGTTGCTTCACCGCTAACTCTTCAGCTTCGGCCTTGCTTTTGCCCAGCACTTTGCGCGGTGCGAGCATGACGTTTTCCAGCACCGTCAGATGCGGAAAGGCATTCCATTGCTGGAACACGATGCCGATTTTCTGCCGCAGGCGATTAAGGTCGGTGGCGCTGTGATGGACCTCGACGCCGTCAACGCGGATGTTGCCTTTCTGGATCGGTTCCAGGCCGTTGATGCACATCAGCAGGGTCGATTTGCCGGAGCCGGAGCCGCCGATGATCGACACCACCTCGCCCTTGTTCACCGTCAGGTTGACGCCCTTGACCACTTCGAGGTTGCCGAAGGATTTATGTACGTTGTCGATCTCAATCATTTTCTTGCCACCTTCTTTCCAGACGAGCGCCCAGGCGTGCGACCACCAGGCTCATGACGTAGTAGATAAGGCCCGCGATGCACAGCACCAGCAGAGGTTCCTGGATGCGGGTGACGATGGTTTGCGAGGCGCGCAGTAGTTCGACGATGCCGATCCACATCACCAGCGCGGTGTCTTTCATCACGCCGAGCACCAGGTTCAGCCAGCCAGGGAACGCCACCCGAGTGGCCATTGGCAGGACGATCCAGCGCAAGTCCTGCAAGAAGCTCAGGCCCAACGAACGACTGGCCCGGCGCACGGTGAACGGTACCGCCAACACGCCGGCGCGCACGATTTCGGTGAAGTACGCCGCGGCATACACCCCCAGCACAATGCAGCCGACGCTGAAGGCACTGATGTTCAAACCGACGATGCTTTTGAGCGAGTTGAACAGCACGAACTGGATCAGCAACGGCACGCTACGAAACACGTCCAGCACCCACGCCAGCGGCAGGCTGGCCCGAGGCAACAAGGCGCGCAGCAGGCCGAAGAACAACCCAGCCACGGAGCCGAGAATGATCGACCAGAAGGTCAGTTGCATCGTGACCCACGCACCGTTGAGCAGGAACATCAGGTCATTGGAGGAAAAATCGGTGGAAAACATGGACAGCTCCTCAATAACGGAACAACCGCCAGGCCATCAGCCGGGCTGCCGCAACGATTGCCTTGGCAATCAGGTAATACAGCCCCGCTGCGATGGCGAAGTATTCGAAGGTGCGGAAGGTTTTGACGTTGTATTCCTGGGTCACCCCCGTCAGGTCATTGTTCAGCCCGACGATCACCCCCAGCGAGGTCATCAGCACCGCCCAGACCATCTGATTGGTCAGTGGGTAGAACACGATCCGCAGCAGTTGCGGGACGATGATCATGCGATAGGCCTGGAAGGCACTCATGCCGAGGGAACGCGCCGCACGCACTTGTGTGTGGGGAACCGCTTTGAGGCCGCCGCGAAAGTTCTCCGCCAGATACCCTGCATTGTTGAAGGTGATCCCGGCCAGCAGGGCGAACCATGAACTGACGTGAAGGTTCAGCGAGCCGAGGCCGAAGTAGAGGATGTAGATCTGGAACAGCGACGGGGTGTTGCGCGCAATCGATACCCAGCCGTTGCCGAAACCGCGCAATAATGGGTGTTTGGCTTCGCGCATCACCGTCAGGGCCAGGGCGATCAGCACGCCGAAGATCATCGACAGTGCGGCGGTTTCGAACGTCACCACCGCGCCGGCAAGCATGTCCGGCAGCGCGCGCAGGGCTGAGCGCCATTGGAAACTGTAGTCAAACATGCGCAGGGCTCTCCAGTAGGGCAGCAGGTTGTAACCAGGCTGGCAAACGTCCGCTGGCCGTGGCGGTGCAGGCGGCGTCGACGCATTCGGCAAGGCTGGCGAAGTGCACCTTGCGGCCGACCAGGCCCGGTGCGTAGTGGGCGTATTTGCCCGAGTTGGTCATCAGGTTTTTAGCCGCCAGGGGGATTACGGGTTCGCCGAGCATGCACCAGCACGTGTCGGTGACCAGGGTCGCGCCAAAAGCTTCTGTCACGGCGATGTGCCCGGCCTCGCGGGCCTGCTCCAGCACCGCACGGCCGCAGGTGATGGCAAGCACCACATCCGGGTGTCTTTGTCGTCCCCGGCACAGTCGCGCCAGGTGAGCGAACTCGCTGAGGGAAAAGTGCGGGTTACCCAGCGACACCACATCCACCCGGTTATCGCGAGCACTGTTGAGTTCGCGCCAACTCGGCAGCAGGTCCTTCAGGCGGATTTTTTCCACGGGAATGGAAGTGTCCGCATCCAGCACCTGCGCCGGGTCAATGGCCTCCGGAGTGACCCCGGCGATATGGAACAGTGGTGCCGCCGAGGTGGTGGCGAAAGCCGCGCCAAAGGCTTTGAGGTCGTCCAGGCTCGGCTTGCGTTTTTCCAGTCCCAGCACCAGCGGTACGCGGCTGCCGGCCAGCGCACCGATGTGATAACCCAGCAACGGGTAGAAGGCATCGTCCAGTTCACCGAGGGCGGGCAATTCGATCTGCAACCGGGCCTTGCGTTGTGCGTCAAGGTGGCAGCCGATCAGCGGCGCGCGGCCGGTGAGGGCGATGCAGATGTCCAGGTAATCCGGGTATTTCAGGGTGCGTGCACCGAGCACGCTGTTGGCGTAGACCACCGCATTGGATTCGGCCCAGACAATTTGCTCGCCAGCCTTCGGTGCAGTGTCGAGCAGGTACGGCGCGCAGGTGAAACTGAGTTGCGCGCCCATCGCCATATAGGCATCGCCCAGGGCACTGGCCGGTTCACCCAGTGCCGGGTCGATACCCAGTTCGCGCCAACGGCGCTGGTCGACGGAAATTGAATTGAGGGTGGTGGGCACTCGTACTTTTGCTCCCCATTGCACCAGTTGTTCGGCAAAACGCAGGCTCGCCGGTCCCGTATAAATGCAGCCGTCGATGTGCGCTTGAGTGACATCCACCAGGCTGCTGGCACCTTGCAGTTCGGCCATGCGCAGGACGATCTGCATGGCCATCTGCGCGGCTTTGCCATGCCGGCCGTCGAGCAGCGCCCGATCGTGCTCAGTGAGCGCGATCGAGGCGGTGGTGTCGGTGTTGGGTAATGGGCTGTCGAGTCCCTGCCAGGCATCGCTCGGCAGGTGATCGAACAGGCTCAGCGTTGTATTTTCGACTCGGGCGAAAGCCTGGCCGCGTAAAGCGGCGAAGGCCTCCCTGCCGATGCACAGCACCGGCAGGGAACGGGCAAAAATAGTCTGCGCCACCAGCACACCCAGGGTCAGGATCTCGTCGGGTTCGGCCAGCACCAGTGCTGCCGGTGCATGGCCGTTGCTGATCAGTTCCATCAACACACTGCTGCCGGTGCACGAGCCGCGACCACTGGGAATCGCCAGCACGCGGCCGGCCAGGTGTTGGCCGCTGAGCGGGTGATGGCGGTCGATGACTTCACCCGTGCAGGGATCGACTCCGCCCCAGAAACTCAAGCCGACATCGGCGAACAGCAGGGCGCCTTGCGCGGCACCCGCCACCAGGCTGCGCCCGGTCAGAGACATTGGCCTAGGCATGCCGGACATCTCAGTAGTAGACCTGAGGTACGGTCAGGTTGGTCGGCGGGATCTCGGTGCCAACCCATTTAACGAACAGCTCCTTGTAGCGACCGGTGCGCACCTGTTGGTTGACGAACAGGTTGAGGTAGTTGAGCAGGCCGAACTCGCTGCGCTTGGCACCCAGGGACACGTAGTCGATGACGTACGGGGCGTTACCGGCGACTTTCAGGTTTTTGTATTTGCCCGACTTGAGGGTGGCGGCGGCCACGGTGTTGGTGACCACGGTCGCATCAATGTGGCCTTGGGCGACGGCTAGCAGGGTATCGCTCTGCGACTGGTAGGCTCGGAAACTGCCCGAGCCCCAGTTCTTCACATCTTTCTCCAGGGCGATGGCCTCATAGGTGCCGCTGGTGTTGCCCACTGCTTTGCCCTTGAGGTCGTCGAAGCCGTTGATGCCGGTGTCGTCGCGGGTCAGCACCACCATCTGGAAGGCAAAGTAGGGCACGGTGAGGCCAACGGTCTTGGCGCGTTCGAGGGTGTCGGAGGTGGACGCGACGATCACGTCAGCCCGCCCGGAGACCAATGCCGGAATGCGATCCGGGAACGGCGTTTCCACCACTTCGGCCTCGACCCCGAGGATCTTCGCCAGGTCGCGGCAATAGTCCACATCGAAGCCGGCAGGCGAGTTGCTGGCATCGCGAAAGCCCATGGGCGGGAAGTCCAGGGTCACGGCGCAACGCAGCTTGCCCGAGCCGATGATGTCGTCGAGCTTGTCGGCCTGGGCAGTGGCGATAAAGGAGGTACTGAGAACAGCGCTGAGGGCTACGGCAAATGCGGGGTTTTTCATAGAGGCCTCGTTGATGTGAAGTGCTGTTGAAAATCGTATTGGGGATTTCGTATACGATATTAACAATAGCAATCAGCGTGCCTAATTCCAGTCCGAGGGGTGAATTAGTTGTCAGGCCTTGGCGTAGAGGTTTTGTAGCGGTGCAACCCGAGGCACGGTGACGCCAAGGTATCGGGGGCAGGTGTTACATATGGGAGCAGCGGTAGCGCGGGCGCCCCTTTAAGGAACACTGGTCAATGCTGTGTGCGGCGTTGAACCACCGATGTCAGAACGATTGCTGAAGATCAAAGGATCGCAGGCTTCGCTAGCTCCTACACCGACCGCGTACAGATGCTATTAACGGACATACGCCAATTTCTGCGGAAGAAACACGACGATGATCGCGATCAGGCCGGCCGGTAGGCCGCCTCGCTTTTGCTGTTGTGGTACACGCCCCCTCGAGAGGCCGAGAGGAGGTTCTGCGTAGTGGGCAACCCGGCATGGATGCCGGGTTAGCCGCCCCCGGCCATGGATGGCCGATGGCGGCGGGCCCACGGAGCAGGACCGGAGCGAGGGCATGCCGAGCCTAGGCGAGGCACCGAATGTCAGGGGCAAGAGCCCTTGGTTACTTGGGGCTTTTCCAAGTGACCCGCCGTAAGGGCGGAACCCTAAGCGGCCGTTACCGCAGCAACGGATATGCCCCCAAACCTAACGCTGGTTATCGCGATACTGACTCGGCGACAAACTTGTCAACGCCCGAAACTGCCGGCTGAAGGCACTGTGGTCGGTATACCCGCAGCGCAAGGCAATCTCGGTAATCGGCAACCCGGTGTGCAGTAACAACCGCGAACCTTCTTCCAGGCGCGCCTTGTGAATCATTTGCCGTGGGGTGAGCTGGAACACCCGTTTGCAGTGCCGCTCCAATTGCGCCACGGAATAGCCAGCGATGGCGGTCAGTTCGGCGAGGCTGATGGAGCGGGCGAAGTGGCGGCGGATATGGGCATCCACGGCGGCGAGCTTCTGGAACGCCGGATGGTTCGACTGCGGCGATTGCAGGTCGCGGGAGATACCGGCCAGGCCCACGATTCGACCCTGTTCATCCTTCAAGGCGAGTTTGTGGGTCAGGCACCAGATCGGCTGATTGCCATAATACAAATGCAGCTCCAGCTGATCGGCCAGTTCGCGACCGCTGGACAGCACTCGCCGATCCTGCTCGGTGTACAGCGGACCGAAGCGTTCCGGGAAGACCATTTCGGCGGTGCGCCCCAGCAGCTCGTCCCTGTGTTTGAAACCACAACGCCGGGCCAGGGTCTGGTTGACGAAGGCGTAGCGGGCCTCGCAGTCCTTGATGAAAAACACCACGTCCGACAGGGTATCGAGCAACGGCGCGATGGGCTGAAGGCTGTTCAGCAGCGTCGGCAGATCGCAAGGTTTAAAGGTGGTGAGCGAGGGATACATGGCGCTGGGGGTCTGAGGGTGACCCCCGGGATCATAGAGACTCGGCAGCGTGGCCGAAACCCCTGGCGTGGTCATCACGCTGGCGGGGTATCGTCCAGGGACATCAAGGTTTCGATCCGCGCCGGGCTGAAGGGGGGGCGCGGTGCTGAGGGCTGCCAACCAAACAAATGCTGCACTGCACCGCCACACACCCGGCCCTGGCAGGCGCCCATGCCGCAGCGACTGGCGAGTTTGGCTTCGCGCCAGTCAGAGTGACCGGTCAATGCCGCGTAGGGCACGTCTTCGCAGCGGCAAACCAGGGTGTCGGGTTGGGCCAGGGACTTGAGTCGCGGGTCGAGGGCGAACGCGCCGTTCAGCGCCTTGGCGAAACCCTGCCAGCGCGCCCGGCGCGGCCACAACTGCTTGGCGGCTTCCAGATTGCCGACCGCAGCGTGGCCGGCAATCGCACCTTCCACCAAGGCCAGCTCACTGCCGCCGAACCCTGTGCATTCGCCCGCCGCATAATGATCGGCGCGGTTGCTGGCCTGCCAGGCATCCACCGCGATGGCTTGACCTTCGATGGCACAACCCAGTGCCTGACCCAACTGGATATTCGGAATCAACCCGAATCCACAGGCCAGCCGATCACATTCCAGTTCGACGATGTTGCCTTGTTGTTGCAGGCGCACGCCTTCCACTCGGTCGGTGCCGAGCGCCGCCAATACGTGGGTGGCGGTGCGGTAGTGGTGGTCGAACAGGCTGAACGATTGCAGCCATTTGCCGGGCCAGCGCGGCAGTTGCGCGGCGAAACCGGCGACGGCGCTGCGGCTGGCTTGTTCGGCGATGCGTTGCACTTGCGCGCCATGCTGTTTGGCGGTGGCGGCACTGGCCAGTAACAGCGGGCCGCTGCCGGCGATCACCACGCGCTCGTTCTGCACCGGCAAACCGGCCTTGATCAGCGCCTGCAAACCACCCGCACCGGTGACACCCGGCAGGGTCCAGCCGGGGAAGGGCAGCAGCAGTTCACGGGCGCCGGTGCACAGAATCAGTTTGTCGTAGCTGATCAACCAGCCATGGTCGTCATCTTCCACCAGCAGTTGTTTCGCGCCGGGGGCGGCGATCACCCGAGTACCGGCGTGATGGCGGATGTTGTTGCACGACGCCAGACGCTCGCGCAGGCGCCGGGCCTGACCGGGCACGTTGGCTTGAGGTCCGTCGCGCCAGATTTGCCCGCCCGGCAGCGGGTTGTCGTCGAGCATGACAATGCGGGCGCCGCTGGGGGTGGCGGCAAGGGCGGCGCTCAACCCGGCAGGGCCAGCGCCAATGATCAACAGATCAGCGTATACATTCATGGGCGAGTCTCCACCTGCATGCCGTCACGGCACAGGGTCTGGCAAGCCAGGCGACGCCAGCCATCGATGGTCACCCGGCATTCCTGACAAATGCCCATGCCGCACAGCGGCGCACGGCGCTGACCGCTGACTGAGGTGCGCGTGCAGCCGTCACTGGCCAACGCCAGGGCAGCGGCGACGCTGGTGCCTTCGGCGACTTCCAGGGCGTGGCCGTCCAGCAACAATTCAGGCATAGACCGGTTCTCCGAGAAAACGCTGGGGCAGATAAGGTTGTGCGGCCAGTGACGGGGTTTCGTTGAACAGTTGCGCCACCAGTAAATCGGCGGTGCCGGGGGCGGTGGTTACGCCCAGTCCTTCGTGACCGACAGCCAGCCACAAGCCTTGACGTTGTGGATGTTGGCCCACCAGCGGCAAGCCGTCGGGGCTGGCAGCGCGCAAACCGGTCCAGGCACGGATGCCATTGAGCCGGGCCAGCCCCGGCATGTACTCGGCGGCACGCTTGAGCATTTTCGCGAGCATCCAGCCTTCGACCTGCGGGTCGGTGGTGCCGAATTGTCGCGAGGCGCCGATGAACAGTTGCCCGGTGGGGCGCGGCTGGATATTGCAGGCGGTCGACGGCCCCGTGGCGTTGTGGGCACTGGTGACGTAACCCAGTTCCACCAGCGTATGGGTGACCCTGCCGGGGTAGCGGTCAGTGATCAGCAAGTGGCCTTTTTTCGGCTCGATGGGCAATTCCGGGCACAGCTCGTTGGCTTGAATACCGTTGGCCAACACCACGGCATCGGCACTCAACCAGTGACCATCATCGAGGCGGACGCGGTTGCCATCGACCGCACTGACCCGTGCCCGGCGCTGGCGGATGTTGGGTGTTTCGAGCATCCATCTGGCCGTTGCCGGGGCGTATAGAATGCCGTCGCCATTGATCAGCAAGCCGCCTTCCAGTCCTTCGCTCAGTTCCGGTTCGCGCTGGCGCAGGGCACTGGCGCCGATCAGTTCGCAAGCCACGCCCTGGGCTTGCAGGTTCAGGAATTTGCTGTGGGCCACCGCCATTTCTTCGGCATTCGCCGCCAGCCACAGCGTGCCGTTGCAGCGGTAGGCACAGCTGTCGGGCAGGTCCGCGCCCAGTTCGCGCCAGCGCTGCAACGAATATTGACTCAGAGCCAGCTCGGCGGGGTTGTCGTCGAGTACCAGCAAGTGGCCCATGCCGGCGGCCGTGGCGCCGTGCAGGCCGGCGTCCAGCACCAGCACCTGCAAGCCGCGACGGGCCAGCCCCTGGGCACAGGCGGCGCCGATAATGCCGGCGCCGATCACGATCACATCGGCCACCTGGCCCTCGTTCATGGACGAATGCCCCAGGCGAAGGGGTCGTCCTGTTCGATGATCAGGCTCGCCTCGGCACTGATGAACGCGCGACCACGAATGGTCGGCACGATGCGCTCACCCTGCAGTTCGTAGGAACCCTCGAACTCGCTGCCGATGACGCTGGCCTGGCGCCAGATCTGCCCCGGTTGCAACTTGTCGTCGGCGGCCAGGCATGCCAGTTTGGCACTGGTGCCGGTGCCGCAGGGCGAACGGTCATAGGCTTTGCCGGGGCAGAGCACGAAGTTGCGGCTGTCGGCGTGATCGTCATCGGCGAACAACTCGACGTGATCGATCAAGCCGCCGTCTTCACCGCGAATGCCTTGGGCTTCCAGTGCTTGCTGCACGGCGAAAGTGTAAGCGGTCAGCGCTTCGAGGTTGTCGCCGGCCACCCGCAGGCCATGCTCGGCGATCAGGAAAAACCAGTTGCCGCCCCAAGCGATATCACCGACCACTTGGCCGATGCCCGGCACCTGCACCGCCAGCGCCTTGCGATAACGGTAGGCCGGCACGTTGCGCACGCTCACCGAATGGTCTTCGTGCAGGGTTGCCTGTACCGTGCCCACCGGCGTTTCGATGCTGTGCACGCCGGGGCCGATCTTGCCCAGGTGCGCCAACGACGCCACCAGGCCGATGGTGCCGTGGCCGCACATGCCCAGATAACCGGTGTTGTTGAAGAAAATCACCCCGGCACAGGCGCCAGGATCCACCGGCGTGCAGAGCAGGGCGCCCACCAGTACGTCACTGCCCCGTGGTTCCAGCATACAGGCGGCGCGCCATTGATCATGCTGTTCGCCTAATAGCTTGCGCCGTTCGGCCATGCTGCCAGTGCCCAGATCAGGAAAGCCGGCGGTCACCAGGCGGGTCGGTTCGCCGCCGGTGTGGGAGTCGATCACAGAGATGCGCTTCATGGGAGGGCCACGTCCATTCGGTTGAGTGAACGCAAGAGTGGCCCGTGCGGCGGGGTGTCGGCTTGATGGATTTAGTCTGTGTCGATGACGAAATCGGCACAGCATCCGCAGTTGTCAGTGGGTGTGGGGCAGGTGCTCGAACAGGGTCGTGCAGACGCCGGCAATGTGCTCGTCCAGAAGCTTCACCGCCAGGTCCACATCCCCGGCGCGGCAGGCCGCCAGGATCTCGCGGTGTTCGTGATCGGCCCGTTCCTTACCGGCCGACAAGCTCATCTGCATGCGTAGATAACGCTCCAGCTTGTCGTTGACCGAACGGATCAGACTCACCAGAAACGGTCGCTGCGCCGGCTCGTACAGGCAGGAATGCAGCTCCCAGTTGAGCTCGGCCCAGCGCCCCACGTCGTCCTCGCCGATGAACTCCTGACAGATGCGCTCGGCACGGGCGAAGGTCTCTTCGGTCATGTTCGGAATGGCCAGGCGCAGAATCTTGTCCTCCAGCAACATCCGCACTTCGAACATCTGCGCCAGTTCCGCATCGGAAACCCGCGTGACCATCGCCCCGCGATTGCGCTGGAACATCACCAACCCTTCGGCCTCCAGCCGCTTGAGGGCTTCGCGCACAGGGATCTTGCTGACATTGAACTGGCGGGCGATGTCGTCCTGGCGAATCGGCTCATCCTCGGCAAAATGCCCGGCGACAATCGCATCCCGCAGATGGCGGGTGATGATTTCCGAAGTCGAAGGCGTGTTACCAAGGTCGGGGGCGTTGAGTTTGGGTAGGTTCACGGCGGCGGTCATTTGGAGTGAGATAGCGCTAGGGTATACGAAATTCTTTTGCTGATCTTCCCCGGTTAGACGTCGATGCACCCGATGTCGGTCATGCAACCCGCTACAACAAAACGGGCGCCTGTAAAGGCGCCCGTTTTCATTCAGGCCTGCGCCGCCCTCTCAGAGGCTATCCGGATCCCCGAAGAACATTTTGACTGGGCTCTAGGACCGTAGTTTCAGGTCGAGAAAGTTTTAGCTTGCCCCCATTTTTGCCCCCAATCCTCACTTGGTGGGCGAGCGATCGAGAAGGGTGAATCCTGCCATAGTTCCAGCGTGGCGCCGGGTGGCTTTTGGTGTGATTTTCACGTTGGGGTTAAAGGCTGCCACACGTCATTGAGGCACGCCTGGCTCCCACCGCCCTAATAATTGCCTGCTACAACGATCCCTGCGTGCGCGCCAGCAGGAGTACAGCTTGACGAGCCTCGAAGCCCTGTAAAAGCCGATTGGATCGAAGACTGGATGGATAACATCAATCATCCCTCGGATCGCCTTCTGTCCTCGCGCCCATTCTTCACCCGTTCTATCAGCATGCTCAGCCGCAGGAGCGTAACTTTCTGCTCAGCTATTTGGTTTTACCATGCTCTACCGACTGGATTCGGGTGGAAGCCAGGTCTTCACTAACAATACGATTCTGAACGGCCGCCAATAGTTAGCTCCGCCCGGGGCGGCCTTCCCTTGGGCTTGATGATAGGTAAGTCCAGTGAATTGTGGCTAAATCCAGAAAAAAAGCAATAAGGCACAAAATTTGGGAGTTACGCAACTTGTTAGGACTTGGCGTTAATTCTATAATTTTGGGAACTAACTGGCACAGAATGGGCTGGGTACACACTATGTTGGATTTAAGCTTCAGCAAGCCGAGTGAGGTCGTCAAGCGCCTCTGCGATCGCTTGCGCACAGAGCGCTTGGCGCTGGACATGACACAAGCCGACTTGGCCGGGCGTGCCGGCATCGGCACCAACACCGTGTCCAACCTTGAAGCCGGGCGCAATGTCGGGTTCGAGAACGTGGTCCGGGTGGCGATGGCCCTTGGCCGAACCAAGGAACTCGAAGGCCTGTTCCTGCCAAAGCTGGAAAGCATCGAGGATATTCGGCGCTACGAAAACAGCGCCAATCGTCTCCGTACAAAGAGGAAGTCCGGCAATGCTTGAGCAGGTGAACGTCTTCTACGAGGGCTGGGGTGAGCGATGGCAATGGGGCACGCTGGTCTCCACGACCGCCCTGACCGGTCGCCCGCTGATCGTGTTCGAGTACAGCAATGAAGCCAGGCAAAGGGGCTTGGAACTGTCCTCCTACACGCTGCCGTTGGAGGGGGCTCAGTTGCGCCGAGATTTTCCAGACCACCAACTGTACTTGCCAGGGCCTGTTTACGACTCGTTGCCGGATGGGTGGGGCATGTTGCTGATGGACCGTATGTTCAGGCGCCGCGGGCTCACCACGGCGCGCATCGGCTCACTGGAACGGCTGGCCTACATCGGTAGCAATGCGATGGGTGCCATGACGTTTGAGCCCGTGGCACCCGAAGGTCAGGAATCTGAAGTCCACATCCCGCTGGAACAGCTTGCCGCCGAAGTGCAGGAAGTGCTCCATGGAGGCGGTGGCGAGTTCCTGCAGACGTTGCTGCTGGTGGGCGGCTCGCCTCAAGGTGCAAGGCCTAAGGCCCTCGTCTATCGCGATCCCGAAACTGGCGGGTTTACCACTGCCGTCACGCCGGGCTTTGAAGCATGGTTGATTAAGTTCCCGGCCAAAGAAGAACATGCCGAGGTGTGCGCTATCGAAATGGTCTACGCCGAGTGCCTGCGCATGTGCGGTATCGAGACCCCTGACACGCAGTACTTCAGTCTGCCTAATGGGTTGGCAGCGTTTGCCAGTAAGCGATTTGACCGCCGGGATGGTCTGCGTGTACCCATGCAAAGCCTCGCGGCCTTTACGGGGGCAAATTACCGGTCTCCGGGGGTGTTGGACTACGTCAACTTCTTGCGGGCAACACAGATGTGTACCAACGACGTGCGAGGGATGGCGGTGGCCTTCGAACGTGCCGTCTTCAATGTTGCGTTCAACAACAGAGATGATCATCCCAAGAACTTTGCCTACATCATGTCGCAAGACGGTCAGTGGAGACTGTCGCCGGCTTACGACGTGACCTTCTGCGAGGGGCCAAGTGGGTATCACCAGATGGATGTGATGGGGGAAGCCCTGTCGATTTCCCGCACGCAAATGCTTCGACTTGCCGAGGAAGCCGAGGTGCCCCCGGACGCTGCAGGAAGAGTGATTGACGGCATTTGTGATGTAGCGAGCCGGTTTGCAACCATCGCCGAGAATCTATACCCACGCGCTATTACTCAAGACACTTTGCGCACGGTCCAAGACCGCATCGACCAGAACGTGGCTCGGCTACACCACATTCACGCGGGCAGCGGTCGTCGGTGAAGATCGGGAGGAGCTTACGGGACTCAACCCTCAGCAATTGCAACCGATCATTCGTCGACTCGAGGGCCTCGGTCTGATCGAAGGATCAAATTTGACTTCTCGCGCTAACCCCCTCCTGAAAGCCAAACGGTTGCTTCATGGGCAAACAAAATGTCTTTGGCTCGATGGTCAATATAGGTGGTACTCATTTTGCGCTGGGCGATCTGCTGGTCGAGGAAACGCTCCAGGGCGTCACGGCGGTGATCGTCGCGTTCGGCGCGCTGTTTGCTCAGGCCTGGCTCAAGCAGCGCCGGATGCGCCTGCAGGTGCTCGCGCAAAGGGTCAAAGCCGCTCAGTTCGAGCAGCTTGGCGCTGCCCTTGCGCACACCGTTGCGCAGGGTGGTAAACGAGGTTGCGAAGGTGGCCGGCACGGTCCCGAACAGCGACTGCAAGATCTTGCCTATGGCCTGCTCGCTCACTTCCCTCTGTGTGGCGCTTTCGGCATGAGTCAGCAGCACCACTAGGTGGCGCTCCAGATCCGGGCGACGGCGCTTGAGTTCGCACAAGAAGGTCGTTTCGATTTGTTCGAGCGTGGCAGTACACAAGTTGTGCACGAACAAAATCACATCGGCATTGGCCAGGCCCAACCACGCGAGTCGGTCATCCTCATCGCAGGCGTCGATCCCCGGGGTATCCAGATAGAAGCGTCCTTCATGCTCCAACGCCAGTAATCGCGTGGTTGCCCGTATCGCCTTGGTTTCAAAGACTTCCGTTTCGACATGCCCGGTCAGGCCGTTGAGCAGTGCGCTCTTGCCAGCATTCATCAGTCCTCATACGGCAATCCGCGGCGCCAAGCCAAGGCTTTTCGCCTCTTCCAGCTCCGTGCGCAGGCGGCAGAAGTCAGGGTGTTGCTGGGTAAGCTGGATCAGCAAGTCGTCGTCCGACACCTTTCGCTCCATGTATTGGATCCCGTTTGCTGCATAGCATGGCGATGAGGCGGCTAAGTAGCAACTGGCTACTAGTCGGCCAAGCGCAGGCTCTGCATGGGGCAATCATGCCACTGGTACCCGAATAGCCCAGAAGCGAATGGAGTGTACGTGCTCCATACGATGCACGAAGGATTACGGTGTCACGTCTGTTAGAGGACTGGTCAAGCCTCCAGCATCCTAGGGGTGAGCTGCCGACTTTCTGGCAGCGCTTTGAAAAGCGTCGGAGTGAGGTCTGAATTCAGCTTGGCAAGCTACACCTGCGATCCTAATTGCACAGGAGGTATCACTCGGTTGCTCACGCACTTGGGCAGAGGAGAGCATCTTCGACCTACCTTCATTCCGCGGTGTTTGGGAACAGCAGCGGGTGAGTTTTTGAGAGGGGGACTGTTGGACCTCAGGCTGGGGGCATCGTTTTCAAACCATCCAAAGCATGCCCTCAGATATGCCCCCGAGTGTAGCAATCCACTGGAAGTGGATGGATCTCCATAGTCTATGAAAAGGCAGAAATGATCAGCTGAACAGCCTGCCCGGCGACGCCTAGAGACTCTCAGGGTCGCCAAAGAACATTTTGACTTGGCTCTATGGCGGTGGTTTAAGGCCGAAAAAACTTAGCGATGCCCCCACTTTTGCCCCCACTCGGACCCAGAACACGAGCGACCGAAACGGGGGGGCTGACTGAGCCCGAAAACTCTTGAGTAGTCACTAAGATCACGGCGAGAAAGTCAGATCTGACAGGCACCCATAAAAAAGCGGGTGACTGTCAGATCCAGCAGGGCTCACTGCATCAAATTCCTAGCGCGTCGAAGGGTAAAATGCTGATGTTTTTTTACCGGGCGGCAAGTATTCAGTTAATCCCTGGAACCACATCACTTCAACAAAGTCACCGCGGATAACCAAGTCCTCTTTACGCAATCCTGTCAGAAATGCATCTTTACTATCTTTGGCAGACAGAATGGCGAATCCCTTTGCTGCATCTCTGAACGACAGGGTGAATTTTGGCTTTTCAGTCAAACCGGTAGAGGATTTTATCTTGCCGTTTTTAAGGGTGAAGTAGCGACCCACTCCGTCATGCGTTTGGATTTGAAAGACCAGCTCCTTGCCTTTAACGTATTTTGCACAGTCAGGACTTTTTTTGATTGTTCTCTGTAATAGCTTGGTCAACGCCCATAACAAAAATTTAAACTTCAGCATGGTGAGCTTGCTCCGCAAGGGGGGACTCGTTGAGGAATTGAATGGCGTGTTTGAGAAAACGCTCAGGGTATTGGAATTGAGCACCATGACCGGCATCCGGGTACAAGAACAGTTGGGCGTTCGGGATGTTCTGAGCCATGTACCAGGAATTGACCGTTGGAACCATAACGTCATTCATACCGTTCAGAATGAGCGTCGGCTGTTTGATCTCGCGCAGATGATTGAAAGGATCGTTCGGGTCCAGCTTTGGCAAATAGTACATATTCGCTTCGATCTGGGCCTGTATTACTTCAGGAGAGCTGGGTGGGTCCTGGTCGACACGCTGATGGCGGCGCTCCCAGAAATCACGTCCGGCCTGCTGCGCCGCCGCGGATCGACCGAAGAACAGAAACAGAAAGTCTTCGAGGGTCGGAACGGGGCGCGGTGCAGCTTCCAGCACTCCAGGGTCTGAATCCGGATTACCGCCACGAGGTCCAGTGCCGAGCAGCATGAGCTTGCGCACGAGGTCGGGATGGCGTCGTGTCAGGTCCTGGGCTTGAAAACCACCGAGTGAGAAACCTAAAACATCGACCTTGGACAGGCCTAGTGCGCGGATCACCGCAGCAGCGTCGTCGGCCATATGTTCGATCCGGTTACGCGGTTTGCCGGAAGAAGAGGCAATTCCACGACCGTTGTAGAGGATGACCTCGCGCCCCGCAGCCAAGCCATCCGTCATGAGTGGATCCCAATGATCCATACCGCCGCGGAAATGTTGAAGAAAGAACAGAGGGGGCTGGCCTGTCGTATTGTTGCCCCAGCGGCGATAGGCAAATTTATCCCCGTCGACTTCCACGAAGCGAGTGGGGGCGGTGAAATGGGTGTCGGTCATTGGCGTCTTCCAGAGTGGTTATTGTGGCGATCGATGCGAGCGAGCCTCGGGCTCAGGCCCGTGCGCGCATGCGCCGCGTACGGAACGTGCCCCAGCCGCTTTTCATCACTGATTTTGAAAACGCCCACAACCCACTTTCGTTGGGGCGCGGATCACCGCCATTGGCGATTCGTTTGAGCTGCAGCGTGTACCAGAAGATTTCCATGACGCCCATCTGATCGATTTGCTTGATGCCTGTGGTGATCGGCCGTACACGTTGCGAACTGTCCCGCCCTTGCAGTAGGGCCGCCGGTGCCTCGGGATCAATGGCCAATAAGCGCGCGAGGCCAATGACATCGAGCGCTTCGCAACGCAGCGCAGCGTTCATGGCGGCGGCACTGCGAAAACCGCCAGTGACCATCAAAGGCACCTTGATCGAGGCGCGCACCTTTTCAGCAAACTCAAGAAAGTAAGCCTCGCGTGCTACGGTGGACGCTTTTTTCGTCTCCTGGAGCCCGCCGCTCATGGCTGGAGCCTCATAGGTGCCTCCCGAAATCTCAATCAGGTCGATGCCAGCTTCGGCAAGTGCATGAATCGTCGCCATCGATTCCTCTTCGGTGAAGCCTCCGCGCTGGAAATCTGCTGAGTTGAGCTTGATGCCGACGGGAAATTCGGCACCGACCTGGCGGCGAATCTCGGCGTAAACAGCCAACACGAAACGTCGACGTTTTTCCGGGCTGCCACCCCATTCATCCGTACGCCGATTGTGGTGTGGCGAGAGGAACTGATTGATCAGATAACCGTGTGCGCCGTGGATTTGCACGCCGCTGAAGCCGGCCTCCTTGCAGATGGCCGCGCTGCGTCCAAAGCGCCTGATGATGTCTTCGATCTCGGCCGTGGTGGCTTCGCGTGGGGTCTCGAAGAGCGCGGCCATGTCCTCGCGAAAGGGGACGGCCGATGGCGCGAGGTTGCTGGCATTCAAGCCTTTGGTCGACTGCTTGCCGGGGTGATTGAGCTGCACCCAGATCGCCGCTCCCTGCTCGGTTGCCGCACGGGCCCACTGGCGGAGCACAGGCAGGTCCGCTTCATCTTCGATTACCACGTTGCCTGGTTCACCGAGCGCACGCCGGTCGATCATCACATTTCCGGTGATGAGCAAACCAATGCCGGAGGCGGACCAGCGCCGGTACAACTCGACCAGTTTTAACGTCGGGTGATTGTTGTAGGTACCCAACGTTTCGCTCATGGACGCCTTGGCGAGGCGGTTGCGAAAAACGCTGCCGTTCGGGAGTTGTAAAGGCTGGTTCAGCAGATTTTCTTCAGGCGAGGCGGCGGTCATGGTGAGTTCTCAATAAGGGCTGTTTCATGATTGAAGGGTGTGCAGCGGGATGGAGTCCGATACCCGCCGGGATTGAGTGTTTTTCAATGGGATGTACGACATGGCATGCTCGGTCAGCGCGGTAATCGTCAGGCTTGGATTAACCCCGAGATTGGCGCTGAGCATCGAGCCGTCGCAAACCAGCAAGTTCTGATAGCCGAAGACCCGGTTCTGTACGTCCATCACGCCGCGCTCCGGCGAGTCCGCCATCGCACAGCCGCCCATGCAGTGGGCCGTGGTCGGGATGTTGAACAAGATCTCGGACAGAAAGGTGGTGGGTATGCCACCGAGCGCTTTTGCGCCCTTTTCGGCAAACGCGTTCGCCTCTGGAATGAAGGTCGGGATGGGACCACCCTCGCTGGCGAGCTGTTTTGCGAATGGCCAAAACCAGCGACGCTTGAGCCGCATGTCGAGAGACGCATCCACTGCCTGCATCACCAGCAACAACATGGTCTGACGGGCGAAACCGGCGGGGTTGTGCACGAGCAATGCTTGCAGCGGATGTTTGAGCAGCGTCCACAGCCAGGTCAATATTCGCCTCCACCCCGGGCGTCCGCCGCACAGCAAGGTCATCATGAGGCCAATGGCGTCCGAGCCTTCCGGGTAGCGCACGACTCCGATATGTGTGCGCTCATCGAGATAGATGCTGCCACCCCCCGCCAGTCCCGGCGACATGCTCTTGTCCGCGGCCGGGAAGCGTACGCCAATAAGGGATTCGGCATTGGTGCGCACACGTTTTCCGAGGTCGTCGCTGATGCGCGGCAGCGACCCTTTTTGCTTGAGCCGGAACAACAATTCCATTGTGCCCAACGACGACGCGGCGAAGACCACGCCGCGGCAGCGAAAGCTGCGGCGCTGCTTATCGAACCAGGTGGTCGAGCACTCAGTGAGGACTTCATAGCCGTCACTGCCGTCCTCCTTGCCGTTGATCGGCCGCACGTCCACCACCCTGGTTTCGGCAAAAACCTGGGCGCCACGTTTTTCTGCGAGATAAAGGTAATTCTTGTCGAGTGTGTTCTTGGCGTTGTGCTTGCAACCCATCATGCAGCCACCGCAACCGGTGCAAGTCCCGCGCGCCGGGCCTTCACCATTGAAGTAGGGATCCGGGTAGCTCTTGCCGCCTGCTTCTCCGTCGGGAGCGAAGAAGGCCCCTACGCGGGGGGCGTGAAACGTATGGCCCACGCCTTGCAAATCTGCCATTTTCTTGAGGCGTAGATCAGCCTCGCCCATGATCTTGCTCTCGGTCACGCCCAGCATCTTCTCCGCTGTGGCGTAGTACTGCGGCATGATTCGTTTCCAGTCCGCCAGGCCGGCCCAGGAACCCTCATTCCATACGCTATCGCGCGGTGTCAGCAAGGCGTTGGCATAGGTGATGGATCCGCCACCGACTGCGTTGCCGCTGACGATCATCACGTGACGGAACAGGCGCATGTTGTAGAAACCGAACATCTTCAGCCCGGGTCGCCACATCCAGCGCCGCGCGTCCCAGTTGGATTTTGGAAAGTCCTCGGCCGTCCAGCGTCGGCCCATCTCCATTACGCCAACGCGGTAGCCCTTTTCTGTCAGCCGGAAGGCGGACACGCTGCCACCGAATCCGGAGCCGATCACGATGTAGTCGAAATCGAAAGATGGATTCATTGCGTGCTGCTCAGGCAAGCACTGCGTAGAGGCGTGAAAAAACTGGTCATGCCGGTCTCCTTATTTTTGTAATGGTGCTGCGGGCACTGGTTGCAGGAGTGATTCTTTCAGGATGACTATACCATTCGTATATTCTCATAGCTATACGAATGATATAGTATTATTGGGCTGTAGACGTAGACGCAGGAAGGGGCAAATCAGAAACGATAGGTTATCTGTGTACCTATAATGTGCGCGCTGTTGTCGTATTTTGCGCTGTAGCCTGGCTGTACGCCGGTTGTATTTGTCTGGCTGACGGAGGTGGTTGATTCCCATAGATAGCCGTAAGCCAAATCGATGGTCAGGTCGGTGTTGGGAGAGAACCCTATACCCAGCGTCACAGCTTTTCGGTCGCCCACGGGGAGTCGGACGTTTCGATCGGCGTTGCGGGCAGGTGATGGATCGTAGGCGAAGCCGCTGCGCAACAGCCATTGCGGGGAAAGTTGGTAAGAGGCCCCAATAGCCATCGACCAGGTGTCATGTAATTTAAAGTCATCTCCGAAGCTGTTAAATCCCAATTGCTGGCCCAACGGCGGTACTCCACTATTAACGGCTTCGATCCTCTGAACGCGGCTCCATCGGGTCCAGGTCGCGCCCAGGTAGCCAGTCCAGCGCTCGTCAAAGTGATGGGTAAACGATGTGTCCAGCGACTCTGGCAACGTGATGTCTATTTTATTGCTGTATTTGCCATCGAGACCGAAAGCACTTGGCGAGTTGCTCACCTGCGTATGGCCGTTGACGTGAAAATCAAGTTTTGAATGATAGGTGATGCCCCACGTGGTGGAATCATTCAGGTCGATCATCAGGCCGAAATTATAGCCAACGGCGTTATCGTTACCCTTGATAGTGATCTTCGTGTCGGTGCCCCCATTGAGCTGCCCTGTGGCCAAGTAGGTTTGCATATTGTTTTCGATACGGTTCAATGTCAGCCCGCCTCCGACAGAGACATGATCACTGATGCGATAAGCAACGGCGGAGTTCAGGGTTTTAACTTGAACCTTGCTATAGGAGCCATGGTAGCGTCCCTGGAACGAACTTTCGTAATCGTTCACAAGACCATAGAGCGCGTACATGCCCAAGCCGAAAGTGAAGCGTTCGTCAATCGGTATGGATAAATAGCCAAAAGGGATTGTCGTCAGGGGTACGGAATCTCCTTTGTTGGTGCCTGGCGCATCGCCATGAGCATTTTTAATATCGCTATTGACTTTGAACAAGGCGAACCCTCCGCTCACTTCCCTGCGCTTTAGCTTGCTCAGGCCGGCCGGATTCCCATAGACAGTACTCGCATCCAGGGCCGCGGACGAGCGCCCGGCATAAGCAGTTCCGGCACTGCTGACGCTTTGCTCGTTAATAGATAATCCATTGGCTAAAGATAAAGTTGCCTGCCCACAGATAGCCAATGACAGAGTGAATATGAACAACGCTTTGCTTGACTTGAGTATCGGGGTGGACCCTGTCTCAGGATGACGTTTCAAACGCAGCACTGATCTCTGGGAAGGGCGAAGTGCAGAAAGATATTCATGGTTCATCTGGCGGTACCTGTTGTTGTTGTTGTTGTTGTTGTTGTTGTTGTTGTTGTTGTCGGGATGAATAGAAATCGTGGGCGGCCGTATACATCAACAGTGCCGGCCGGGCTGGAGTAGGGAGTGTTAATTGGATCTTGCAGACTCGTAGTTGTTTTTTAGTTGCAAAGCCCTCTCTGGAATATCACAGGCTCAGACGATTGCCCTATTTATATATCTTGGGGTTGCAAGTTGCGTTGATGGAAAGAAGAGCCTTGCCTGGCAGGCAAGTACCCTCGGGCCAGACGCGGTTACAAGGCTGCAAGCAACTCGCTGATAAAGAGGCAATGACGGATGCCGGGCGGGCAAGTCCCCCTCGATCCGCATGGCGCGAGGGGAAGGGGGAAAGGCCGGCAGTCCTAGGGCTTGTATTCGAGTACTTTGCACACTCGTGTGAAGGCTGGCCGATCCCCTTGCAACAGCTTTGCATGACCTTCGCGAAGGGCGCGAGTTGGCGTGATCTGGCGCAGGACTAATGCAATGAAGGTTTCCATGTCGCATTGTATTTTGACGTCGATGGGCTCTTCGCTCGGCCCGGAGCGTGCCAACAGGTTCCCGTCGTTGACTCGAATATGGAAGACTTCCGCCCCCACCTGGAACTCGTACAACTCCTGCAAACCGGCGCTCGCTGCCGAATCGTTCGAGCCTGTCAGGCACAGGGCTATGAGCTCCGCACGAGCACTGGACGGATCGATGCGTTCGTCGATCGGCAGGCTCAACCCCCAGAATCCCAGCGCGATCACCGGCTTGCGTAGTTGCTCGCCCAAGTCCGTCAGCTCGTAAGCGGGCGTGGCGGAAGGTGTGTGCAGGGTGACTTGTTGAATGACGCCGTTCTGCACCAGCATGGCCAGGCGTTCGGACAGTCGGTTTGTACCCATTGCAGGCAGGATCGCGAGCAGATCCTTGAAACGCTTCGGACCTAACAGGAGTTCGCGAATCAAGAGCAGCGTCCAGCGATCTCCGAGTACGTCGAGCGACCGGGCTAAGGGGCAGAGTTGACCGTAGGTTTTGTTTGTCATGGCGCATTGTACAAAATTCCGCTCAGTTGAAATACAGTGAAAAGCCACTGCTGCCTCAAGTCGAAGGAATTGGGCGATGTTCCAGGCCCTTGGACGGCTGATCTCACGGTCGCTTTCATGTATCGCTCACTGAACAGGTTGAGTCATTCTTATTGATTTCACTATACCGTTCGCTTTGCGGTTGCGCTATATAAAAAGTATAGTTGTGTCGTGAGCCTGTCCGTTATCGCGCAATGCGTTGGACGACCCAGCGGGTCAGAGCCGCAGGCGCGAGACGTGTAGCGAACGACAGGAATCCGGCTTGCATGCCGACTGTCCAGTGGGTCTTGTGGATTCGTCGTTTCGACGTCGCGCAAACCCACACGGTCGATGCGACGTCGTGCGACGTGAGCCGGATACCCAGCGATCTGGCGCTGGGGATACGACCGTAGTCATCAGCCATTGCGGTCTTTACGAAGCTCGGCCAGATATCGCTCACGCGAATGCCGAACTTTCCCCATTCGAGGTCGAGTCCTTCGGTGAATCCGCGCACGGCGAACTTGCTCGCCGAGTAGGTTGCAAGTTCAGGCTGTCCGTAGATTGCGGTGGCAGAGGCCATATTGATGACATGAGAGCAGGGCGTGCCTCGCAGGTACCGGAAGGCGCTGTGACAGCCGGTGATCATTCCCTGAACGTTCACGTCAAGCATTGCCTGGTGTCTGGTCAACGGTACAGCTTCAAATTGCCCGGCGGCGAGAATCCCGGCGTTATTGAGCAACACGTCAAGCCGCTGGCCGCTATGTGCCCAGAAATCCACAAGCGCTTGCTTCCAGGCTTGGGGATCGCTCACGTCGAGCGCACCGCAGACGGCGTTGCCCTCTCCCAGGGTCGCGGCGACCGCGGCGACACCCTCTGAATCGATATCGTATAGCCCCACGAACCAACCGCGCCGCGCAAACAACTCAGCGCAGGCGCGACCGATTCCCGAAGCCGCGCCTGTGACGAAGATGGCTGGTCTCCATTCAGGAAGAAGGGATTCAGTCGGGTTTCTGGCTGTTTGATTGCTCTGTACCACAGTGATGTGCGGTTTCATTTCAGAGGTTCCCTTCAGAAGCTGAGCATTGAGGTTTTGTGTACAGGTCAGTGCATATTGCGAGAGTAATATAACGGTGTTATGTTTTGCAATAACAGTGTTATCTGTCTCTGGCTGATCTGATGACTGGTCAGGAGGTGGAAATACTGATGGGAGCGCTTGCTCTCTACGTTTGTCACCGGAGGATCCAATAGATGACGAAGATGCATACACCGCCCGAGTACCTTGATATGGAGTCCCGTGGCTCTGTGTTGATTGCGCGGCTGGATGGAGGTCCACACGGGCTGATGGGGTTGGACATGGCCAATGAGCTTGCGGCGCTATTGGACAAGCTGGAGTCCGATACCGCGGTAACAGCGGTGGTGCTCACCGGAACTCATCCTGAGCGTTTCATCGGTCATGCAGACGTTCGTTGGCTGCAGGAAGGTGGAAAGAGTATCCCGTCGGTCGGGCGCAGTACGGCCTCGGCGATCGCTCGAACCGCCAAGACCGTTCGCGGTATTGCGCCATTGGCGTCAGCTGCGTCTCTGACACCGCTGGATGGCGGGATGCAACTCGACAAGCTGCACGACACTTTTTTACGGATGAACCGCAGTGGTGTCATTTTCGTCGCCGCGCTGAATGGATCTGCGCTGGGACTTGGCAGCGAGCTCGCGCTAGCGTGTGACGTCCGCCTGATGGCGGATGGCGATTTCTTCATCGGGCAGCCCGAGGTGCTTCTTGGAATCCTTCCCGGTGGCGGAGGCACTCAGCGATTACCACGACTGGTCGGCGCCCATCGCGCGCTGATGCTGATGCTTGAAGGTCGGCCGGTGTCGCCACAGAAGGCGCTCGAAATAGGATACATCGACGAAGTGGTTGCTTCAGATGCGCTGCTTGATCGTGCCGTCAAGCTGGCCGGGCATCTGGGTTCCCGACCCAAAGGGGCGATTGAGGCAGTCAAGCGAGCCGTGTACTTCGGCGGGTCAGCCACCCTCGACGAGGGGCTGCATATGGAGCGTACCGAATTCATCAAGATCTCGCCGACCGAGACTGCGCAATCGCTCATGGTTGAATACCTTGAGCGCACCGATCGGGACGGCAACGTGCCGTTCTACAACCCGGCCATTTTCGAGCAAACCCTTGAGCAAGGCTCCTTGCCCCTGCAAAACGGGGGAGGGAGGAAATGAATCAAATGTCACCGCTTACCTACCCGTTCACTCGCCAGGATGTTCGCTTTGACTCGGGCGAAACCTATTGTTCAGCCTGGCTCTACCTGCCGGTCGGCGTAGAGAAACCGCCGATTGTAGTGCTCGGACACGGACTTGGTGCGGTTCGCGAGATGCGCCTCGACGCCTTTTCCGAGCGATTCGCTGCTGCGGGAATCGCTACATTGGCCTTCACCTACCGTTATTTCGGAGACAGCGGTGGTCGGCCCAGACAATTGATGTCTGTGAAGCGGCAACTGGCTGATTGGGATGCCGCGCTGGACTTCGTCAAAGGTTGCGCAGATGTCGATGGGCGGCGGGTTGCCGTATGGGGAAGCTCGTTTGGGGGAGGGCATGCAATCACGGTGGCCAGCCGACACCCCGAGTTACTGGCGGCTATCAGCCAGTGCCCCTTTACCGACGGTCTTGCTTCAGCTGCCGCGCTGGGTGTGAAGGGTTCGCTGCAGGTAACGCCGGTGCTCCTGCGTGATTTTGCAGCCAGGCTACTGGGTCGCCCGCCCGTGATGGTGCCAATCGCTGCCGTTCCCGGTCAGCCAGCCTTGATGAATGCGCATGATGCCCTGCCGGGTTATCTGGCCTTGGTGCCGAAGGGGATGGTGTTCGTCAATCACGTCGCCGCACGGGTGCTCCCGGAAATCATGGCTTATCGACCCGGACGCTCCGCCTCCAAGGTGAAGCTCCCCATCCTGTTTTGCGTCAGCACCACTGACACCGTCACGCCACCGGAACAGACGATCGCCTTGGTGCGCAAGGCGCCGCATGGAGAAACCAAACTCTACGCGGCGGGGCATTTCGAGTTCTATATGGGCGACGCGTTCGAAGAACTGGTGAAGGATCAGACTCAATTTCTGACGAAACATCTACTCGGCTCTTCAGCCAATTGATTCAAGCGTTTCCGTCACTTTCAGAGAGAACAACAATAATGTGCTTTTCCAAACTTTCAGATTTGCGCGCGGTGACAGAGCCTGATGGTCTGTGCATCGCTGACGACAGCAGCAACCTGACTAACCGGCAGTTCCATTCCAGAGTCCTCGCGGCAGCGGGAGTATTCGCGGACAGGGGGGTGGGCGTTGGAGACGTCGTTGCTATCATGTTGCCCAACCAGGTGGAGTTTGTGGTGGCGATGTTCGCCGCCTGGCGTCTGGGGGCGGCGGTCACGCCGATCAATCCTGGGCTGACCAGCAAGGAAGCCACTCATCAACTGGTTGATTCGGGGGCGAAGCTGCTCATCAACGCCAGCGGCGAAGTCATAGTCCCGAATCTGCAGTCTCTGCCTGTCGCCACTCTGGAAATGGGGGCGTCCTACACCGGTGTACCCTTTGAAGAGCCTGGCGCACTGGCATTGTTGATCTACACCAGTGGCACTACCGGCCTGCCGAAGGGCGTGATGCTCGATCACGCCAATATTGAAGCCATGTCGGAAATGGGACGAAACTCACTCAAGGTCACGGCAGCAGACCACTGTTTATTGATACTGCCACTCTTTCACGTAAACGGCATTGTGGTGAGCACTCTTGTCCCGCTATCAAGCGGTGGTCGGGTTTCGATTCGCAAGCGTTTCAACGTCGACACGTTTTTTGAGGATGTCGAGTGGCTTCGACCCACGTACTTCTCTGCAGTGCCAACCATCTACGCAATGCTTAACGCGTTACCTCGTGAGGTAAAACCTTATACCTCCAGTCTTCGGTATGGCATCTGCGGCGCGGCGCCTGCATCGGCGCAACTACTGAAAAAATTTGAAGCTCGCTTCGGTTTTCCGCTGCTTGAGGGATATGGCCTGTCCGAAGGCACGTGCGCTTCGACCATCAACCCCTTCGACGGCCTACGCAAGGTCGGTACGGTCGGGCTGCCCTTCATCGGGCAACGCATTGCAATCGCCGACCCGAGCGGTGTGCATTTGCCGCAGGGCGCCACTGGCGAGGTACTGGTTCAAGGTCCTAACGTCATGCGCGGTTACCTTGGGAAGCCCGAGGAAACAGCGAAGACCATCGTCGATGGCTGGCTGCACACTGGCGACATTGGCCGGATCGACGAAGACGGTTATCTGGCCATCGTCGGGCGCCTTAAAGAGATGATCATTCGCGGAGGCGAGAACATCTATCCGAAGGAGATCGAGGATGTGTTGTTCGAATTTTCGGGGGTTCTTGAAGCAGCAGTGATTGGTGTCCCTCACGAGACCCTTGGCGAAATTGTTGTTGCCTACGTCGCGTTTCGTACGGGATTCGCCGGTACCCAGGAGGGCTTGAATGAGCACTGCACTGACCGGCTGACGCGTTATAAACGACCTTCCACGATCAACATCATCGACAGCCTGCCAAAGAATGCCGTGGGCAAAGTCGACAAGTTGAGACTGCGCAAGATGTGGACCGAACCTGTCGATTGACAGGTAATTACCTGATGGACTTTAGGCGAAAAGCAACCGGCACGTAGAAGGGGACACATCATGAAAAACGCAGACTTCGACTGGCTGGTGATCGGATCGGGATTTGGCGGCAGCGTCTCGGCGCTGCGCCTCGTGGAGAAAGGCTATCGCGTCGGGGTACTTGAGCGCGGCCGTCGCTATCGCGACGAAGACCTTCCCAAGTCGGCCTGGCAGTTCAACAAGTATCTGTGGGCACCCGCATTGGGTTTGAAGGGCATCATGCGCATGTCGCTGTTTCGCCATGTCTTTTTTCCCAGCCAGTCGGGTGTCGGTGGCGGTAGCACCGTGTATGGCGGTGTGTTGTACCGCGCCAAGCCAGAGTTCTTCAAAAACGTGCAGTGGCGCGCGCTCGGTCACTGGGACAGGCTATTGCAGCCTCACTACGATACGGCCGAGCGCATGCTTGGGGTAAAGACGGTGCCATTCGACTCGACGAACCAGCAATTGGCCCGGGAGATGGCGCAACACTTCGCAACCGAAGACACATTCACCCGAGCACCCACCGGAGTGTTCTTTGGCGAACCGGGCAAAACCGTCAAGGACCCCTATTTCGGTGGGGAAGGGCCTGACCGTACCGGGTGTATACGTTGCGGCGCCTGTATGGTGGGATGCCGCGTCGGTGCCGTGAACTCGCTGGTGAAAAACTACCTGTGGTTCGCAGAGAAACGCGGCGTGCAGATATTGGCAGAGCGCGAGGTTGTTGATGTGAACCCAATCGGGGCAGCCGATGGCAGTGACGGCTACCGTGTGACCACCCAGCGCCCTGGCGCCTGGTTCGCCCGTGATCGCCATACTTACACCGCCCGCGGAGTGATCTTCGCCGGCGGGGCTCTCGGTACCAACGAATTACTGGCCAACTGCAAACACGGCGGCTCGTTGCCCCGGGTCAGCGATCGTCTTGGTGAACTGGTGCGCACCAACAGCGAATCGGTTCTGAACGTGCGCCTGCCCGAGGACCGCAAAACCTGGAACGATGTCACCGCCAGCAGCAGTGTGCACGTCGATCAGGATACCCACATCGAGTTTCTCACCTATGGTCGCAATGCGGACTTCCTGAGCTTGCTTTGCACGCTATTGGTCGGGAAGGGTAACCGCGTGACGCGGCCGTTGAAGTGGCTGGGGAATATCGTGTTGCACCCGGTGCGATGGCTCAAGTCAATGTGGCCAAGGGGCTGGAGCCGACACATGGTGATGCTGCTGGTGATGCAGACATTGGACAATGCGATTGCACTGCGTCCCAGGAAGCGTTGGCTGGGCCGCGGCTATCGCCTCGTCACCGAGCAGAACCGCAAAAAGCCAAATCCGACGTATATCGAGATGGGTAATCAGGCCGCTCAGTGGTTGGCCAGGCACACGGGCGGTATCGCCCAGAGCAACGTACTGGAAGCGCTGGGCAACATTCCGACAACAGCCCATGTGCTGGGAGGCGCCGTGATCGGCGCCGATGCCCAACGCGGCGTGATTGATCAGAACCTGCACGTTTTTGGTTACCAGAACATGTTGGTGTGTGACGGCGCTGCGATGCCTGCAAATCCCGGGGTTAATCCTGCGTTGACCATCACGGCACTTGCCGAGTACGCCATGGCGCAGATTCCACAGGCCCGCAATAACGAAGGTGTTCATGAGCGAGGTGAAGCGGTCGCTACGAAACCGTCCAGTGGCGTGCCCGGCCAACCTGATAATCAGCGCGTGGCCTCGATACAGATCCCTATCCTGTTGCACATATGAGCACTGAGCCGCAAAGCATACGAGCATCTGTCATGACCGGTCCCTTCTCTGCATGAGCGAACCGGTTGACCCAACCTCTGAACATGCCGAGTGGCTGCGTACTTGAACTGAAATACTGTTCGCACCGCGTGACTGCATGGTTGCGCGGTTTTTTCAAGGTTCTAGCGCAGTTGCCGACCCGGCAATGACGCCAGCAGTGGAAGATTCCACTTTTTCGCGCTTCGCTCCCAAGCCGACAACAATGTTGTTACACGTCGCTACCAGGATCTGCGAAGCAGGATTTTCCATACCTGAGAAGTGGCCAGCGAGTTCGAGCATGATGAATCCATGCGCGGCACTCCACAGCTGTGGCGCGATGAGAGCAGGATCGATTTTGCGAACGCATTTGGCATCAACCAAGCGAGCGCACGCGTCGATCAGAATCGCGTATGTCGCCTTGAAGGCTTCCGATTGCCCATTTGCAATCGATGTCATGGTACCTCGTGAGGGGCTATATCTGCCGTCAATCGAAAGACCAAACATCAAGTCGTACAGATGGGGATTGCTTCGTGCAAGGTCTCGGCAAGCCAGGAGCATCGCACATAAGTCGGTTATCGGATCATCCGTGATTGGCACACGCTTGAAGACTGCAGCCAACCGCTTGAATCCCTCGTCAGCGACTGCTTGTAGAAGTTCCGGCACTCCGCCGAAGTGTGTGTAAACCCCCATCGTCGACAGGCCGGCTTCGCTCGCTACCGAACGGGCCTTGACTTCGGACGGGCCGCTGGTCGCAAGCACACGGATGGTTGCCTCGACGAGGCGGGTGGGGGCATTAGGGAGTGAGTTATCAGTGGTCATGTTGCAATACTGCCATAACGGCGTTATGTTTATCAAATAACAGCGTTATAGATCTGCAAGCGCTCAATCATGAGGATTCAGACAATGCGTACGCTCAAAACAGGTGTCTTTGGACTCACCCTGGCAGCAGCAATCATGTCATCGGCACTGTGGGCAGACGACAATTCGCCGGTTGGCCTGTGGCAAAACATCGACGATGTCAGTGGCAAGCCGAGGGCGTTGATTCGAATCACCGAATCCAATGGCACTCTGAAGGGCATTATCGAAAAAGCGTTTCCCGCTCTCAAAGAAAATCAGAATCCGAGGTGCGAGAAATGTGAAGGCGTGAACAAGAATGTGCCGATTGTAGGCCTGACCGTTCTGACCGGTTTGCGAAAGGATGGCGAAGAGTACACCGGTGGCCAAATCCTAGATCCGGATAACGGCAAGGTCTATAGCAGTAAAGTCTACCTGACCGACAACGGCAAAAAGCTCAGCGTGCGCGGCTACATTGGCGTGCCGGTATTAGGGCGCTCACAAACCTGGGTACGCCAGGAATAAGGAAGCACGATGAAAGCATTCATTATCGAACGCTATGGAAAAAAGGCTGCGTTACGGGCGACCGAAATACCAGAACCTGAATTGGGCAAGGATGATGTTTTTGTCCAGATCCATGCGGCGGGTGTAAATCCTCTGGATTTAAAAATCCGAGACGGTGAGTTCAAAATGATTTTGCCGTATCGCATGCCGCTTATTCTGGGTAATGATTTGGCTGGGGTCGTCGTACGGGTCGGCTCAGGCGTGCAGCAATTCAAGGCCGGTGATGAGGTCTATGCACGGCCCGATGACAATCGAATCGGTGCATTCGCCGAATTCATTGCGATCGATCAAGGCTCGCTGGCGATCAAGCCGAAAGGTCTCACCATGGAAGAAGCGGCTTCGATCCCTCTGGTTGGTTTGACCGCGTGGCAGGCGCTGGTCGAAAAAGCGAACCTGAAGAAAGGTCAAAAGGTGCTTATCCATGCGGGCTCCGGTGGCGTGGGAACACTGGCCATTCAGCTGGCCAAACACCTGGGGGCGACCGTCGCGACGACCACAAGCACGGCGAATGTCGAATGGGTGAAGCGTCTCGGTGCGGATATCGTGATCGATTACCGCAAAGACGATTTCGAAAAGATCCTGCACGACTACGATGTGGTCTTGAACAGCCTCGGCACAGAGACTCTCGAAAAATCGTTACGCATCCTGAAGCCGGGTGGAAAGCTCATCTCAATCTCTGGACCACCGGATGTGGACTTTGCGAAAAGCGCTGGATTGTCCGGGTTCCTGAAACTGGTCATGCGTCTGTTGAGTTATGGGATCAGGAAAAAAGCCAAGCGTCGTGGTGTCAGCTATTCATTTCTTTATATGAGAGCCAGCGGTGAGCAATTGCGCAAGATTACCGCGCTCATCGATTCCCGGGCCATACGCCCGGTGGTGGATCGGGTTTTTCCATTCGAATCGACCCCGGATGCCTTGGCTTATGTTGAAACCGGCCGGGCAAAAGGCAAGGTCATCGTCAAGGTAAAGTAACGAGACGACGTCCATGTTCGAAAACTTCGAAACGCACCGAATTACCGCAGGTGATGTAGAAATTGCCTGTGTTGCAGCGGGTACAGGCGAACCCATACTGATGCTCCATGGTTTTCCGCAGACCATGGCACTCTGGGCGCGTATCGCACCTGGGCTGGTCGCGCGTGGCTATCGGGTTGTCTGTGCTGATTTGCGTGGGTATGGCGCATCGTCTAAGCCGCCGGCTCAACCGGATCTGTCGAACTACGGATTTCGCGCCATGGCTGCGGATCAGGTCGAATTGATGTGTGTGTGCTCGGGCATGAACGGTTCCATCTTGTTGGACACGACCGTGGTGCGCGCACTGCATACCGGATGACACTGGATTATCCAGACAAGGTGGCGAGCGTCACGCTAATGGACATCGTTCCTACGGCTGTGATGCTGACAGATCTGCGCAAGGGCGTAGCCCACAGTTACTGGCACTGGTTTTTCCTTTCTCAGCCCGCACCCTTCCCGGAGCGCATGATTGAGGCAGATCCCGATTTCTTCTTCGAGAGTTGCCTGTTCGGCTGGGGTGCCGCAGGGCCGGAGGATTTCGATGCAGACCAACTGGCGGCGTATCGGAAAGCCTGGCGTGATCCGGCGACGATCGCTGGGTTTTGCAACGATTATCGCGCCACGCTCACTGTGGATCTGGAGGACGATTTGTCAGGCTCCGGACGACGTATCACCGCGCCCGCGCTGATTCTCTATGGCGCCTCGGGTGCGATGGCCAAGCAATATGATTTACCCGCCACTTGGGTGGATCGCTGCACAGTGATGGAGGCCTCTGCGATAGTGGGCGGACATTTTTTTGCTGATTCCCGGCCAGACGAGGTCGTTGAGCGAGTCGCCGCATTTTTGGCAAGCCATCCCTTGCAGTCTTGCTGAAAACTTCCCTGCTCGGGATTGCCGCTGAGGCAACGACTACGTGGACTGCGACGGTGACAGTGTCGCGAGAGTTTTTTCGCGGCAGACCTCCAGAATCTCATCCGTCAGTGGGGAATCATCCGGGCAAGCCCGCGACAACACGACTGCGCCGATCACATGGGCAAGCATGTCGATCATCTGTGCTCGTACTGTGTGCGGATCCACGTCGCCCAGCGAATCCCCAGGCTCAAGGGCTGCCAGCAAGCTTTCGATCCCGTCGGCAAACGTTGCCTTGATCTCCTCTGACTGACGCGCAGCGTCCCCGCAGAGGGCTGCCATCGTGCAGCCAACGTTGCGGCCATCACGGTGAGCCCGTGACATGTAAATATTGACGAACTCGGTGACGTCGAGGCCTGCGCTATTGACCAGACTCTGCGAAAGCCCGTTCGCCGCTGCTTCAGCCATCAAATCGGCTTTGGAGCGAAAGTGCTTGTAGAACCCGCCATGGGTGAACCCGGCAGCGGCCATCAGTTCCGCCACCCCCACACCGTCATAGCCGCGTTCACGAAACAGGGCGGAGGCCGTCTCGACGATGTGCGCTCGATTCGCTTGTGCCTGCGCTTTGGTGACTCTCATACCCACATGCCTCTTTTGAATCTGCTGACTGTCAGGCGGTCAATATACATTGATGTCAATCATAATCAAAGTTATTGACGGATAAGATTATGATCGACATCATAACGGCTCGCTAACTTTGGAAGGGCTCAGGCCATGAACGCCGCCCACCTGAAAGCGCCGATCGTATGGCGATGCACACTCACAACAACGACCATCAGTCAACGTGGGAGAAACAAGGCATGACCGAAAAAACTTTATTTGAGCCCTACACCCTCGGCTCCCTGGCGCTCTCCAACCGGGTGGTCCTGGCGCCGCTGACGCGCAACCGCGCCGGCGCGGGCTTCGTTCCAAGCGAGTTCGCTGCAACGTATTACAGCCAGCGGGCGTCGGCCGGCCTGCAGATTTCCGAGGCCACACAGATTTCTCAGCAGGGGCAGGGCTACCAGGATACGCCCGGCATCTACTCGCAAGCGCAGATCGACGCTTGGCGTGAGGTCACCGATGCCGTCCATGCGAAGAACGGGAAAATTTTCCTGCAGTTGTGGCACGTCGGACGAGTTTCGCATGTTGATCTACAGGAGAACGGCGCCGCTCCGGTGGCGCCCTCGGCCATTCGGGCCGCAACCAAGACGTTCGTCAACAACAGCTTTGTCGACGTTTCCGAGCCTCGGGCGCTGGCGCTCGACGAACTGCCCGGGATCGTCAACGATTTCCGCCAGGCCGCAGCAAACGCTATTGCCGCAGGCTTCGATGGCGTCGAGATCCATGGCGCCAATGGCTATCTGCTGGACCAGTTCGTCAAGGACGGTGCCAACGTACGCACCGATGCCTACGGCGGGTCGATCGAAAATCGCGCTCGGCTGCTGCTGGAGGTGACGGCAGCAGTGGTGGGTGAGATCGGCGCCGAGCGCACCGGCATTCGTATCTCGCCGGTTTCGCCCACCAATGGTGTCTCGAGCAGCGATCCACAGGGGCAGTTCGACTACCTCGTCGATCAGCTCGACGCCTTGGGCATCGTCTATCTCCATGTCGTCGAGGGCGCGACCGGCGGGCCGCGCGAGGTCGCACCGTTCGACTTTGATTCCCTGCGCCGGCGATTCAGGAACACCTACATCGCCAACAACGGTTATGACCTGGATCTCGCTACCTCCCGGCTCACCGAAGGCAAGGCAGACCTCTTCGCGTTCGGGCGCCCATTCATTGCCAACCCCGATCTGGTGGAACGTCTGAAAACCGCAGCGCCGTTGGCGTCGTTCGATCCGACCACGCTGTTCGGTGGTGGTGCTGCGGGATACATCGACTATCCGGCCCTCGGCGACGCCAGTGCCCTGTAACACTGGCGCGGTGTCGACTTTGAACGTTGCATGCCCGACATGGGTTCACCTGATCAAGAGAGCAAATACATGACTACCCATCCCGCAGTCCTGATTACCGGCGCTTCCTCCGGCATCGGCGCCACCTATGCCGAGCGCTTGGCACGTCGCGGCCACGATCTGGTGCTGGTTGCCCGCGACAAAGTCAGGCTGGAGACGCTTGCGGCTCGCCTGCGTGAGGAACACAGCGTCGCTGTCGATATCCTCCAGGCCGATCTCACCCAGCCCGGCGACTTGGCCGTCGTCGAGACGCGCCTGCGCGATGATTCGCGCATCGGCATCCTCATTAACAACGCCGGGGCAGCCCAGTCTGGCAGCTTCATCGAGCAGACGACCGACGATGTCGCTCGACTCATCGCGCTCAACACAACCTCGTTGGTGCGACTCGCCAGCGCTATCGCCCCTCGGCTTGCGCAGGCTGGTGAAGGCGCGATCGTCAATATCGGCTCAGTGGTTGGTTTGGCGCCGGAGTTCGGCATGTCGGTCTATGGCGCCACCAAGGCCTTTGTGTTGTTCCTATCCCAGGGGCTGAGTCTGGAACTCGCGCCCAAAGGCGTCTATGTCCAGGCTGTGCTTCCTGCCGGTACCCGCACGGAGATTTGGGGGCGTGCGGGCATCGACATCAATGCGCTGCCGGAACTGATGGAGGTGGGTGAGCTGGTGGATGCCGCGCTGGTGGGCTTCGATCGGCGTGAGCTTGTGACCATCCCGCCACTGCATGACGCCAGTCGCTGGACCGCTCTGGATGCCGCGCGACAAGCGCTCATTTCAGACATTAGACAAGCGCATGTAGCAGAGCGGTATCGCACGCCCTCGTAAGTATTCCGACGACGCGCAGGGGTAGGGGCGTCATCACTTTCAATCGACATAAAGCAGACCGGGACCTCCCCAGATCAGGACTCCCGGTCCACATCAGACGCACGGAGTAAACAATGACCCATTCCGACACTCACCTTGGATCGGGTACGTCCTACGTAACTGCCGTGAACCGCTCGATCAATGTCGCAGGGACCGTGTTTGCCTACCGTGACCTGGGGCCTCGCAGCGCAGTGCCGCTGATTCTTCTTAACCATTGGGGCGCGGTATTGGACAACTTCGACCCGCTGATCATCGATGGTCTTGCCAGTAAGCATCGCGTCATCGCCACTGACTACCGGGGCATCGGCGCATCGGGAGGAACAGCGCCCCTGACCATTGATGAAATGGCGCGGGATGCTATAGCCCTGATCCACGGGCTGGGCTTGGAGAAGGTTGATCTAATCGGTTTTTCCCTTGGCGGATTCGTGGCACAGGACATCGTGCTCAAAGCCCCCGACCTGGTACGCAAGCTCATTCTGGCGGGTACGGGGCCGGCGGGCGGCAAAGACATTGACAAGGTAGGGGCGGCATCCTGGCCCTTGATGATCAAGGGGTTACTGACGCTGCGGGATCCGAAGTTCTATCTGTTCTTCACAGCCTCGACCAATGGTCGCCAAGCCGCGAAGGCCTTCTTGAAACGACTGAAGGAGCGCAAAACGGATCGGGACAAGGGACCCACACCAAGTGCCTTCTCGCGACAGTTGAAGGCGATCAAGGCGTGGGGGCGGCAGGCACCCCAGGATCTCGGCAGTATCCGGATCCCGGTTCTGATCGCCAATGGTGATAACGACATCATGGTGCCGACAGTGAACTCTACTGATATGGCCCGCCGCATCCCGAACTCGCAACTGATCATTTATGAAGATGCCGGACATGGTGCGATTTTCCAGAATCACGCCAATTTCGTAGCGCAGGCGCTGGCTTTTCTCGATCCCGAACATCCTGACAAAACGTTACCTGACCTGCACTAGTTTTTCAGTTGCGCGAGGCGTTGGTGCCTTCAGTTGATTTCGACCCGCAGGGTCATTGAGGAGAATATGATGTCGTTCAAAGCACTGCTCGCAACAAAGACAGACGATAAGATTTCGGCCAGCGTAGTTGATATGCATGAGCGAGATCTCATGCCTGGCGACGTTACCGTCAAGGTCGACTATTCAACCGTTAACTACAAGGATGCGCTGGCGCTGAGTGGATACGCCGACGTCATCAAGCAGTTTCCATTGATTGCCGGGATCGATTTTGCCGGCACCGTCGAAGCCTCGGCTTACCCCGGCATCAGTGTGGGGGATCGCGTAGTCGCCAATGGTTGGGGGTTGAGCCAGACCCATCACGGCGGATTTGCTCAGAAGGCACGTGTAAAAGGCGAGTGGCTGGTCAAGCTTCCGGACGTATTCTCGACCAAGGACGCAATGGCTATCGGCACGGCAGGCTACACGGCGATGCTGTCGGTACTGGCGCTGGAACATGGCGGTCTCACACCGGCTCGCGGTGACGTCCTCGTCACTGGCGCCAATGGCGGAGTCGGCTCGATCGCGATTGCGATTCTCTCCGGTCTCGGCTATCGCGTGGTCGCATCGACCGGGCGCGTTGAGGAGCAAGATTATCTGACCCGTCTAGGTGCGGCGCAGATCATCGATCGCCGAACGCTCTCTGCCCAGGGAACACCGATAGCGACTGAAAAATGGGCTGGTGCTGTGGACTCGGTCGGCAGTCATACGCTAGCGAACGTATTGGCGCAGACCCGGTATCGCGGTGTGGTGACGACCTGCGGTCTGGCTCAGGGTATGGATCTTCCAGGGTCGGTGTTGCCCTTCATCCTGCGTAATATAACCCTTGCTGGCATCGACTCCGTCAATGCCCCGTACGAGTCCCGAATCCAGGCCTGGACGCGCCTGGCAAGCGATCTCGATCTGAGCAAACTCGCGCGCACGACGCAGGTGGTGGGTCTGGCGGAGGTGCCCGCGGTGATCGGCCGAATGTTCGAAGGCAAAGTCCAGGGCCGCGTAGTGGTCGACGTCAACGCGTGACCATGAGCTCCATCAAGTGGAGGCAGACCGCATTTTCACGCGGTCTGATGGATGGCGCTCTTTTTATTAGTTCAGTGGCTGATCTTCTTGAATCTTCGTTCCGATGCATCGATCAAAGACGCCGGTCAGGCCATCATCATCGCCGTAGTACGAGTGTATGCAGGCATCGATCCACTCTTGGCGATCAGCCAGGCTCCAATCGATCGTATATCCCGTATTGAGGATGATCCATTCAAAGAGGATCCGCTGGGTCCGGCCATTACCCTCCCTGAAGGGGGGCGCAACATTGATCGTGCCGTAGGACTCGGCTATGGACGCAACAAGCAAGTGGCGGGGGTACCCTTCAAACCAACCCGCATTCGCAATCTTGGAAAGTTCCTTTCCGATTTCCTTCTCGATGAACTCCGGGCTACAGAATCTAGTGTCGCCTTTGCTGATTGCGAGTGTGCGGATCTTTCCAGCCCACTCGTAAACTTCAGCAAACAAAGTGCGGTGGATCCGCTTCAGGGTAGCTACGTTGTAAGGGGGGTCGACGAACTCCAGTCGCGCCAAGGCGACTTCGTTGAGATAGCGCTCAGCCTCATCAAGGTCATCGGCGTCATGCAGGTCGAGCAGGTTTACTAGAACCTCGGTGCCCGGATAGCAATCCGGGGCTTGGTCAGTGCCGTATTTGTCGTGACTCAAACTTTGACGTGCCGCACAGCTTTAAGGGCAGCTTCTCGGGTAGGGAGTTTGATGTCGCCATCATTTGGAGAAGGCACGAAACCTTCCAGGCGCAGGCTGGCGGCGAAATTGGCCTTGCGGTGCTTGGCGAACCACGCCTTCTTGGTCTGCAGACTCAGCTTTTCCATTTTCGGCACCCCAATGTCAGTGCCTGGCAAGTATAGCTGATTGAGTCCCTGATCAGGGGCTACCAAGTCAGCATCGCATACTGATATGAACCACTCAACCCAGTCGATGTTCATGAGCAATCCACCGTTACTGCCGCCCAAGCCTCATCGCGCGCAAGGTCCTCCACTGCGGCGATAAAGGTGTACTCGGTATGTCTGAATGTACCGGAGGAAGCTGGATTTGATCGGAGGTGCCCGGAGGATAAACCCCCTGTATTTATTGGCTTGTGCGGCTGAAGTGCTCGGTTATGTGAGACTGTCCGGATCCCCACCGTTGCGCTGAAAGCCTCAGGCCGGTCTATCGACTCGCAGAGAGTCCGGTCGGAGCTATCCTCATCAATAGCGTGCTTGGCCTTAGGCTGGGGGCATCCTTTTCAAACCATCCAAAGCATGCTCTCAAATATGCCCCCGAATGTAGCAAACCACTGGAAGTGGATGGATCTCCATGGTCTATCAAAAGGCAGAAATGATCAGGCTGAACAGCCTGCCCGGCGACGCCTAGAGACTCTCAGGGTCCCCGAAGAACATCTGGATCCGCGACCGCAACCAGCGCTCCCCCGGATCATTATCCTGCGACCCGCGCCAGGCCATATGCAGTTCGAAGCTGCGCACCGGCAACGGTGGATCTTCGGCCCGCACACCGCCCGCGGCGGTCAGTGCATCAGCAGTGTAATCGGGCACCGTAGCCACGATGTCAGTGCCCGCGAGCAGGGTACTCAACCCGTTGAACTGCGGCACGGCGAGCACCACATGACGCTTGCGCCCGAGCTTTTCCAGTTCTTCATCGATGAAACCGCTGAGGTCGCCGGCGAACGACACCAGTGCATGGGGGCGAGCGCAGTAATCATCCAGGCTCAACGGCCCCGGCATGGTGTCGGCACGCAACAGCTTCGGTTGGCTGCGGCGCAGTACCTTGCGCTTGGCGTTGGCCGGCAGGTCGGTGGTGTAGCTGACACCGATGGATATCTCACCGGATGCCAGCAACCCCGGCATCAGGATGTAGTTGACCCGGCGCACCACCAGCACAATCCCCGGCGATTCGGCACGCAGGCGCTTGAGCAGCATTGGCAGCAAGGCGAACTCGACGTCGTCCGAAAGGCCGATGCGGAACACGGCGGTACTTGTGGCAGGATCGAACTCGGCCGCACGGCTGACGGCGGTGGAAATCGAATCCAGCGCCGGCGAGAGCAGGGCGAAGATCTCGACCGCCCTGGCGGACGGCTCCATGCTGCGGCCGGTACGCACGAACAAAGGGTCATCGAACAGGCCGCGCAGGCGCGAGAGCGCCGCACTGATGGCGGGCTGGCCGAGGAACAGTTTTTCCGCAGCACGGGTCACGCTGCGTTCGTGCATCAATGTTTCGAAAACGATCAACAGGTTCAGGTCGACACGACGCAGGTCATTACGATTCATCTGGAGTCCTGGCAGAGTCAGCAAGCTTGACGTGGGCGGCCATATGAGAACAATGGCCAGCGGGAATATTACGGGGAAAGGCTGGTACTCTGCACCGGGTAATTCAGTTTTTCCTACACAGGCTGCTTCGGTTTCTTACAACATTTGACGATGTTGCCGCCGCTGCGGAATCAATGACAGGCATGTCGACTATTAATAGCCACAGATAGTGTTGGGTTGAAAGCCCAGCTAGAGTTCAAGGCATTAGAGGTTCATTTGGCGAGGTTTGCGATGTCCCGCACGATCCGTTTTCACAAGTTTGGTCCAGCCGAGGTGCTCAAATGCGAAGAGCATGCGACGGCTCTGCCTGCGCCGGGCGAAGTGCAGGTGCGCGTCGAGGCGATTGGCATCAGCTGGTATGACACTCTCTGGCGCCAGAACCTGGCCCCGTCCCATGCCCGTCTGCCTTCAGGCCTGGGCCAGGAGATGGCCGGTATCGTCACCGCTGTCGGCGATGGCGTCGATGACCTGGCGGTCGGTGACAAGGTCGCCAGCTTTCCGGCCCAAAGCCCGAACGACTACCCGGTCTACGGCGAGCAGATCGTTTTGCCGCGCTCGGCAGTCACCCGTTATCCGGATGTGCTCAGCCCGATTGAAGCCAGCGTGCACTACACGCCGTTGTTGATCGCCTATTTCGCCTATGCGGATCTGGCACGGGTCAAGCCCGGTCAATTCGCCCTGGTGACTGACGCGAGTCATTGCGCCGGACCTTCGTTCGTACAACTGGGCAAGGCCTTGGGTGTTCGAGTGATCGCCGCGACCAAGACCGCGGAGGAACGTGAATACCTGCTGTCGCTGGGTGCCGATAAAGTGATCGTCACCGAGGAAGAAGATCTGCTGATGCGGATCAACAAGATCACCGATAACCGTGGCGTGGACGTGGTGTTCGATGGTTTGGGCGGTCCGCAGATGTCGTTGCTGGGCGATGTGCTGGCACCTCGCGGCAGCCTGGTGCTGTACGGCCTGCAAGGTGGCAACCAGACGCCTTTCCCGGCCTGCGCAGCGTTCCAGAAGAACATTCAGTTCTTCGTGCACTGCATCGGCAACTTCACGGGCAAGCCGGAACTGGGCATCACCCAGGACCAGGCCGCACTGCAACGCGCCTTGCGCGACATCAATCAGCTGACCGCCGACCGCGTTCTGCTGCCGCTCAAGACTCGGGTCTTCCCGTTTGCCGAGTTTGTCGAAGCACACCGCTACATGGACGAATGCCCATGTCGCGAACGGGTCGCGCTGCTGGTCGAACCGGCCTAACACTCACCCAACAGCCCTCCCAAGAGTCCGTGCCCGCACGGACTCTTTCGTTTGCGCCCCGAAATCCGTCGATCCGCAGGCCGGTCCAGCAACTGAACTGGTTTTTGCCCGTAATCTGTAGCTTCTAATCAGCCACTAAGCCCTGATAATTGAATGATTACTTTCATCTCAAGGAATGAGTCATGGCTGGGTGTCAGGCTGAAACTTTTCACTGTGCGCCATCGGTGCAAATCTCCAAATTAGTTGGTTGTTGTTTAGTTGCCAAAAAGACAGCGACAACTTCCTTCCTTATTTCTTGTATTAAGTGTCTGTGGGACTTTGTCGGATATTTCCTAGGACTTCGACTTCAAGCGAGCAAACCCTTTCCAGCCGGGCGCTACAGCCTCGCCATTGTCGTCAAATCGAGGGGGTGTTGCGATCGTTTCAAATGATTTCAAGAAAATTCAAGTGTTAGCATTTGGCAATAAAGTCCATGACTCCATTCGTGCAGACAGTCCAACGGGATTTGCTGTCTGCACGATATTGAACTTACGAGTATCAGGTAAATAAAGATGACCAGCATCCATGACCAAGCGATGAACTATGTCTATCAACAAGTGCTGCAGCGATTGCTGGGTTTTTTCTCCCGTGCCGAACGCACTGCATTGCAATTGTTGATTCAGCGCCTGGCAGTAGCGGCCGGGGGCATGGAGCGCATTGGCGATTACAAGGTGTTGGCGATCCAGTCCGGGGCCCGTGACAACTGCTACACCCTGGCGCTGTTGCGTGCTGCGCAGTTGACCATCGCCACGCGGACGCCGGCGACATTTCAGTTGCGCATCGCCTCGTTGCGATTGAACGGGGCAAGTGGCGCAGCCGTGGAAAACATGCACCGGACCAACAGCGCATTGTTTGTCTATGACGATCCCCGGGTCGAGGTGTTGATGGTTGATGATCGGGAAGTCTTGCCGTTCAACCACCTGACGCCGATCTCCGACGCCGGTCGCGAGTCTAGCCGCCTGAACCTGTTGATGATCGGCCATCGACGGGAATGGCGCGACGGGTTCGACCTGTGGGATGACGGTTATCTGGCCACGGGAGAGTTCTATGGACAAATCGCCCGCTGGGACGCTGGTGTCGACGCCTTGCTCATCAGCGACACGCCGCGTCAGCAGAAGCAGTTCATCGAGGGATTGAAACGTGCCGCCACCAAGGCCGGGCTCCAGTTTTCCCACACGGGTGAGCCCGGTTATGCGGGGTTGTTTACATTGCTCGATGAGCTGGGCAGCGACTGTTATCACGGGTTCTACGCCGATTACGGCCAGGCCCCATGGCGTCCGCAAGAGCGTTTTGAGACCTGTCGTCGTACGGCCTGCATCGACATTCACGACCTGCTGGTCAGCAACCTGGAAGAGCGCTGGCCATTGCTGACTGAATTTCTCGGCTTCCAGCCAGACGAACTGTCCGCGCAGATCAGCGACAACGAATTCGTCAGTCCATCGATCACCGCGCACGTCCGAGGGTTGCATGCGTGCTTCGTGCAGAATCGCAATTACGAATCCGGTGTTGCGCAATACCTGCAACGTGCCTTGGTGATGATGCGTCGCAAGCGTTTGCCCGAGCGCTTGTGCGAGCAGGCCATCGAGCAATTCGGCAATCCGGCGATACTGACCGAATTGCGCGCCCGGGCGGCGGCCGAGGCGCAAAAGAACCTGGGCCTGAGCGAAGCACAACTGGTGTGCCTGCTGTTTGCGCCCTTTATCGAAAAAGGTGCGGGGCTCGAGCGATTTCTGCGTCAGTGCCATCCGGGCATGCTGGTGGCCATGCCCGAGTTGCACAAGGCCATGCAGGGGCATCCGGTGGCCGAACAAATCATGCAATGGATGATTGATGTCAGCGGACTGCCCGTCAGCCTGATCGGCCAGCTTTACCGCATGGAGTGGACGCCCGCAGGCGATGGCGGGGCGCCTGAAGCCATCATCCAAAGGGCCGCATCGCAAAATACGCCGGACGATCCTGACGCCGGCATCACGTCGGTGGATGAATGGTCAGCGGGTCACTGAGCGTGGGCGGATTTTCAGCCAGCGTGGTTGGCCTTCGCCCATGAAAGGTCCACGAGAAACGGATTTCGCCTATCAGGCGGTTTATCGATACCTGGTCAGCCTGATCAACGAGTCTGAAGGGGATTCGCGCATCCGCCTGCCGTCGCTGCGGCATCTGGCGGAGCGTCTCAATGTGTCGATCTCGACCATTCAATACGCCTATTCGCTGCTGGAGAAAGAAGGGCGGGTCTATTCGGTAGCCAAGTCCGGTTACTACGCGTTGCCGGTGTCTTCAATCAACCCGCAGGACAGCGGCAGCGACCTGCTGGAGGCGGTCTATGTGAATGCCAGGCGTCCGGGGATGCTGGTGCTGAGCGCCGATGAACCGGCGTTGTTGCAGCCACTCGACAGTCCTTTGTTGCTGCTGGAGCGGGAGTTGTTGCGCCAGTACCCCCGCCAGCCGCAGTCGCCTTCGCAGCCTTGCGGCGAACTCGAACTGCGCACCGCCCTGGCAGCACGCTACACCACGTCTCCCATGCGTTACTGGCACGCCGATGATGTCTACATCGGCGCCGACCTTCGCGGTGTACTGGAAATCCTGATCGCCGTGCTGGGCTTGAAAGATGCCACAGTGGTGGTCGAATCGCCGTGCGACTGGACGATCCTGCGTTTGTTTCAAGCCGCTTGCGTGCGGGTGATTGAACTGCCTGTGCAAGCCGATGGTGGCCTGGATCCGGAACGGCTCAACATGCTGCTGGATACCGAGCCGGTAAGGCTGGTGATGCTGTCCTCGGCCCTGAACATGCCCCGTGGCAGCCTGGCGCCTGACGAAAACAGGCAGGCCATCGCCCGGCTGTTGGCCGCGCATGACAGTTGGGTGCTGGAAAACGACTGTTATGGCGAACTCGGATTCGACCTCGGCTGCGTGCGCTTTCGAGACTTGCTGGACCCTGAACGGCTGATGGTGTTTTCCACGTTCGAGAAAATCATCGGGCCTGAAGCACCCTATGGTTATCTGCTTTCCAGGCATTTGAGCGCTGAGCTGCAACGGCACTTTCTACTGCGTTCCTTTCGTCTTTCACCGATTCGCCAGAAAGCCATCGCCCGCTTGTACAGCAGCGGTCGTATCGATCAACACCTGCTGGTGCTGCGCCGGCTGCTCAAGGAGCGCAAGTGTCAAATGACCCTGTTGTTGCAGGAGCGATTGGGTGATGCCTTGCATTTCGTCGAACCAGAAGGTGGCGCAACGATCTGGGTGCGCTCGTTGCGTCGGGTCAATGTCCGTCGTGTGTTCCAGCGCCTGCTGGCGCATCAGGTGGTCATCGCGCCGGGCGAGCTGTTCAGCCTCCACGGACTGTACGGGCAGCATTTGCGCCTGAGTCATACCTTCGGCGGCGATCACAACCTGGCGGCCGCGCTGGGACTGCTGGGGGATGCGCTGCGCCTGGAATCAATCGAGTGAGTGAGACAAAAAATAACAACCCCCACTGTATTGGATCGATCTCATCGCGTTGCGGTCAAACTGCCAGTAAACTGCGACCCAATTCCTGAACCACTCTATTCCAGAGGTTTTGCATGACACTCAGTCCTTTTGCGGGTAAACCGGCACCGGCACAATTGTTGGTCGACATCCCGCGACTGGTAACGGCCTATTACACCGGCCAGCCTGATGCTGCGATTTCGACCCAGCGCGTTGCCTTTGGCACGTCCGGGCACCGGGGCAGCTCGTTCGACTTGAGTTTCAACGAATGGCACGTGCTGGCGATCAGTCAGGCGATCTGCCTGTACCGCGAAGCTCAAGGCATCGATGGCCCGCTGTTTGTCGGCATCGACACCCACGCGCTGTCCACGCCGGCCGGCGCCAGCGCCCTCGAAGTACTGGCGGCCAACGGCGTGACCGTGATGATCGCCGAGGGTGACGAGTACACGCCGACACCGGCCATTTCCCATGCGATTCTCTGCTACAACCGCGGTCGCACCAGCGGCCTGGCAGACGGCATTGTCATCACGCCGTCCCACAACCCGCCGCAAAGCGGTGGCTACAAGTACAACCCAACCAACGGTGGTCCGGCCGATACCCACATCACCAAGTGGATCGAAGCCAAGGCCAACGAACTGCTGGCCAACAAGCTCGCTGGCGTCAAGCGCATCAGCTACGAGCAGGCACTGAAGGCCAGCACCACCCATCGTCACGATTACCTCAACACCTATGTCGCCGACCTGATCAACGTGATCGACTTCGACGCCATCCGCGACGCCAAGCTGCGCCTGGGTGTCGATCCGTTGGGTGGAGCGGGGGTGCGCTACTGGTCGGCGATCGCCGAGCATTACCGCCTGGACCTGGACGTGGTGAACAAAGAGGTCGACCCGACCTTCCGTTTCATGACCGTCGACTGGGACGGCCAGATCCGCATGGACCCATCGTCCAGCCACGCCATGCAAGGCCTGATCGGCTTGAAAGAGCGCTTCGACGTGGCATTTGCCTGCGACCCGGACCACGACCGCCATGGCATCGTCACGCCGTCTGGTGGTTTGCTGGCGCCGAACAACTACCTCGCCGTGGCCATCGACTACCTGTTCCAGAATCGTCCGCAATGGCGCGCCGATGCCGCCGTGGGTAAAACCGTGGTCAGCAGCGGCCTGATCGATCGCGTGGCCAAGCGCCTGGATCGCCGCCTGTACGAAGTGCCGGTCGGTTTCAAATGGTTTGCCGACGGCCTGTTCGATGGATCCCTCGGTTTCGGCGGCGAAGAAAGCGCCGGTGCCTCGTTCCTGCGCAAGGACGGCGGCGTCTGGAGCACCGACAAGGACGGTTTGATTCCGGCCCTGCTGGCCGCCGAGATGACCGCGCGGACCGGTCGCGACCCGAGCCAGGCGTACCGTGCCTTGACCGATGAACTGGGTGAGCCGTTCTCGGTGCGGGTCGATGCCAAGGCCAATCCGGAGCAGAAAGCGCTGTTGAGCAAGCTGTCGCCGCAACAGGTCACCTCGACCCAACTGGCAGGCGAGCCGATCCAGAGCATCCTCAGCCACGCACCGGGCAATGACCAGGCCATTGGCGGCCTCAAGGTCATGACCGAGAACGGCTGGTTCGCGGCGCGCCCATCGGGCACGGAAGACATCTACAAGATCTACGCCGAAAGCTTTGTCAGCGACGACCACCTCAAGCAACTGGTGGCCGAGGCGCAAACACTGGTGGATGGTGCCATTTCCGCGAAGTGATCGCGGGCACTGTGGTGAGTGAGAACTGTGGCGAGGGAGCTTGCTCCCGCTCGACTGCGAAGCAGTCGTAAATCCAGACGATGCGGTGTTTCATGAAACCGCGTTTGCCGGTTTCAGGGTCGCTTCGCACCCCAGCGGGAGCAAGCCCCCTCGCCACAAAGGGATTCCGGATCAGCAAAAAAAGGGGCGACCATTCACGGTCGCCCTTTTTTTGTGCCGTCCGGCAATTACCGAATCAAGCCAGATCCACCAGAACAATCTCGCTGTCCTCGATGGCAGTCACTCGCAAAACCTGCTCATCAGCAACCGCGACACCATCTCGAGCTTGTGCACGCAAGCCATTGACTTCAATGACCCCAGTGGCCGGCACCAGGTACGCACGACGCCCCTTGTCCAGCGGGTATTCGGCAGACTCGCCGGCCTTCAGGTTGGCCGCTACCAGCCGGGCATCGGCGCGAATGCGCAGGCTCTGATCGTCGCCATCCTTGCCGCTGGCCAGGGTGACAAAACCTTCGCGGTTGCCCTTCGGGAACGGCTTGGCGCCCCAGGACGGGGCCAGGCCGGACTCGTTCGGGATGATCCATATCTGGAAAATCCTGGTCGGCGTCGCTTCCAGGTTGTACTCGCTGTGGGCGATCCCGGTACCGGCACTCATGACCTGGACGTCACCGGCTTCGGTGCGGCCCTTGTTGCCAAGGTTGTCCTGGTGGGTAATGGCGCCTTCACGGACATAGGTGATGATTTCCATGTCCCGGTGCGGGTGTTGCGGGAAACCGGTGCCGGGAGCGATCACGTCGTCGTTCCAGACTCGCAGGTTGCCCCAGTTCATGCGCTTGGGATCGTAGTATTCGGCGAACGAAAAATGGTGGTGAGCATCCAACCAGCCGTGGTGAGCGCCGCCGAGGGAGTTGAAAGGTCTGAGTTCAAGCATGATCGTCTCCAGAAAAGGTTCGTCATGGGGCCAGGTGCCTGAGCCACGAAGCGAGACCGGTGAGTGATGACGGCCATCATCCAACAGGCAACAATCGATAAAAAGCGTAAAAAATGCAGCATTCCCATCGAATGGATTGATATAAAACGAACTCGAAAGTTTCTCATCCAGCTTTCACTTCATCGCATAAGCCAATGAGTCATAAGCAATTGACTAGAACTCGACGGCAAATGCAGACACCATAGCGCTCAACAGCCTCACACCCTGGAGTCAGTCCGCGTGCCGCAACACACCCCCGATCTTCCGCCTGAACTTCGCCCCCTGGCCGAGATGCCGCTGGTCAAGCGATTGCTCGCCCGATTCTTCGGCTACAGCCTGACCCGCCTGCACGCACAGCATCGTGCGTCGTGGTTGCATGGCCAGGCCGACGGATTTCGCAGCGGTCACAGCGCCGGGGTCGATTACGGCTACAAGGAAGGCAAGCTCGAAGGCCTGGAGGAGGGTCGGCAGGTCCTGCTGATCCGCGACTCGCGCAGCACTGAACACCGACCGCCGAATGTCGATGACCTGCTGTTCGACGACTGGCGCCTGCCGTTGAGCGCCGAGTTGAAGAAGCGCATGAAGGCCGATGTCGTCCGGTTGTTGCCGGCCCATGCCCAACCCAGTGCCGCACAGTGGAAAATGATCTTCAGCGACACACCGTCCACCTCGGTGATCGCGGGTGCCGGTGCAGGCAAATCAACCACCCTGGTGCTGCGTATCTTACTGTTGACCCATTACCTGGGCTTCGAACTGAGTTCGATGACGGTGGTGACCTTCACCCGTGAATCGCGCAAGGACTTCATCAACAAGCTGATCGAACTGTTTGCGCTCTGGGGCCGCGCGATCAGTTTCAAGGAGGCGCGGGATCTGGTGCGCACCTTTCACTCGCGGATCCTGCCGATGGTGCGCAACCTTCCGGGTTTCGAGCGCCTGCAGGCTTTCGAGAACCTCAGCCTGCGGGCCGCACAGGGTGATAATGAGGCCGATAGCAATCCGTTCGATCTACGGATCAACGACGCTCAACGCCAGCAGCTCAACGCCTGCTATCACCGTCTGCACAGTGACGATGAGCATTTTCGCGAGCTGATCAAGCCATTGTCCCGGCATGCCCTGCAACTCAAGGAGCTGGAGCGCGATCACCCGGATGTGCAGAAACGCATGGGCGTGACCGAACTGGCGGCCAAACGCGATGAAGAACTGTGCGATGCCATCGAGGACCTATGGTTTCGCGCAGGTGCCTGGCCCTTCAAGGGCATCGAACCGAATCGCCAGTCGTTCGATATCAACGGTTCGACGTTCCATTGTCACGGCTACATCCCGTCCCTGGATGCCTGGGTGGTACTCGGGTTCGATCCTCGGGAAAACCCGCAGGTCACGCGACCGAACGCCAAGCTGACGGTGCGCGCAGAGTGGGCAGTAAAGCGCACCCTGTTTCAAGCTTTCTGTCGTAAGCCTTTGATATGGCTTGATAGTTACGAGTCATCAAAGCGCGTTTTGGCCTCGCTTGCCGGCGATGCCAGTGCCGGGCCGGGCTTCGATTACAAGGTCAAGGGCGAGCTCGCTTCCGCACCGCTGCTCGATTGTTTTGTCGCCGCCGCCGGGTTCATCGAAAACCTCGGGCTGGACGTGCCGGGCGCCGTGGCTCAGATGAGTTTCGCCAAGGACGATCCCGACCGATTCTTCTTCGAAGCCTTGAGCCTTTACTGGCGGGCGCTGGAAGATCACTTGCTGGATCAGAAGCCGCCGATCATGACCTACAACCGGATGTTCGCCTTGTTCAGCGAGCATTCGCCGGAGAACCTCAAGCTGCTCGGCGATGAGCTGCTGCGGCCGCTGTCACACCTGATGATCGACGAATTCCAGGATGTCTCGCCGCAAATCGTCTCCTGGATCAGGGCCAGCCTGGCAGAGATCCGCAGTCGCGGACCGGCCATGCACGTAGGGCGCGGAGCCCAGCGTTCCTCGCTGCTCTGTGTGGGCGATGACTGGCAGTCCATCTATGGTTGGCGCGGCAGTTCGCCGACCTACTTCATGGAGTTCAACAAGGAGTTCCCGTCGCCGAGCACCACCAAGGTCATGCTCAGCGACAACTACCGCAGCCACCAGCACATCATCGATGCCGCCGAGCACATCGTGCGTGCAGCACCGGCGATTGCCGGGAAAAAAGCCAAGGCCAGCGGTGAACCCAAGGCATTGCTGCCGGTGAACGTCCTCGATCGTGATGACCAGGGCATGGCCCAACGCCTGATGGAGCATTACCGCAAGGGTGATTCGATCTTGATGCTTTATCGAAGAAGTAGCGATAAGGCATTGATAGAACAACATATTCAGCCAGTACTTAATGCTGATTCGAGCTTGCCGTATGAGGCTCGCAGGCTCAAGCAACTGACCTATCACAGCGCCAAGGGCCTCCAGGCCGATGCAGTGTTTTTGCTAGGCGATTGCCAGCACCTGACCAGCTCGCCTTACAAGAATCAGGTTTACCGGATGGCGGGCCTGGGCAAGGCCGGTGACAGCGAACCCTACGACAACGCCCAGAAGGACGAGATCCTGCGGCTGGCGTACGTGGGTATAACCCGCGCCGTCAGCCATTGCTACTGGTACGTCGACGCCCAAGACACCCAGGCCGCGAACATGCCCAAGGCCTCCGACCGGATCGGCAAGGGCAAGGCGTTCTTTGTCGACCATCGACAGGGCAAGGCTTCTGCTTGAGCCCAATATTTCGACAAGATGGGCATTCGCCAGATGGCGAACATGCAGAGTTCAACCTGGTACTCCCAATGCGGCCTTGACGCGAGCAAGCTCGCTCCCACTGGAATTGGTGCTGGTCGAGATTTATGAACAACACCGGATACTGTGGGAGAGAGCCTGCTCGCGAAGGCGTCAGCCTGGGCAAACATGTTCAGTATCAGAAACAGGTCAGGACGCCTTCGATGCTTTAACCAACGTAACCACTCACCGACGCATCTGTTTTGATCCCGGCGACAATGATTCGAGCATCGCTCTGCACAGCGACACTGGTCGTCACATTGGGTGTGTCTGCCGCGTTCGGGTCACTTAAACCCGTGGGAGTGAAGGTGGTGTCTACGCGGCCATCTTCAGTGATTCGGCCGACTATGCATAAGCGTTGATCTATTTCCCCTGCCACCACGATCGATCCTTTCGAGTCAATGTCTGCCGAGTTCCACTGCAAGCTCCGAAAGGGGAACTGGGTAATGAATTCATTGCCGTTATTAAAGGTGTTGTCCGAAGTTCCGTTACTGAGTGTCCTTGTCACCCATCCTCGCTGAGGGCTCTTTGTCACTGTGCCGACAGCAATCAGTTTGTTATCGGGTTGTGCAAGCACTTTACTGAGCCTGATCGCACCTTCGGGGGACTCAAATGTTTTGATACCTCCTGTTCCAAACGTCGTGTCGATCTTGCCATTGGAGGTGAATCCGGCCAGAAAGGCATGACTGGATGTATATCCGGCCAACACGATTGTGCCGTCAGTCTGTGTTACCGCGCCGACCGTTGTCGTGTTTTCGTTATTGTGCCGAAAGTAGACGTAGCCTCGCCCATCAAGGTCTTTGTCCAGCTCACCATTGAGCGTCAATTGAATCAACAAGCCCCAATTGCGGTAAGGCCCCGGGGAGCTGTTGTTGACGGCAAACAGGATTTTCCCGGCCTTCGCTTCGGCGTCGTTCAGGGGAATCGGGACACTCGATTCAACAGGCAATGTAGGTGGCGCTTCTTCAAACCTGAAGGTGCCAAACACCAGATTCGGTGTTCCATTGCTATTGAAAAGCGCCGCAGCAGGGTAGTGGGGACCTAGCGAGGATTGTCGTACATCTCCCGTTACCAGAATGCTGCCGTTGTCGATTATGGTCAGGGTTCTTACAGTGGGGAGGGTTGTATCTGCGCCAAAGCGCCCTGTCGCATAACCTGTTCCGTCTGGTCCGAATGATCTGTCCAGCAATCCTGTCTTGTCGAGGCGAAACAGTGTGAATGCGCTGGAACCATTGCTGATGGCGCCGATGATTTTTCCTTGATTAGCGCCTTCAGCTTTCAAGACAGCGATGGCTTCTACTTTTGTACCTTGCAATAAGATAGTGCCGTTTTGATTGTCGCCAAAACCGGGGTCCAGGCTGCCGGATTGATCCAATGTTCGAGCAGCATCTTGAGTCGTCATGACTTCACTCCATCCGATGAATTTGCATGCCGTGGCACGGCAGTGCTCATTCAGCCCGCCCATCGATACCCTGTAAACGCTCAGAAGTGACAGTTGACGCATGACCATTTTTGCGGGGGGGATACCACCAGTTCGCCCACAAAAAAGCCCACCTGACGTGTAATGCTGTTCACTTAAGGACGAACACTGTATCTGTGGCGAGGGAGCTTGCTCCCGCTGGGGCGCGAAGCGGCCCTAAAATGGGACTGCTGCGCAGTCCAGCGGGAGCAAGCTCCCTCGCCACAGGTTACTTATTGCTCGCTCTATCTCTTAAATGAACGGTATTACACCTGACGTGGGCTTTTTTGTGGGCGTTCAGCCTTCAGGCATAACTCCTGAGGGCTTGTGGTGGTACGAAGGCTTCAAGTTCATCCTCCACCGCTTCGATTATCAGTTCTACATCCGCAGCATTCATGACGGTGGCGCACGGAATACCGGCAATGGCGATCATGGTCTCGCCAGTGGCACGATCAAAAAGACGGGCAATCATGCTGCCCGGCGCGTCCATGCTCGCCTCGAAACCCATGGGATGAAAATGCCAGCGCATCAGCTGGCAGGCGTTTGGAAACGTGACCTTACTGAACCCTATATTCATGTGTTGCCCGCCTTCATTATCGAGCGCGTCCGTTAGCTCATGGTAGGAGGGAAGAACCTTCATTGGTTCAACCAGTGACAGTTTTTAAAAGTAGCATCCGGATGTGAAAATAATGTGGAGTTTTCAGGTCGTTTGGCGATTGCCGGCGTTTTTTTTGATCCGGCTCACGCTTATCGGCCGATTGCGGGCGCCCGCCATCATCGGTTTAGTCGTTGAAGACAACGCACAAGTTGGGCAAGCTCGGTGTTTTCCCGCAGAGATGTACAATGCACGCCGATGATGATGGCCCGCTGCAAACCCAGGCCACGGGCGAGACGGTCATGCGCTATCACTTGCGCTGGAAGCACCGGGATCTGGATGGCGTCATGGCGCTTTATCACCCTGAAGTCCAGTACAACGATTTCTTCCAGAACAAGGTCATGGGCCTGGCCGAGTTGCGCGAGTATGTGCGCAGCAGCATGCCCCGGGATCCGGATGAAGCGCTGGAGCATTCCGACCGCATTCGACTGGACGGCAACACGGCGTTCATTCAGTACCGCATCACCCTGCGCGGCGGTGAAGGGCTGGTGTCGTTTCGCGCCAGCGAAGCGATTACCGTCAAGGACGGGCTGATCTGGCGGGTCAATGAATATGCGTCATTGGTGCACGAGCAACCCGGCAGCAAAACGTCCGGCAATCAGCGCCCGGCGGTCAGCCGGCTCGGCCTGTCGCCGCGCCAATTGAGCTTTATGGCCGATGACCTGCAGCAGTATTTCCAGGGTCAACAGCCTTATCTGGACCCGGAGCTCGATCTGCAACGGGTGGCGAAGGAGTGTGGCTACAGCCGCAACCAGATTTCCTACCTGTTGAATCAGGTGCTGGGCCAGAGCTTCTACCGCTACGTCAACCAGGCGCGCCTGCAACATTTGCTCGCAGCGCTGGATGCCGCGACGCCGCCAGTGCGCATCGATGAGCTGGCCTTCGCTGCCGGATTCAATTCGCTGTCGGCGTTCTACAGCTGTTTCCGCCAGCACACCGGCCAGTCGCCCAAGGCCTACGTCAAACAAATTTCTTTGCGTGCACGCGCGCAAGACAGCGCCTGAGCCCACGCACTAGGATCGATGCCATCGAAGTTTGAGTGGCGGAGTCTTGCATGCCGGCGTGGCGCACTATCAGTTTGTGGATGGACCAACTCGACGAGCCTCTGTTGGCGCGTCCTGCGCTGGAGCGGGACCTGGATGTCGACGTGGCGATCATCGGCGCGGGCTACACCGGGCTCTGGACCGCGTACTACCTCAAGCAGCACAAACCAGACCTGAACATCGCGATTGTCGAGGCGCAAACCGCCGGTTTCGGCGCGTCGGGGCGCAATGGTGGCTGGCTGATGGGCAATTTGCTGGGTGAGGATCGCCTGTTGGCCAATCTATCAGTCGAAGATCGCCGGGCCTCCTACCATCTGTTGCACAGCATTCCGGATGAAGTGGAGATTGTCCTCGAACGTGAGGGGATCGACTGCGATTACCGTAAAGGCGGGGTGCTGTATTGCGCCGCGCGCTACCCGGAGCAGGAGGCCAGCCTGCGTCATTACCTGGACGATCTCCACCGTCGGGGCCTCAACGACAGCCACTATCGCTGGCTGACCCCGGAACAACTGGCGCAACAGATCCGCATCGCCAAACCCTACGGCGGCATCTACGCGCCGCACGTGGCGACCATCCACCCGGCTAGGCTGGTACGGGGGCTGGCCCGGGCGGTGGAGCGCCTGGGCGTCAGAATCTATGAAAACAGCCCGGTCACCCATTGGCAGTCCGGCAGCCTGCGCACGGCGAAAGCTTCGGTGCGTAGTCGCTGGGTGGTGCCGGCGGTAGAGGGCTATTCCGTCACGCTGCCGCCATTGGGGCGTTTCCAGATGCCGGTGCAGAGCCTGATCGTCGCGACCGAGCCCTTGTCGGCGGCCACCTGGGACGAAATCGGCCTGAGTCGTGGCCAGGCGTTCAGCGAGGCCAGTCGCCAGGTCACCTACGGTCAGCGCACCGCTGACAACCGACTGATCTTCGGCGCCCGTGGTGGCTACCAGTTCGCCGGCAAGCTGCGGCACGACTTCGACCTGACCACTGACGAAATACAGCTGCGGCGCTACCTGTTCGGCGAACTGTTCCCGCAGTTGAAGAACGTGCAGATCACCCATTCCTGGGGCGGCAACCTGGGCATGTCCCGGCATTTCCAGCCGCACATGCTTTGCGACCGGGCCAACGGCATTGCCCTGTCGGGCGGTTATGGCGGGGAGGGCGTTGGTGCCAGCAACCTGGGGGGCCGCACGCTGGCCGACCTGATCCTGGGGCGCGACACCGATCTGGTGCGCCAGCCGTGGGTCATTCCCCAGCGTGGCCTCGATGCACTGCGGGCCTGGGAGCCGGAGCCGATCCGCTGGCTCGGCTACAACGCGATCATCCGCAGCTTTGTCCATGAGGACCAGACCCTCGCCAACCCGGCCACTGCGCCCTGGCGGCGCAAGCTGGCCAGCGGGGTGGCCGGTTTCATGGAAGGTTTCATGCACTAAACGGCACGCTCCTCATCTACAGGCTATATCGACAGGTATTCCCATGAGCATCACGCAATTCAAGAACACCGCAACCCTGAAACTGGAAGAGTCCAATCCGGTCGCCGTGCCCCTGGGCACCCCGGTGGCCGTGGCTTCGACCACCAGCGTCGAACGCGACGACGGCGTCGAGACCGGCGTCTGGGAATGCACCCCCGGGCGCTGGCGGCGGCAGATCGTCGCCCAGGAATTCTGTCACTTCATCCAGGGCCGCTGCACCTTTACCCCGGACGGCGGCGAGCCCCTGTACATAGAAGCCGGCGACGCACTGATGTTGCCGGCCAACAGCCTCGGCATTTGGGACATCCAGGAAACCGTGCGCAAGACCTATGTCCTGATTTTTTGAATTTTCAATTCTTTGAAATTTGAAAGCTGATCCTTTGATTGCCTGCCAACAAAAAAAACCTACAGGAATCGACCCATGCTGCGAAAGACACTGACTCTGGCCCCGCTGATGCTGGTTGCATCGATCAGCCACGCCGCCGAAACCGTCAAGATCTACAACTGGTCGGATTACATCGCGCCAGACACCACGAAAAACTTCCAGAAAGAAACCGGCATCGACGTCACCTATGACGTCTATGACAGCAACGAAACCCTCGATGGCAAGTTGATGACCGGCAAATCCGGCTACGACGTGGTGTTCCCGTCCAACCACTTCATGGCCCGGCAAATTGAAGGCGGCGCGCTGAAGAAACTCGACAAGAGTCAGCTGCCGAACTGGAAGAACCTCAACCCTGTGTTGCTCAAGGCGTTGCAGACCAATGATCCGGGCAACGAGCGCGGCTTCCCGTACCTGTGGGGCAGCACCGGCATCGGCTACAACATTGCCAAGGTCAAGGCCGTGCTGGGGGACAACGCCCCGGTGGACTCCTGGGACCTGATCTTCAAGCCCGAGAACATGCAGAAGTTGCAGAAGTGCGGGGTGGCCATCCTCGACAACGGCCCGGAGCTGCTGCCGGCGGCGTTGAACTACCTCGGGCTGCCCCATCACAGCAAGAACCCGGAAGACTACAAGAAGGCCGAAGCCCTGCTGATGAAGGTGCGGCCATATGTCAGCTATTTCCACTCGTCCAAGTACACCAGTGACCTGGCCAATGGCGATATCTGCGTCGCGGTCGGCTTTTCCGGTGACATCCTGCAAGCGGAAAACCGCGCCAGGGAAGCCAAGAACGGTATCGACATCGGCTACTCGATTCCCAAGGAGGGCGCCGCGATCTGGTTCGACATGGTTGCCATGCCGGTCGATGCCCCGGATGAAAAGGCCGGTTACGCCTTTATGAACTACCTGCTGCGCCCGGACGTCATGGCCGGCATCAGCAATTATGTGCATTACGCCAATGGCAATGAACAGGCTGACAGCCTGATCGATCCAGCCATCAAGAACGACACCAAGGTTTACCCAAGTCCGGAAATGATGGGCAAGCTGTTTGCCCTGGAAGCCATGCCGTTGAATATCGACCGGATTCGCACGCGAGCGTGGAACAAGATTCGCACCGGCAGCTGAAAGCTGGTCAGGCGAACGGGACAGGACGTCCCGTTGCCATCGTCATCAGCCGACCGGCTCGGCTGCGCAACTCATCTGGCCTGAGCCGGGTATCTGGAAAAACACCTCATCGCCGATTTGCCAGAAGCTGTAGCTGCCCTTGTAATCCTTGCCCGTGTATTGGTTTCCTGAATTGTTCGGCACCTGGTTCAGCGTCACCGAGGAGTTGGCCCATTTGAGGAACACCACGCCCGGTTCGACCGTAAAGAAGGTGGCGGCAACCAATGCATTAAACCCTGCGCAACGATAAGCCAACGGGCCTTCCGTGAGCCTGCTTGGGTCCTTGGTTCTCGCAATGGCCGAACCCTGGCGCAGTTGGAACGCACGCTCGGCATAACTTCGCACGACGCAGGCCTTGGCTTGAGTCCCGCCACCACACTGGTTACGGGACTCAAGCCAGAACCGCTGGTCAATCTCGACTTTATTCGGGCGCGGCACTGAGTGTTCGTCGGTGAGCGCCAGGAGATAAAGACGATTGAGCTCCAGATCCATGCGCGCCAGTTGAGCGTCGTGACAGACAAGCTTTTCGGCGGATGCCTGGGGGGTGGCGCAATCGAAACTGGTTTTGTACGTTGGCAAGGGCTTTGGCTTGGGTTTTGCCTTTGTGGCGGCATCACACAGGCTCGCCGTCATGCACGTGCTGACGGCGAGCACAGAGGCCAGAAGTGGCATGACCATTTTCATTTCGGCGTCACCTGAGTCTTTGCGTGATGCCCGTATTGCAACGCCTGTGTCGAAGCGTTGCACAGTCATTCGGTCGCACGGGGTCTATCGAGTGTAAAGCAGTGCTCGAAACCTGCCACATCGTGCCAGGAGAAACGTCAGTCTTCTTCGCGAATCGTCGCTACTTCATCGGCCCTGACTTTCACCATCGCACCGGAAATGTCCTCAAACTCAAAGAACCCGTCCTTGGTTTTGGTCTTCGGCATGTCCTTGGTCAGGTATTGAGTGCCGTTCTGCAGCGTCACCACCGTTGGCGTCGAGCAACCGGCCAGCGCCAGCAAGGCCGCTACAGCCAGGGGCAGGCCCAATGTCTTGATGTCCATGATCACCTCCCGTAGGTTAAGGCAGCGCCATCAGCCCGAGGCTGTCACTGCACCTGTATGGCGGTTGGTGCCGCCAGGGGGCGGAAAGTTCTACTGCCTTGGGAAAATTCTGTACAGCGCCGCCATTTATCCTTTTCCGATTGCGCCACGCGGCGTGGAACTGGTATCTGTATGCATAACCAGTATCCATCGCCATGGCCCTTTTTCCAGTGACCGCAAATCCCCTCGACGATCCGTTCTATTACTTGAACAACTTCATGCAAGTGCTTGATTGGCTTGATCAGCGCTTTGCCGATGTGCTGAGCGTCGACGAGCTGCGTTTCATTAATGAGTTTAAGCGGTTGCCCCGTGAATCGCAGGCACTGCTGGTCAGAATGGTCATGCGCAAGGGCGTTCATTTCAGGGCGAGCAAACTGCATTACGAGGAAATCGGCGATACCGGCAGCGCCGTCGGGCCGCTGTTAGCGCTTGGCTGGGTCGATGAGCGAATACCGTTGACAGTCGACGCTCTGTTCGAGGTGCTGCTCAAGGGTGAAATCCTCCAGGCCTTTGGCCCGGCAATCGATCACCCCAAAGGCAAGAAAGCCGATTGGCTGCCGGCGCTGTGCGAGCAGTTTCCCCAGGTACAAAGCTTCAACGACTGGTGCCCGGCCCTGGACGAGCGCCTGTTCAGCCTGACCATCATGCAATTGTGCGATCGCCTGCGCCTGATGTTTTTCGGCAACCTGTATCAGGACTGGTCGGAGTTCGTGTTGGCTGACCTCGGTATCTACACCTACGAAAAAGTCGAATTCTGCGCCGAGTCCCGCGGTTTGCGCAGCCGCGAAGACGTGGATGCCTGCGTCCTCTTGCACGCGTACCAGCAACAATTCGAGGCCGGTGAAACGCTGGAAGAGGTGGCGGAGCGGATCAAGGGACTGGCGCTGGATAATCCGTGGTTGCAACGCCGGCGCGGCAAGCTGCTGTTCCAGATGGCCCAGTACTGCGAGCGCATCGCGGATTTCTCCATGGCCCTGAACCTGTACCGCGAATGTGCTTATCCCGGCGCGCGGGCGCGGCTGATTCGCGTGCTGGAACGCAGCGGTCAGTTTGAACAGGCCATGGACCTGGCCGAGAAGGCCGAGCAGGCGCCGGAAAGCGCCGCCGAACACCAGCAGTTGCTCCGCGTGCTGCCACGCCTGCGGCGCAAGCTCGGCGGGCCGCCCATCAAGCGGGCTGCGCCTCGGGAAATGCAGCGCCTGGACCTGCAATTGCCCAGGACTGACCCGGCGTTATCGGTGGAGTTCTACGTTCAGGCGCATCTGGCGCAAGAAGCGGCGCCGGTGCACTACGTGGAAAACAGCCTGGTCAATTCACTGTTTGGCCTGCTGTGCTGGCCAGCGATTTTCGCGCCGTTGCCGGGTGCGTTTTTTCACCCGTTCCAGCGCGGGCCGGTGGATCTGCTCAGCGAAGACTTCCAGGTCCGCCGGGCCGAGCTGTTTCAGGCGTGCCTGGCCGAACTCGATGACGGGCGCTATCGGCAGACCATCCGCGAACGGTATGCCGCCAAGTGGGGCGTGCAGTCACCGTTCGTGTTCTGGAGCGTGCTCAGCGAAGAGTTGCTGGAGCAGGCCCTCGATTGCCTCCCGGCCGAACACCTCAAGCACTGGTTCAACCGCCTCTTGCTGGACATCAAGGCCAATCGCGCCGGCATGCCGGACCTTATCCAGTTCTGGCCGCAGCAAAAGACCTACCGCATGATCGAAGTCAAAGGCCCGGGCGATCGCCTTCAGGACAACCAGTTGCGCTGGCTGGAGTTCTGCCACGAACACCAGATGCCCATCGCCGTGTGCTACGTGCAATGGGCGGAGCAGGACGATTGAGCTACAGCATTGCGGTGCGGGCGCTGTGCGAGTTCACCGCCAAGGTCGGCGACCTCGACCTGCGCTTCACACCGTCACCGACCGCGCTGGAAGGTATCGTCGGTCACCGTACGGTGGCCTCGCGGCGCAGCGAGGGCTACCAAAGCGAAGTCGCCCTCGAGGGCCAGCATCAGACCTTGACGGTCAAGGGCAGGGCGGATGGCTATGACCCCGGGCAAAACTGCCTGGAAGAGGTCAAGACCTACCGCGGCGACTTGGGCAAACAACCGGCCAACCACCGCCAGTTGCATTGGGCCCAGGTGAAAATCTACGGCTGGTTGATGTGCCGCAAACTGGAACTGGCACGGATCAACTTGGCTCTGGTGTATTTCGACATCGTCAGCGAAAAGGAAACCTGCCTGGTCGAACCTTTCGACGCCATCGAGCTGCAACAATTCTTCGAGCGGCATTGCGCGCTGTTCCTGCAATGGGCCGAGCAGGAAGTCGCCCATCGAGAAGGGCGCAATCGGGCGGCGCAGGGCCTGGCCTTTCCCCATGCCGGTTTTCGACCGGGGCAACGCCATCTGGCCGAGTCGGTGTTCAAGGCCATCAGCACGGGGCGCTGCCTGATGGCCCAGGCGCCCACGGGCATCGGCAAGACCCTGGGCACCTTGTTCCCCATGCTCAAGGCCCTGGCGCCGCAGCAACTGGACAAAGTGTTCTTCCTCACGGCGAAAACACCGGGACGGCAACTGGCCCTGGACGCCGCGCAAGTGATTCTAACCAGCGCCGATGCGCCGCCGTTGCGGGTGCTGGAGATGATCGCCCGGGACAAGGCCTGTGAACATCCGGACAAAGCCTGCCACGGCGAGTCCTGCCCACTGGCCCGGGGGTTCTACGATCGCCTGCCCGCCGCACGGCAGGCGGCCAGCCAACTGAGCCTGTTGAACCAGAGCGCCTTGCGCGAGGTTGCCCTGGACCACGACGTCTGCCCGTATTACCTGAGCCAGGAGATGGCGCGTTGGGCCGACGTGGTGGTTGCCGACTACAACTATTACTTCGATTTCAGCGCGTTGCTGTTCGGCCTGGCCCAGGCCAACAACTGGAAGGTCGCGGTGCTGGTCGACGAAGCCCACAACCTGGTGGAACGCGGCCGGCAGATGTACAGCGCCAGCCTCGATCAGGCGACCTTCAATGGCGTGCGCAAAACCGCGCCCGAAGTGCTGAAAAAACCGATGCAGCGGGTCAACCGCGAGTGGAATGCCCTGCATAACGCGCAAACCGGCGCCTATCAGGCCTATGACAAGGCACCGGAAAAGCTGCTTCAGGCACTGTCATCGTGCAGCGCCAGCATCGGTGACTACCTCAACGATCACCCACAAGGCCTGGATAGCGCACTGCAGGGGTTCTACTTCGACATGCTGCACTTTTGCCGGGTCGCCGAACTGTTCGATGAGCAGTTCCTGTTCGACATCAGCAAGCGCGACCTCGAGCGCCAGCGCAATCTCTCGCAACTGTGCCTGCGCAATGTGGTCCCCGCCGGGTTCATCCGCCCGCGCCTGACCGCCGCGCGTAGCACGGTGCTGTTTTCCGCGACTCTCAGCCCCCGGCACTATTACGCCGATTTACTGGGGACACCGGCGGACACGGTGTGCATCGACGTCGAGTCACCGTTTCACGCCGATCAACTGCAAGTGCACATCGTTGACCAGATCTCCACGCGGTTCGTACATCGCCAGGCATCACTCGAACCGATCGTGGACTTGATCGCCAGACAGTTCTGCGAGCGCCCCGGCAATTACCTGGCGTTTTTCAGCAGTTTCGATTACTTGCAGCAGGTGGCGCAGTTACTCGCCGAGAAACATCCGCACATCAACCTGTGGTCGCAATCCCGAGGCATGGGCGAGGCGCAGCGTCAGCAGTTTCTCGATCAGTTTCACGCCGACGGCCAGGGTGTCGGCTTTGCGGTGCTGGGCGGGGCCTTTGGTGAAGGCATCGATTTGCCCGGCGCCCGATTGATCGGCGCGTTTATCGCCACGTTGGGGCTGGCGCAGCTCAATCCGGTGAACGAGCAACTGAAACGGCGCATGGCCGCGATTTTCGGTGCCGGTTATGACTACACCTACCTTTATCCCGGTGTGCAGAAAGTGGTACAGGCCGCTGGACGGGTGATCCGTACGCAACAGGATCAAGGGGTGGTGATGTTGATCGACGACCGTTTTGGCGAGAGCAAGGTCAGGCAGTTGCTGCCGCGTTGGTGGGCCATGGCAGGCAATTGTTCGTAGCATCACAGCATCGGGCGCCCTGTGGGAGCGAGCAAGCTCGCTCCCACAGGGATCTTCGTTATTGCTGAGAGCGGGTCAGGCCTTGAGATGGCGCAAGCTGCGCTCCATCCGCGCAATGCCTTCTTCCAGCAGCGACCGTGGGCAGCCGAAGTTCAGGCGTACGAACTGCTTGCAGTCATCGCCGAAGTCCAGGCCGGCGCTCAAACCGACCTTGGCCTGCTCAATGAAGAACTGCTGCGGGTCGTCCAGCCCCAGTGCCGTGCAATCGAGCCACGCCAGGTAGGTGCTTTGCGGCAGGTTCATGGTGACGCCCGGCAGGCGGGTGCGCACGGCCTCGGCCAGGAAGTCGCGATTGCCTTGCAGGTAGACCTTCAGCTCGGCCAGCCATGGCGCGGCTTCGCTGTAGGCGATCCGGGTGGCTTCCATGCCCAGCGGATTGACGCTGTCGACCATGCCGCAACGGGCGTGGTTGACCTTCTCGCGCAGATGGCGGTCCTGGATGATCATGAACGAGGTCTTCAGGCCGGCAATGTTGTAGGCCTTGCTTGCCGACATCAGCGTGATGGTGCGCTGGGCGACTTGCGGGCTCAGGGTCGCCATCGGAATGTGCGTGCGGCCGTCGAAGCACAACTCGGCGTGGATCTCGTCGGAAATGATCCAGGCATCATGCTCAAGGCAAATATCGGCAATGGCTTGCAGCTCTGCGCGGGGAAAGGCCTTGCCCAGCGGGTTGTGCGGGTTGCTCAGCAGCAGTGCGCCACCACCTTGCAGCGACTGGCTCAGGGTATCCAGCGGCGTGGTGTAGGTGCCGTCGGCTTGCGCATCGAAATTCAACTCGACCTTGTTCAGGCCCCAATGCCCGGGCGCATGGCGCAGCGGCGGGTAGTTCGGCACCTGCACAACGACATTCTGTGGCGCCTGCACCAGTGCCTTCAACGCCATGTTGAAACCGGACTCGACGCCCGGCAGGAAAATCAACTCCTGGGGCTCTACGCGCCAGGCGTACTTGTTCCAGAGATCGGCAACGATCGCCTCGCGCAGGTCATCCTGGGCCACGCTGTAGCCGACCATCGGGTGTTCCAGTCGCTTTTGCAGGGCCTGGATGATCACCGGTGGCGCGGCGAAGTCCATGTCGGCGACCCACATCGGCAACACGTCGGCCGGGTAGCGGCTCCACTTGGTACTGCCGGTGTTGTGGCGGTCGAACACCTGATCAAAATCGAAAGTCATGCGTAGTCTCATGAAAGCTGGATTGGAATGCTGACCATGATAAACGCCAAGCCCTGTGGGAGCGAGCTTGCTCGCGATGGGGCCAGTACAGTCAGCATCGATGTTGCATGACCCACCGCCATCGTCGGATCGCCGCCCGGAGCAAGCTCGCTCCCACAGGTTGTGTGCCTTGGGCGCCCACCGGAAATCGTCCGACGGTCGGCTGTCATGGTGAATTCGACAGCATTGACTACAGTTTGTAGTGTCGGCAGCCAGACTGCCCCGACCGTGGTTGTTCAAAAAAGCCCGGCCATGTACCGGGCTCCACCTGATCAGGAGTGCACGATGGATCTCAGCCGTCGTCAGTTCTTCAAGGTCGCCGGTATCGGCCTTGCAGGCTCTAGCCTGGGCGCGTTGGGCATGGCCCCGACGGTTGCCTTTGCCGAACAGGTGCGTCACTTCAAGCTCGCCCACACCCATGAAACCCGCAACACCTGCCCGTATTGCTCGGTCGGTTGCGGCGTGATCATGTACAGCCAGGGCGATACGGCGAAGAACGTCGCACAAAACATCATCCACATCGAAGGCGACGCCGACCACCCGGTAAACCGTGGCACCCTTTGCCCCAAAGGCGCAGGCCTGCTGGACTTCATTCACAGCCCCGGCCGCCTGCAATACCCGCAGGTGCGCAAACCCGGCAGCACCGAATGGACCCGCGTCTCCTGGGATGAAGCCCTCGATCGCATCGCCGACCTGATGAAGGCCGACCGCGACGCCAACTTCATCGAGAAGAACGCCCAGGGCCAAACGGTGAACCGCTGGCTGACCACCGGGTTCCTCGCGGCGTCGGCGGCGTCCAACGAAGCCGGCTACATCACCCACAAGGTGGTGCGCAGTCTCGGCATGCTGGGGTTTGATAACCAGGCGCGTGTCTGACACGGCCCGACGGTGGCAAGTCTTGCCCCGACGTACGGCCGTGGTGCCATGACCAACACCTGGACTGATATCGCCAACGCGAATCTGGTTCTGGTGATGGGCGGCAACGCAGCAGAAGCGCACCCGTGCGGCTTCAAATGGGTGACCGAAGCCAAGGCGCACAACAAGGCGCGGCTGATCGTGATCGATCCGCGTTTTACCCGGACCGCCTCGGTGGCCGACTATTACGCGCCAATCCGTACCGGCACCGACATTGCCTTCATGGGCGGGCTGATCAATTACCTGCTGACCGAGGACAAGATCCAGCACGAATACGTGCGCAACTACACCGACGTGTCGTTCATCGTCAGAGCCGGCTATGGCTTCGAGGACGGGATTTTCAGCGGCTACGACGCGGCCAAGCGCCTCTACACCGATAAATCTGGCTGGGGCTATGAGCTCGGTGAAGACGGTTTTGCCAAAGTCGACCCAACCCTGCAGAACCCACGCTGCGTCTATCAATTGATGAAGCAGCATTACAGCCGCTACAACATTGACCTGGCGAGCCAGATCTGCGGCATGCCGGTCGATGCCATGCAGAAAATCTGGGAGGAGATCGCCACTTGCTCGACGCCGGGCAAGACCATGACCATCCTCTATGCCCTGGGCTGGACCCAGCACTCGACTGGCGCGCAGATGATCCGCAGCGCGGCGATGGTGCAACTGCTGCTGGGTAACGTCGGCATGCCGGGCGGGGGCGTGAACGCCTTGCGCGGGCACTCCAACATCCAGGGGCTGACCGACCTGGGCTTATTGTCCAACTCACTGCCGGGCTACCTCTCGCTACCCGGCGATGCCGAGCAGGACTACAACGCCTACATCGTCAAGCGCACGCAAAAACCGTTACGCCCGGGGCAACTGTCCTACTGGCAGAACTACGGCAAATTCCACGTCAGCCTGATGAAAGCCTGGTACGGCGCCAACGCCACGGCCGAGAACAACTGGGCCTACGACTACCTGCCGAAACTGGACATTCCCCAATACGACATCCTCAAGGTGTTCGACCTGATGGGCCAGGGCAAGGTCAATGGCTACCTGTGCCAGGGCTTCAACCCTATCGCGGCGCTGCCGGACAAAAACCGGGTGATGCTCGCGTTGGCGAAGTTGAAGTGGCTGGTGGTGATGGATCCGCTGGCCACCGAGACCTCGGAGTTCTGGCATAAGGTCGGGCCGTACAATGACGTGAACAGCGCCGACATCCAGACCGAAGTCATTCGCCTGCCCACCACCTGTTTTGCCGAGGAGGACGGTTCGCTGGTCAACAGCAGTCGCTGGTTGCAATGGCACTGGAAGGGCGCGGATGGTCCTGGCGAAGCGCGCACCGACATACGGATCATGAGCGAACTGTTCCTGCGTCTGCGCCAACGTTACCAGGCTAATGGCGGCAAATACCCCGATCCGATGCTCAAATTGTCTTGGGCGTACAAAATCCCCGACGAGCCTTCGCCTGAAGAGCTGGCCAAGGAAATCAACGGCTACGCCACCACGGACTTCACCGACGCGACGGGCGCGGCAATCAAGGGCAATTCACAATTGGCCGGGTTTGGCCAACTCAAGGATGACGGCAGCACCGCGTCCGGCTGCTGGATTTTCTGCGGCAGCTGGACCGAACTGGGCAACCAGATGGCCCGCCGCGACAACAGCGACCCATTCGGCATGCACCAGCATCAAGGCTGGGCATGGGCCTGGCCGGCCAACCGGCGGATCCTCTACAACCGCGCCTCGGCGGACCTGCAAGGCAAGCCGTGGGATCCGAAAAAACGCCTGGTGTGGTGGAACGGCAAAACCTGGGCCGGCACCGATGTGCCGGACTACAAGGCCGACGTGCCGCCGGAAGCGGGGATGAATCCGTTCATCATGAACCCCGAGGGCGTGGCGCGATTCTTCGCCGTCGACAAGATGAACGAAGGCCCGTTCCCGGAACACTACGAGCCGTTCGAGACGCCGATCGGCATCAACCCGCTGCACCCGCAAAACAAGAAAGCCACCAGCAACCCGGCGGCGCGGATCTTCGATTCGGTGTGGGATTCCCTCGGCGTGGCCAAGGATTACCCGTACGCCGCCACCAGTTACCGGCTGACCGAGCATTTCCACTTCTGGAGCAAGCATTGCAAGCTCAACGCGATTGCCCAGCCGGAGCAGTTCGTGGAAATCGGCGAAGTGCTGGCCAAGGAAAAAGGCATCGTCGCTGGCGACCGGGTACGGGTCAGCAGCAAGCGTGGCTTCATTGAAGCGGTGGCCGTGGTGACCAAGCGGATTCGTCCGCTGCAGGTCAACAATCAGGTGGTGCACCAGATCGGCATTCCGTTGCACTGGGGCTTCACCGGCCTCACGCGCCACGGTTACCTGACCAACACCCTGGTGCCGTTCCTCGGCGATGGCAACACCCAGACCCCGGAATCCAAGTCATTCCTGGTCAACGTGGAGAAAGTCTAAATGGCCAGCCAAGACATCATTGCCCGCTCGGCCACCACCACACCCGCGCCCTCGGTGCGCGGCATGGAGGAAGTCGCCAAGCTGATCGACACCACCAAATGCATCGGCTGCAAGGCCTGCCAGGTCGCCTGTTCTGAATGGAACGAACTGCGGGACGAAGTCGGTCACAACCACGGCACCTACGACAACCCGCAAGACCTCACCGCAGAAACCTGGACGTTGATGCGCTTCACCGAGCATGAAACCGACGCCGGCAACCTGGAGTGGCTGATTCGCAAGGACGGCTGCATGCACTGCGCCGAGCCCGGTTGTCTGGCGGCATGCCCCAGCCCGGGGGCGATCATCAAGCACGCCAATGGCATCGTCGATTTCGATCAGGATCATTGCATCGGTTGCGGCTATTGCATCACAGGGTGTCCGTTCAACATTCCACGGATCTCGCAAAAGGATCACAAAGCCTACAAATGCACCTTGTGTTCGGACCGGGTGGCGGTAGGGCTGGAACCGGCCTGCGTGAAAACCTGCCCGACCGGCGCCATCGTGTTCGGCTCCAAGGACGACATGAAAGAACACGCGGCCGAGCGCATCGTCGACCTCAAGAGCCGGGGCTTTGAAAACGCCGGCCTGTACGACCCCGAAGGCGTCGGCGGCACCCACGTGATGTACGTGCTGCACCACGCCGACACGCCAAGGTTGTACGCCGGCTTGCCCGATCACCCGGCGATCAGCCCGTTGGTGGGACTGTGGAAAGGCATCAGCAAACCCCTGGCGCTGCTGGCCATGGGCGCAGCGGTGCTGGCAGGGTTCTTCCACTACGTGCGCGTCGGCCCGCAAATCGTCGAAGAGGATGAACATCCGGACCCACCGGACAACGCCGTGCATGAAGTCGATCCGTCGGTGCACACCTTCGATCCCCGTGGGGAGGGCAGGCCATGAGCAACAAGACGATCCTGCGCTACACCAGCAACCAGCGCACCAATCACTGGCTGGTGGCGATTCTGTTCCTCATGGCCGGGCTGTCCGGGCTGGCGCTGTTCCACCCGGCGCTGTTCTGGCTCAGCAACCTGTTCGGCGGCGGGCCATGGACACGCATCCTGCACCCGTTCATGGGCGTGCTGATGTTCCTGCTGTTCCTCGGCCTGGTCATTCGCTTCTGGCGCGCCAACTACTTCATCGCCAATGACCGCCTGTGGCTCAAGCGCATCGATAGGGTGATGAAAAATGAAGAGGAGGGCGTCCCGCCCATCGGCAAGTACAACCCCGGGCAGAAGTTGCTGTTCTGGACTTTACTGCTGTGCATGCTGGTGCTGTTGTTCAGCGGGCTGGTGATCTGGCGTGCGTACTTCAGCGAGTATTTCGGCATCACCGCGATACGCTGGGCGATGTTACTGCATGCGTTGGCCGCTTTTGTGCTGATCCTGAGCATCATCGTGCACATCTATGCCGGCATCTGGATCAAGGGCTCGGTCAGCGCCATGTTGCACGGCTGGGTCAGCCGCGGCTGGGCCAGGAAACACCACGAACTCTGGTATCGCCAAGTGACTCAAGATGAGACCCGCGACGAAGCACCCAAGCGACCGATCACCAAAAAGGGCTGACATTTGCCAACCATCCTCGAACCTGGAGAAATCGAAGCGGCGGCCAGTTCGCCGCCGTTTCTTTACATGCCACCGCATGACCTGTTCAGCCTGCGCGCCCAGCGTCTGGAAACCCTGGCCAAAGGGCACCCGCTGGCCGACTACCTGCGCCTGATCGCCGGGTTGTGCCGGGTGCAGCAACAGGTGCTGGACGACCCGCCGCAAAGTGAACCCCTCGACCGACAACGCATCGAATTGTGCCAGCAACACGGCTTGCCGCCGTTCGCGGCCGACAGCCTGGCGCGCGAAGACGATTGGCAGCTTTACCTCGATGCCTTGTTGCAGCGCTATAGCGCACCGCCGCAATCCGTCGTGGCCGATGCCGTGGACAGCTTGCGCCTGGCCGGTACCGGACAACGTCGTGCCTGGGCAGTGGCGCTGGTCAGCGGCCAGTATTCGCTGGTACCGGCCGCGCTGGTACCGTTCCTCGGTGCGGCGTTGCAAACAGCCTGGAGCCACTGGCTGTTGAGTACGCCGAACCTTGCGCTGACCGCTGGCGACAGCCTCAGCCAATGCCCGGCCTGTGGCTCGCCGGCCATGGCCGGGGTCATCCGTCATCGCGGCAAGCACAACGGTTTGCGTTATCTGGTCTGTTCGCTGTGCGCCTGCGAGTGGCATGTGGTGCGGGTCAAGTGCGTGTATTGCGAGCAGAGCAAGGGCCTGGAATACCTCAGCCTTGAAGATGATCGCCATGCCGCCAACCAGGCGCCGTTGCGCGCCGAAATCTGCCCCGGTTGCAACAGCTATCTGAAGTTGCTCTATCTGGAGAACGATGCGGACGCCGAAGCGTTGTCGGCCGACCTGTCCAGTCTGATGCTCGACATGCGCCTGACTCAGGACGGTTATCAGCGTCTGGCACCGAATCTGTTGCTGGCGCCGGGAGACGAGTAACCGCAGCGTCTACACTCTGGCGCGAGGGTCATTCGTTTTCAGGAGCGCCAGATGTCTGCACGCAGTGCCAGCCAACCCCTGCGTCTACCTTCCATCGACAGTCTGTTGCGTCACCCGGCGTGCCAGCCGTTGGCCGAGCGCTATGGGCGCGACGCCTTGTTGACCACCTTGCGGCTATTGCTGGATGAACTGCGCGAAGGGGTACGGCAGGGTTTGCTCGAAGCTGTTGAAGTCAGCCCTGAGGTACTGGCGGGCAGGGTCGGCGAGCGCTTGGCAATCCAGCATCGCAGCCATGTGCGTCGGGTGTTCAACCTCACCGGCACGGTCTTGCACACTAACCTCGGCCGGGCACTGTTGCCCGAAGAAGCGATCGAGGCGGTGCAAATGGCCGCGCGCTATCCGCTCAACCTCGAATTCGACCTGCGTAGCGGCAAGCGCGGAGATCGCGACGACCTGATCGAAGGCTTGATCCGCGAACTGACCGGCGCCGAAGCGGTGACCGTGGTCAACAACAATGCCGCAGCCGTCCTCTTGACCCTCAACAGCCTCGGTGCGCGCAAGGAAGGGATTATCTCCCGGGGCGAACTGATTGAAATCGGCGGTGCTTTCCGTATTCCCGACATCATGGCCCGCGCCGGGGTGAAGCTGATTGAGGTCGGCACCACCAACCGCACCCATGTCCGCGACTACGAGGCGGCCATCGGTCCGCGCAGCGGCTTGATCATGCGCGTGCATGCAAGCAACTACAGCATTCAAGGCTTCACAACGAGCGTGCCGACCGCCGAACTGGCGCAACTGGCCCACCTGCACGGTTTGCCGCTGCTCGAAGACCTCGGCAGCGGCAGCCTGCTGGACTTGACCCGCTGGGGTTTGCCGGCAGAGCCGACGGTGCGCCAGGCCCTGCTGGATGGTGCGGACATCGTCACCTTCAGTGGCGACAAACTGCTCGGCGGACCACAGGCCGGGTTGATTGTCGGGCGCAAGGATCTGATCGCCAGGATCAAGAAAAACCCGCTCAAACGGGCGCTGCGGGTCGACAAAATGACTCTGGCCGCCCTGGAAGCGGTGCTGGGTTTGTACCGCAACCCTGATCGCCTCGCCGAGCGTTTGCCAAGCCTGCGTTTGTTGACTCGGCCACAGGCCGAGATTCTCGCCCAGGCCGAGCGTTTGCGACCGGCGCTGGCCCAGGTGCTGGGTGATGGCTGGAGCGTCAGCGCCATGCCGGCGCTGGGCATGATCGGCAGTGGCAGCCAACCGGTGGCGCGGCTGGCCAGCGCCGCGCTGTGTCTGCGCCCGCTGACGTCCAAGCGCTTGCGCGGGCGATCCCTGTTGACGCTGGAAGAAGCCTTTCGCGCCTTGCCGATTGCGGTCCTCGGGCGCATCGACGACGACGCCCTGTGGCTGGACCTGCGGCAACTGGACGACGAACCGGCATGGCTGGCGCAACTCGATCAATTACAGGTGGAGGGCCGGGCAGGGTGATTGTCGGCACCGCAGGGCACATCGACCATGGCAAGACGGCGCTGCTCCAGGCGCTGACCGGTCAGGCGGGTGACCGGCGCCGCGAAGAGCGCGAGCGCGGCATGACCATCGACCTCGGCTACCTGTATGCCGCGCTGGAGGCGGACGCGCCGCTGACCGGATTCATCGACGTTCCCGGCCATGAGCGCTTCACCCACAACATGCTGGCCGGGGCGCAGGGCATCGATCTGGTGTTGCTGGTGGTGGCCGCCGATGACGGGGTGATGCCGCAGACTCGCGAGCACCTGGCGATTGTCCAGTTGCTGGGTATCCCCCGGGCATTGGTGGCGATCAGTAAGTGCGACCGGGTCGACAGCGCCCGAGTACAGGACGTGCGCGAGCAGATCCGTACCTTGCTGGCGCCCGGACCCTATGCCGATGCACCGCTGATTGTGCTGTCGAGCGTGACCGGCGAGGGCATCGAAACCCTGCGCCAACAATTGCTGCAAGCCCAGCGTGAAGTACAGCAACGCAGCACCGAAGGTGGTTTTCGCCTGGCGATCGATCGGGCCTTCAGCGTGGCCGGGGCCGGTATCGTGGTGACCGGCACGGCGCTGTCCGGCCAGGTCGCGGTGGGCGATACCCTGCTGTTGGGACCACAAGGCAAACCGGTGCGCATTCGCGGCCTGCACGCGCAAAACCAGGCCGCCGACCATGCTTTTTCCGGCCAGCGCGTGGCACTGAATCTGAGTGCCGAACGGCTGGCCCTGGAACACATCCATCGCGGCCACTGGTTACTCGCCGAAGGCCTGTATGCGCCCACCCAGCGCCTGGATATCGACATGCAGTTGCTGGCCGGCGAACCCCGGGCCTTCGAGCACTTTCAACCGGTGCACGTGCACCTCGGCACCCAGGACGTCACCGGGCGAGTCGCCTTGCTGGAAGGCACCAGCCTGGCACCCGGTGGACGGATGTTTGCGCAACTGCTGCTCAACATAGCGGTGCATGCGGTGAAAGGCGACCCGCTGATCCTGCGCGACCAGAGTGCCCAACGTACGCTGGGTGGTGGCCGGGTGCTCGATCCGTTTGCACCCACCCGGCAACGCCGAAGCCCCGAACGTCTGGCTCAACTGGGTGCGCTGGCGAGCAGTGCCGGGCTGGAAGATGTTTTGCCGGCATTGCTGGCCCATAGCGACACAGGGCTTGATCCGCAGCGCCTGGAGCGGCAGTTCAACCGACCGCGCAGCAGTTGGCTGTTGCCCGCTGACGTGCGCCTGATCGACACCCGCCAAGGCCCGTTGCTGTTCAGTGCCAGCCGTTGGGAAGCCTTGAAGGCAGCAGTACTGGAGCACCTCGCACGTTTTCATCAGCAAGAACCGGATCAGATGGGGCCGGACCGGGATCGCCTGCGCCGATTTGCCGGTAGCACTCTGGAACGCTCGACGTTTATCAGCCTGCTCGATGAACTGCTGGTCAGCGGCGTTATGGTCAGCAGTGGACCGTGGTTGCACCTGCCCGAACATCAGGTGCGCTTAAGTGAGGAAGATGAGGCCTTGTGGCAATGCTTGCAGCCGTTGTTCGAACAAGCCGGATTCGATCCGCCCTGGGTGCGCGACCTGGGGCATGATGAGCCAACCGTCCGCGCATTGCTGCTCAAAATGGCCCGGCTGGGGCTGCTCCATCAAGTGGTGCGCGATCTGTTTTACACCGACAGCATGATTCGACGATTGGCGGCTATGCTGTTGCAACTGGCAAACGCAAACCCGGTGATCCAGGTGGCAGCGTTTCGTGATGCGGTGGGTCTGGGTCGCAAGCGCAGCATCCAGATCCTGGAGTACTTCGACCGTATCGGCCTGACCCGGCGTTTTGGTGATCGTCGGCAGATACGCCTGGACAGTGCGTTGGCCCAGCGCACAGAGCACTGATTCAAAGGCATGACTTCAAGGAAGGCAATCGCGCCCGGTGGCGCGGCCGGGCTTCAAACCCGGTTGGGGACGGCATCCGTTCCCGGGCAGGTTCGACTCCGGCTGCCTTCCGCCAATCATCCCCAAACCTTCTGACTCAACCCAATCCCCTGTGGGAGCGAGCCTGCTCGCGATGGCAGTTGCTCGAAGCAATACATTCGTCCAGTTTTTACACGGGATTGCGAAATGGATCGTCAGAGATTGCGCTGCGCTTCCATCCGATCATGAAGGACCCTGATGATCGCAATTCCGTACGCAGTGATTCGAAAATAGATCATGTGCCGCTCCACACTGCAGCGCCGATAACCAGGACGGATAGTGTCGCAGGCCGGCGCCTTTTTCGGGCGCTCGGCCAATTGCGCAAATGCTGAGGTAAGAATGTCAATATAGCGATTGGCCTGATCCAGGCCCCACTGGCGAGCGGTATAACTCCAGATTGCCTCAAGGTCACCCTCTGCGGCAGGCGTTAGACGATACTCAGCCATGCGCGGTTAACATTCTCTGTTTGAATGCAGCTGGATCGAATGGGCGAGGTTTTCCGCTGGATTCACCTTCCCGAAGGGCGGCACGGATCGTTTCGAGTTCAGCGCTGCGCTCCTGTTCACGACGGATCAGATCGCGAATATATTCGCTGTCGTTGGTGTAATGGCCCGCTTCTATCTGCGCTTTGATCCAGTTGTCCTGCTGGTCAGTCACAGTGATGGTTTTTCGTACGGTTCCCATGATTGGGCCTCCACGGAGATGGTCGACTGCGTGCAAACTATCATACTCTTGGTGCGGTATCGAGCAATCGAGCCTCTATTGCGATCCATCCAATCCCAACAGAAATTGCAGCTTTGCGGCAAGTCCGCTCCAACAATTGAATGCATTCCAAACATTGCCGAATACTTTTCTCAGAACCCCAGCGGGTACTGAATCACTACATATATCCGGTCTATGTCATCACCCGCCTGCGCCTCATTGGCCCGGTGCGAAACGTGCGATACCTGCACCGACAGGTCCTTCGCCGCACCCGTCTGGATCATGTACTTCAAATCAATGTCTCGCTCCCAGTGCTTGCCCCCATCACCTTGTTGCGGCGCGAAGGTGCCGGTCGCCGGGTCGAACGGGTTGTAGGCCCCGCCTTGTGGCGCATGGGTGCCGTCGATCTGGTCGCCGGTGACGTAGCGGGTCATGAATTTCAGACCGGGTATCCCGAAGGCAGTCAGGTCCAGGTCATAACGAACCTGCCAGGAGCGTTCGTGGGCGCCGTTGAAGTCGGCGTACTTGATCGAGTTGGCGAGATAGATGGAGTCGCCGCCGACGAAATCGAACGGCGTATCACCGTCGACTTTCTGGTACGCCAGGGTGAACCCATGGGCGCCCAGCGTGTATTGGCCGGACAGGCTATACGCCGTATTGTCGATGGCACCGGCCAGCGCCTGGCCGGTGTCCCGGGTGTGATAGAGATTGGCGTCGAGGAACACCTCGGCCTGCTTGAAGTGCAGGTTGCCGTAGTACTGATGCCAGGTGTCAGTCAGATCCGATGCATACAGGGCGCCGCCAACCGGGCTTTGGGTAAACAGATCGGCGCCGACAAACGAAATGCCGCCGGCCTCGGTATTGGCGCCATAACCGAAAAAGTTGCCCTTGCCTGAAGCACTGTCCTGATTCTTGAACGCCGTGAAGTGCCCGGCCTGCAGGTTCATGCCATCGATTTCGCGGCTGTTGAGCAGAAAACCTGTGGCGTACTCCGGCTGCAGGCGCTTGTCCGCGGTGTCGAACACCGGGGATTCGACCTCCATTTCGCCAAATGCCAAGGTGGTGTTCGATGCCTTGAGCTTGATCGCGCCGCCACCGCTGGAGTAGTTGCTTTCGCTACGACCGTCACTGCTTACTGGCAGCAATCCGGTCCCGGAATGGCCCTTGCCGCCATCGAGCTTGAGTCCCAAAAAGGCATGGGCATCGAGGCCGAAGCCGACCGTGCCCGGTGTAAAGCCGGATTCAAAAGCACTGATAAAACCTTGGGCCCATTCAGCCTTGTAGTTCTTGCCGGTCGGCGAGGGCGATCGATAGTCGCTGTTCAGATAGAAGTTCCGGCTGAGCACGCCGAGGCTCGCACCCTCGAAAAATCCTACGGAGTCTTTCGCCGATTCTTCGGCCAGTGCGTGGGTAGTCAATAGGCAGAAGCACAGGGCAATGGCCGCCCGGGAGTCTTGCGGGGAAAGGATCATCAATGGGTCACCACCGGGCCAGCGACTGCGTCGGAACGCAGTCGCCGGTTTTTTCAACGGACCTTAATGGCCTTCGGACGCACCAAACATGGTCTTGGCGTAGATCAGGCCCAGACCGTAGGCACCACCGTTGGCAATCGAGGTTTTCACCGTTTCGTCGTACGTCTCGCTGCGGGCCCAGTCGCGTTGCAGTTCCAGCAGGTATTGCAGCGAGGTCATCGGCCGGGCACCGATCTGGATCATGCGCTGCATGGCCATTTCATGGGCCTCGGTGCTGACGTCGCCGCAGGCGTCGGCAATCACATACACCTCGAAACCCTGGTCAATCGCCGACAACGCCGGGCCAACGATGCAAACGGAGGTCCACAGACCGGCGAGGACAATCTTCTGCTTGCCGATGGCGTTGACTTCCACGGCAATGCGCTCGTCCTCCCAGGTGTTCATGCTGGTGCGGTCGATCACGTTGTGTTCCGGGAACACAGCCTTGATTTCGTCGAAGATCGGTCCGGAAAAACTCTTCTCGGCGACGGTGGTGAGAATGGTCGAGACCTTGAAGCCACGCGCTGCCTTGGCCACCAGTGCGGCGTTGTTGCGCAGGGTGACGGCGTCGATCGACTTGGTCGCGAAGGACATCTGCGACTGGTGGTCGATCATGATCAGGGTGTGGTCGGTCGGGGTCAGCAGGGTTTTGCCGGGTACTGCCTTTGCAATGGCCATGACACTGTCCTTACGAGGGTGAGTGAGGTGGTCATGGTTACGTAGATCGGGTCGGGAATATTGAATCGGTGTGCTGTCTTTGATAACACCGAGGCGGGGCGGGATGCCAACCGTCGTGTCGATATTCGTCTGGTACCGCAAAAGGGCGCCTGTCAGTCGTCGACCTGAGGTTTGCTTCGGGAGCGGATGCCGGAGGGAGCCGGTATACCCAGTGGGAGCGAGCTTGCTCGCGATGTGGCCGGTACATCCAGCATTGATGTCAGCTGACACTCCGCCATCGCGAGCAAGTTCGCTCCCACAGGGTTTTGGGGTTTCCATGCCACCAAAATGAAATGAGCGCCACCTGGGCGCTCATTTTTTCAGGTCCTGTTCAATTGGTTTTCACCACCGCCGGCGGGGTCCAGTCGCCGTCGAGGGCATCGGCTTGCGGCCAGTAGGCGCGGATGTACAGCGAGAATTCGGCGCCTTTGGGCGAGGGCAGCCAGTTGCTTTCCTTGTCCTTGCCCGGTGATTCGCTTTGCACGTAAATGGTCAGCGAGCCGTCAGGGTTGGTTTGCAGGGACTTGTTCTTGGTGCCGATGGAGTAACGCTTGAGCTCGTTCGGCGAGAAGAAGTGCTGTTCGTTGTACAGCGTCAGCGACCAGAACCCCTTGACCGGTGGCAGCTTGCCTTTGGCGAACGTGACGCTGTAGCCGTACTGACCGTTGAGGCGCAGGCCGTTTTCATCCAGGTCCTGGTAGAAGTATTTGGTCTCTTTCTGCTGATTGACGAATATGTTCGAGCGCGCGACGGCGGTACGGGTGAAATAGTCGGTGCCGAACGCTGCGCCGTTGCTGACGGTGCTCCAGTGATTGGGCAATTGCAGGCCGTAGTTGCGGAACTGCAACAGCGGGTCGATCACTTCGCTGTCGGCCTTTTTCGCCTCGTCGATCATCACGGCGCGCAGTTGCGGGTCGGCCTTGGCGATGGCCGCGAGGGCAGCCATTTGTGCGTAGCGGGCTTCTTCGCCCGGCAATGGCTTGGCGTCCTTGAGCAGGGCCGGCAGTTCGTCGAAGAACTTCTCCGGCACCACCCATTTGGTTTCGGCGCTGCCTTCAGAAGCCTGGGCCGGGAATTTCGGCAGCCTGGCCCAGTTGCGCTTTTTCATATTGCCGTCGTACTGCGACAGCGGGTACATGTCGATGCCCGACAATGCCGGCTGCACGGCCAGACGGTCGGCGGCGGTGTCGTCCTGGAATACCCGAGGGATCACGAACCCGGTGTTCGTACGCGCCCGGTATACCCGCTTGATGCCTGGCGGCACCTTGCCGTTCCAGTCCGGGCCGACCAGCAGGTAGAAGCCCGGTTGGGTGTTATACATCTTACCCATCTCGGCAAAGCTGTCGGAACGCAGGTCCACCACCTGATACACCCAGAAGCGGCCGTCGAAGTCCGGCACTTGCAGCACCACCGGCTCAATGTCCAGGGCGATGCTGCCGGCGCCGTACACCACGTCCTGGTTCGGGCAGGCCACCAGCCGTTCGGCCGGGTCGATGTAGTCGCTGAGCATTGACAGCCGATTGATCGGGGCCACGGGTACGATGCCGCCCATCAAGCCGGGTTCCGGCAAGTCCTTGAAGGTCTGGCGACGATTGAAAATGTTGGCCATCGGCCAACCCCAGAAATACGCCTCGCGCGCCATCATGCGTACGTACGATTCAGTTACTTTGGTGCCGGCAACAGGGCCCGAGACAGGGCTGGCGGCCGGAGCGGCGCCAGTGGCTTGCGCTGCGTAACCCGGAGTACTCAACAGGGCTGCGGCTGTGAGCGTACTGGCGAAAGTCAAGGCGAAGAGGGCGTGGCGCCGGGGCAAACGATTCATGAAGCGTCCTTACTTGTTGGCAGTCACCTGATGCAGGTGAGTTGCTGACAAGATAGCCCATCTTTATCCCGATGTTGTTGATGCACATGGTGAATAATCGTCGATCACGACACACTTCAGCTTCACGGCGCGCACAAAAACGGCCCGTTGAGTGAAACGAGCCGCTTTTGTGCCGGCAGCTGTTCAGCGCAGGCGCGAGGACGTCAGATGGACCTCAAAGATGATCGGCATCAATCACCGCCTTTGCGAACGCCTGCGGATCTTCCTGCGGCAGGTTGTGGCCGATGCCGCCGGTGATCAGCCGGAACTGGTATTTGCCGGTGAAGCGCTTGGCATAGTCCTCAGGAGCCGGGTGCGGTGCGCCGTTGGCATCGCCTTCAAGGGTAATGGTCGGCACGCTGATGGACGGCGCCGTGGCCAGTTTCTGCTCCAGCGCTTCGTATCGGCTTTCACCCTGGACCAAGCCCAGGCGCCAGCGGTAGTTGAACACGGTGATGTCGACATGGTCGGGGTTGTCCAGTGCCTTGGCGCTGCGGTCAAAGGTGGCGTCATCGAACGCCCATTTCGGCGAAGCCAGTTGCCAGATCAGCTTGGCGAAGTCATGGGTGTTTCTCTCGTAACCGGCGCGTCCGCGGTCAGTGGCGAAGTAGAACTGATACCACCACTGCAATTCCGCCTTGGGGGGCAGCGGGTTCTTGCCGGCTGCCTGGTTGCCGATCAGATAACCGCTGACCGAGACCAGTGCCTTGACCCGCTCCGGCCACAGCGCCGAGACAATATCGGCCGAACGCGCCCCCCAGTCATAACCACCGAGCACCGCTTGTTTGATCTTCAGGGCATCCATAAAGTCGATGACATCACTGGCCAACGCAGCCGGCTGGCCATTGCGCTCGGTTTCTACGGACAGGAAACGCGTATCGCCATAGCCGCGCGCATAGGGCATCAGCACCCGATAGCCCTTGGCGGCCAACAACGGCGCGACCTCGTCATAACTGTGAATGTCGTACGGCCAGCCGTGCAGCAGGATCACCACCGGCCCGTTGGCCGGGCCAGTTTCGGCGTACGCCACGTTCAGCAGTCCGGCGTTGACATGCTTGAGTGGGCCGAAGGGCAAGGGCGCCGCCTGCGTGGTCGCGGCAGGGGTCGCCGCTGGCTGCGCGGTGGCGGCCGTTTGCGCGTGGGCCGCGCCGAGCACGCCAAACAGTGTCAGCGCGAGGATCGAAGGGCCGACCAGGTGGCGGCGAGTGTTGCTGGTTTTGCTGTTGTGCAGTGCCTTCTTCATGGGATGTCTCCATTACCAGCCATGGGTCAGGGGGCCGGTCTGTGCCCCTTCAAACCTTGCTTGCATTGAAACGCGGCAACGTATCCGGCCTGTGTCGAATCGCCGGCCGGATGAAAGTCAGTGTATCGAGAGGTCGCGCTGACACACTGTGATACATAGGGATTTAGCCTGAGCCTCTTTGCAACTCGACCGAGACACATAACCCGCGCTTGTTCGTCTCATCCGAGAAACCCAGGCGCACCCGAGCCCCCGTACGCTCGGCGATGGCGTTGACGATGGACAAGCCCAACCCGGAGCCTGCTTCCTCTGTTCCCACGCTGCGATAGAACGGGTCAAACACGCGCATCTGCTCGTCGGCCGTAATACCAGGGCCGGAATCCTTGACCTGAAGGATCACGGTGTCCTGCGCCTGCTCCACCGACAGGTCGACGCGTCCGCCACTTGGGGTGTAGCGAATCGCGTTGTCCACCAGATTCTTGATCAGGATCAGCAGGTCCATTTCGTTGATGACGACCTGCACGTCTTCGGTACTTTCAACGCCGATGTCGATGCTCTTGCGTTCCGCCAAGGGCAACAGGTCCTCCAGCACCCGCCGATAGACCGCAAGGACCGAAACCGTGGTCTGCGGCCGCTCTGAATTCGATTGCGCGGCGGCCAGGGCCAGCAACTGATCAATCAGCTTTCTGCTGCGCTCGATGCCGCGGGACAACGGCAGCAGGCGTTCGACGGCTTGTGTCGGCATGGGCGTGGCTTTCAGTCGCTCGGCTTGCAGCGACAGGGCGGTCATGGGCGAGCGCAGTTCGTGGGCAGCGTCGGCGATGAAGCGGCGCTGGGTTTCCATGGATTGCGCAACCCGTGCCAGCAAGCGATTGATGGCCACGACGAAAGGGCGGATCTCGGTGGGCAGATGGTGTTCGTCGATCGGGTGCAGGGCCTGTTTGTCGCGTCGGTCTATGTCATCGGAGAGGGTGGCGATGGGACGAAACAGCTTGTGCACCAGATCGCTCACCACCAGCAACAGCACAGGAAACAGAATGAGAAACGGCAGCAGGCTGCGCCAGGCGCTCTCACGTGCCTCCTTGTCGCGAACCCCCGTCTCTTGGGCGACGACGATGCGCTCGCCCCGGGCGGTGGTGCGGACCAGCGCGCGAAAGTCTTCGCCCGCGATGTTCAAGGTCGACAGACCATCGGCCAGCGTCGTGGGGAAGGGCAGTGGCAGGACGCTGTCGTCGTTGTTGCCGACGGCTTTGTTGCTGTCAGCCAGGTATTGCACGATGACCCTCGATTCTTCGTCGTCACCGGCGATTTTTTCAGCGGCGGGGTAGTGCAGTGTCATCCGTTGTCGATCGAACAGGACCGCCACATGACGCAGGGTTTCGTCCTGCATTTCGTGGGCTTCGTCGAGGGCCGAGACGAACGCAAATATCCCGGCCAGCACCGCAACGATCAGGATGGCCAGCGACAGTGCGACCGACAGCCGTACCTGGACCGAGTCGCTCAAGCGCTTTTTGAAACCATCCATCCCATACCCCTGACGTTCTTGATGACCTGGTTGCCCAACTTGCGTCGCAGCGAATGAATCAGAAACTCCACGGCGTTGCTTTCCACTTCATTACCCCAGCCGTAGAGGCGGTCTTCGAGTTCGCTGCGCGAGAGGATCGCCCCCGGGCGGATCAACAGCGCCTGCAACAGGGCGAACTCGCGGCTGGACAGTTGCACACCGGGGTTATCGGCCGTGCTGGCCTGTTTCGACACTAGGTCCAGTGCCACCACGCCGTTGTCGAGCAATGACTGGGCGCTGCCGCCTTTGCGGCGCAGCACGGCGCGCATGCGGGCCAACAGTTCGGCCATGTCGAAGGGTTTGAGCAAGTAATCGTCGGCGCCACCGTCAAGGCCGCGCAGGCGGTCGTCGAGGCTGTCCCGGGCGGTGATGATCAGCAGCGGCACCGGGTTGTTGCGGCCGCGAATGCTGTCGAGCACATCCAGCCCATCCTTGCCTGGCAGCCCGAGGTCCAGCAGCACCAAGTCATAGGGCTGGGTTTCCAGCGCCGAGAGTGCGGTCAGGCCGTTTTTCACCCAGTCGGTGGCGTAGCTCGCATCACTCAGTGCGCCCTGGATGGCGTCCCCGATCATCGGGTCATCTTCGACCAGCAATATGCGCATGTCCCGCTCCTAAAAAAAGGCGCGGCGGTCATGACCGTCGCGCCTGTATTGAAGCACCTGTACCGGCGTTTGTCCGCCCGGTTATTACGCGCCTTTCATCGAATCGAAGGCCTTCATCAGCTCGTCCATGCGGGCCTTGCAGTCGTTCAGTTGCGGATTGCTGGCACGCAACGTGTCGAGCGCGCGGTCGATGGCCTTGTCCACGACATGCCAGTCGCTCGCGGCGCGCGGCTTGATGCCGGCTTCGGCCGAGTCCCAGGCGCTCTCCAGGTCCTTGATGCGGGCCTTCGCGCCCGGCAGGTCGTTTTTATCGACGATAGCGGCAACGTCGGCGGCGATGGTGCGGAACTCGGACAGGTCACCCAGTTTTGAACCAGATTGGGGTTGTGCACTCATTGCACCGGATTGGCTACCCGCAGCAGGCTTGTCGGCAGGTTTCGAGCAGCCGGCAGCAATGCTGAGGAGGAAGATCGACGAGACAATGGCGACGTGGCGAATGATGTTTTGAAAAGTGCGCATGACGATTCCTTGATGAACTATTGAAAAGGTTACTCAGTGACGGAATTGCGGTTGCCGACGCTCATCTGCGCGACAGCAACCAGCAGGACGATGACGCACAGGAAGATCGCGCTGGTCCAAGTCGCACCCATGCCGAGGCCACCGTAGGTCTTGGACTGGGTCAGCAAATCGCCCAGAGATGCACCGAACGGACGGGTAAGGATGTAGGCGATCCAGAAGGCCAGTACCACATTGGCACCCAGGCGCCAGGCCACCAGGGTCGCGGCGAGCAGCGCGGCGAAAATCACGGCGCCGAGGGTGAAGCCCAGGCCCAGTGCCTCGGTGGCCAGGTCACCGGCCGCCGTGCCGAGCGCAAAGGTGCAGAGCACGGTCGTCCAGTAGAACCATTCCCGGCGCGGGGTGACGATCTCGCGGATCGACAGGTTGTGCTCCATCCGGTACCAGACCAGAAAATTCAGTGCCAGCAGGACAGAAAACACCGCGGTGCTGGTGTACAGGCTGACGTCGAGGACGTCGGTCAGGATGTCGGTGAGCTGGGTCCCGACGATGCTTACCAGCACCACGGTCAGCCAGTAGGTCCCGGGCGAACAGGCGGTCTTGCGCATCTGTATGAACAGTGCGATGGCCAGCAATGTCGCCATGCCAAGGCTGGTCCAGCCCAGGCCGAGGCCGGCATCGACAGCGAGGAAGTCCGCGCCGGTTTCACCCACCGTCGTGGACAGGATCTTGATCACCCAGAATGACAGCGTCACCTCGGGTACTTTGTTGAGCCATCCGGCTGTAAGGGGGTTCATGGGCGGGTTGCCTCTCCTGAGCAGCGCCGAAGTTGCGCAAGGGAGACGATACGGACCGAAACTTAGCTGAGACTGAGGGGAGGGAAGTCGTTCGGATTTCTGCCATGGACTTCGAAGTTCCAGTTGACTTCAGAGGAGCAAAACTTGCTTTATTGCGAACCTCTGGAGTTCCTCAAGCGCTCACCCCGGGCCAATGAAGAACTGATGCGCACACACCTGTTGCATCGTATGCAACTGCTCAAGAACCAGTACCCGGACAACCTCAAGGCCCAGGTCTGTCATTTGATCGGCGGACTCTTGCACACGGGCGAGTGCAGTATCGAGGCGGTGAGCAACTCACTGGGTCTGCAACCGCGGGTCCTGCAGAAGCGCTTGCAAGCCGAAGGCAGCCGTTTCAGTCAACTGCTACAGGAAACCCGTCTGGAAATCGCCAAGCAAAACCTGCTGCGAGACAAAACCAGCATCACCGATCTGGCGTTGAATCTTGGGTATGCCGACGTCTCGGTGTTCAGTCGCCATTTCAAGCAATGGACCGGGTTTTCTCCGAGAAACTGGCGGGCGCAGCAAACGGTCGGCGATTGATAACCGGGCGAGTAAAATGGCAGGACAGGGTGCGGGGCAAGGATAAAAGCCAACTCGACTAAAGCACTATTTAGTCGAGTTATGTTGTCAAGTGCTTCGATTATGCCAATAAAGTCACGATTTAAAAGCAGGGAGACAAAATGACTCAAAGCACCCCGAAAATTGCAGAGCTGATCAAAACCCTGGGTTTTGAGCCTCATATCGAAGGCGGTTTCTTTCGCAGAACCTTCCAATCGGACGACCAGAACATGATCCTGAAGTCCGCTGGCCAACGACATTGCATGACGTCGATTTACTATCTGTTGACCCAGGACGCTCCAATCGGTCATTTCCATCTGAACCAGTCAGACATCGTTCATTACTATCATCTGGGCGATCCGATTCAGTACACGCTGATTTTTCCAGACGGCACATTGAAAACCATCGTGATGGGTCACGACGTTCTCGCCGGACAATGCTTGCAACTGCACGTGCCCGGTGGCATCTGGAAAGCTTCGCAGGTGATGCACGGCGCAGCAGGATTCGGTTTGATCAGTGAAGCGGTTTCGCCAGGCTTTGATTTCGCGGATATGGAAATGGGTGACCGGCAAAAGCTTGGGCAACAGTTTCCTGAGCATTGGGCATTGATCGGAAAGCTGACGCGAGGATGAGGTGGTTGCTTGCTTCAAGATCTGTGTGTGTCGGGGTCAATCTGGCAATATCGTATTGCGTGTAATGTATATTATGTTAAATCAAGTATCAGTGAATCCATCACGCTTCTTCCTCTGCACCCTTGTGACTCCATGAATTTGAAACTTTCCCATCAAAAATGCCGATGGGATTGTTTTTGCTGACGTCGCTGATGTCATTGAGTGGCGGTTTGAGAGCCCTATCATCAATGCCAGGCCCGATCGCGATCGCTACCGGACCCTGACAGATAACTCCGTCGTTTGGCATACCTGCCTCACCGGCACACAGCTTCGAATGAAGATGGGGTCATGCCGGGATAAGGCAAAATCAGGACATTTGCTTCGCATGCGGTTGTTCTAAAAAGGCTGCGTGCAATCCACCTCAAGTCCTCTTGAATGGCTGGCCACCTCGGACAATCGCCTGCCCTCAGGCCTCCAACCCGAACGGGTCGTCTACGGAATAGCTCGGCTCGGTAAACCAGCGCGGGCCAGTGGCGGTCATGTAGAAATGATCCTCCAGGCGAATGCCGAACTCGCCCGGCACGCAAATCATCGGCTCATTGGAGAAGCACATGCCCTCGGCCAGCGGCGTCTGGTCACCACGCACCAGGTAGGGTCCCTCGTGAATGTCCAGGCCGATGCCATGTCCGGTGCGGTGCGGCAAGCCGGGTAACTGGTAGTCCGGGCCGAGGCCGGCGGCTTCCAGGCTAAGCCGCGCGGCGGCATCCACCACCAGGCAGGGTTCGCCCAGGCGCGCGGCGTCGAAGGCGGCCTGTTGGGCGGCCTTTTCCAGGTTCCACATGGCGCGCTGGCGGTCGCTCGGGGTGCCGAACACGTAACTGCGAGTGATATCCGACTGGTAGCCGTGGAGCAGGCAGCCCGTGTCGATCAGCACCATGTCGCCGTCCTTGAGCACCTGCGCGTGCTTCACCCCATGGGGAAAGGCGCTGGCCTCGCCGAACAGCACGATGCAGAAGGTCGAACCCGGCGCGCCCACCTTGCGGTGCGCCTCGCGGATGAACTCGGCAACCTCGGTGGTGCTGATGCCTGCGCGCAGGATGCTGGCGGCAGCCTTTTGCACTTGCAAGGTCATGTCTTTGGCGCGCTGCATCAGCGCCAATTCTGTAGCGGACTTGTGATAGCGACACAGGTTTATCACGCAAGAAGCGTCTACGAACTCGAAGCCCGATCCGAGGCGGCGGATTGCGTCGAACATGAAGAACGCCAGGGATGGGCACAGTCCCACCACTGCGTTGGCGGCGATGCCCATTCCTGCGAGCATGTCGAGCAGCAGGCGGTAGGGACTCTCATGCTCATGCCAACCATGGATAACCCCATCCACCTCGCGGAAGTCACGGATGGTGCCCTCTTCGAATGCCGGGGCGATATAGGCCAGCGGGCCGTTGGCGGGCAGCACGGCGCCGACCATGCGTTCGCTCGGGCTCCACTTCACCCCGGTGAAGTAGTACAGGTTGCTGCCAGCGTTCAGGTAGAGGGCGGCGATGCCCTGCTCTCGCATCAGGCCCTGGGCCTTGGCAATGCGTGACTGGTATTCGTCGAGGCCGATGGGCTGCATGCCCGCGGTCATCTTCGCCAGGCCGGCCAGCGCCTGTTCCGGAGTTTTGCCACCTACACCCACTGTCATCTCATTCTCCTGAGTTATGTTGCAGTGCTCGAAATTTAAGCCTGACTTAAAAATGCGTCAATACGTATTTTCAGCTCCACTTAATTTCAATCAGGCGAAAAGCCTTTTCGACAATGCGCTGCCCGCTATACTGGCGCCTTTCAGAACACGAGCCACGCCAATGACCGCAGAACAGATCGGGGAACGGCTGCGCCGCCACCGCCGTGCCGCCAACAAGACCCTGAACCAAGTCGCCACTGAAACAGGCCTCACAGCCAGCTTCCTGTCCCAGGCGGAGCGTAACCTCACTGGCGTGTCCATCTCCTCGCTGGCGAGAATCGCAAATGCCTTGGGCATTCCGCTCAACACCCTGTTCGACCAGCCCGCCCAGCCCCAGCCCGACTCCCACCAGGGCCTGCGCGTACGGTACTCCATCGGCAGCCAGCCACTGGTCTACGAGCGCCTGTCCAGCAACTTCCCCGGCAACCTGATCAACGCGATGAAGATGACCATGGCGGTGGGCTACCAGTCCGAGCTCATCTCCCACGAAGGCGCAGAGTTTACCTATGTGCTCTCCGGGCAAATCGTCTACACCATCGAAGGCCACACCTACCCGCTCGGCCCGGGGGGATCGGTGCATTTCGACTCCACCAAGCAGCATTCCATTGCCAATTCTGGCGACGAAGTTGCCGAAGTGCTGGTCGTTACCACCATGGGGGGCCTGCTCGACGATCACCCCACGGCCTGATCGGCCGCCTTCAAAAAGTAAGTATCACTGAATTTAAGTTGAAATTAATTTTAGATTGACTTAATTTTTGCCTCGGCCGACGGCGGCGCGAGCACCCCTCTTCCCTTCAGCGCTACCGCCCGAGCCATGACGACGGCCTTCGGCTGCCTGCTCGTAAATGACGGGCAGCCTACCGCCCATAAAGCCGCAGGGTCAGGTGCATCCCCCCAGGAATGGTCTACCTGATCTGCCGCCCTCAAAAATAACAACAATGAGGTTCGCATGCGCAAAAAAGCCACGTTCAAGACTATGATCGCCGCCGGCCTGATCCTCGGTTCCGGCCTCACCCACGCCGCCAGCAACCTGGTGTTCTGCTCCGAAGGCAGCCCAGCTGGCTTCGACCCAGGCCAATACACCACCGGGACCGACTTCGACGCCTCAGCCGAAACCGTATTCAACCGTCTCTCGCAGTTCGAACGTGGCGGCACCAAGGTCATCCCGGGACTGGCAACCAGCTGGGACGTTTCTCCCGATGGCCTGACCTACACCTTCCACCTGCGTGACGGGGTCAAGTTCCACACCACCGACTACTTCAAGCCGACCCGCGACTTCAACGCCGACGACGTGCTGTTCACCTTCAACCGCATGCTCGACAAGGACATGCCGTTCCGCAAGGCCTACCCCACCGAATTCCCCTACTTCACCGACATGGGGATGAACGAAAACATCACCAAGGTCGAAAAAGTCGACGACCATACCGTCAAGTTCACCCTCAAGGGTGTCGACGCAGCCTTCATCCAGAACCTGGCCATGAGCTTCGCCTCGATCCAGTCGGCCGAATACACCGACCAGTTGCTCAAGGAAGGCAAGGCCCAGGACATCAACCAAAAGCCGATCGGCACTGGCCCGTTCGTGTTCAGCAAGTACCAGAAAGACGCCCAGATTCGCTACAAGGGCAACAAGGATTACTGGAAGCCTGAAGACGTGAAGATCGACAATCTGATCTTCGCCATCACCACCGACGCCTCGGTGCGCATGCAAAAGCTGAAAAAGAACGAATGCCAGATCACCTCCTTCCCGCGCCCGGCCGATATCAAGCCGCTGCAGGAAGACAAGAACATCAAGATGCCTAGTCAACCAGGCTTCAACCTTGGCTACATCGCCTACAACTTCACCCGCAAGCCGTTCGACAAGCTCGAAGTACGCCAGGCGCTAGACATGGCGGTAAACAAGAAAGCCATCATCGACGCCGTTTACCAGGGCGCCGGCCAGTTGGCCGTCAACGGCCTGCCGCCGACCCAATGGTCCTACGACGAGACCATCAAGGACGCCGGCTACAACCCGGAAAAAGCCAAGGCGCTGCTGAAGGCTGCAGGCGTGAAAGAAGGCACAGAAATCACCCTCTGGGCTATGCCGGTGCAGCGCCCCTACAACCCCAACGCCAAGCTGATGGCCGAAATGCTCCAGGCCGACTGGGCCAAAATCGGCATCAAGGCCAACATCGTCAGCTACGAATGGGGCGAGTACATCAAGCGCGGCCACGCCGGCGAGCACGACGCCATGCTGATCGGCTTCACTGGCGACAACGGTGACCCGGACAACTGGCTGGGCACCCTCTACACCTGTAACGCGGTCAACGGCAACAACTTCTCCAAGTGGTGCGATGCTGGCTACGACAAACTGGTAAACGCCGCCGAGGCCACCGCCGATGTGGAAAAGCGCACCGCGCTGTACAAAGAAGCGCAGCATGTCCTCAAAGCGCAGGTGCCGATGACCCCGATCGCCCACTCCACGGTCTACCAGCCGATGCGCACCAGTGTGCAGGACTTCCAGATCAGCCCCTTCGGACTCAGCAGCTTCTACGGCGTCTACAACAAACAGTGAGCGACAGGGGCCGGCCAAGGGCCCCTTTCCCCTTCCTCGAGCCGGCGCCAGACCGGTGAGGACTTTCTCACCTGCGACAACGAATACAATCAAGCGCCACACCGGGAAACGTCGAGCCGGAGCCTTTACCCACGCGGCCAAAACTGGTGGGAACGGCCAGCACGCTGACCGGCATTACAAAAATAATAAGGAGTGATAAACCCAAATGCTGAGTTTTATTGCCCGCCGACTGGGGTTACTGATCCCCACGTTTTTCGGCATCACCTTGCTGACTTTCGCGTTGATTCGCATGATCCCTGGCGACCCCGTAGAAGTCATGATGGGCGAACGCAGAGTCGACCCGCAAATGCACGCTCAGGCAATGGAACGCCTAGGTCTGAACAAACCCCTGTATGCCCAGTACCTGGATTACATCGGCAAACTGGCCCACGGCGATCTCGGGGAATCCCTGCGAACCCGTGAAAGCGTGTGGAGCGAATTCACCTCCCTATTCCCCGCGACCCTGGAACTGTCCTCGGCCGCGCTGTTGTTCGCCGGTGTCCTGGGCCTCTTGGCCGGGGTGATCGCGGCACTCAAGCGAGGATCCCTGTTCGACCATGGGGTGATGGGTGTCTCCCTGGCGGGATACTCGATGCCGATCTTCTGGTGGGGCCTGATCCTGATCATGTTCTTCTCGGTGAGCCTGGGCTGGACCCCGGTTTCCGGGCGTATCGACCTGCTCTACGACATCGAGCCAC